>JBOGTC010000037.1:0-46256 GCA_050692055.1 Candidatus Limnocylindria bacterium | reverse complement strand
CCAGCCCGTGCTGGAGAGCGGGTCTCTGGTGCTGACAGTCGATGGGGGAGCCACCGCAACGTCCGCGTGCATCGTCCTGGTGGCGGCAACTGGCTGGAACGCCGCAGGGGCACGATTCATCATCGACGTACCGGTCGGCCCGAGCGCGTCGCCGACCGACGACGTCATCGCCACTCCGACCGGTCCCTGCCCGCCGGAGTCCCAGGATTGACGAGGCCGTCGGCCAGCGACGAGCACCAAGCGCGTTCCTCTCCGGATGTGCTTGTGATCCTGGGGGCGGTCGGCTCCCCGATCGCGCTCGGTACGGCCCTGTTGCTGTACTTCGGCTGGGTCCGGAGCCAGGCGCAGGCCGTCGCCTTCGGGGCCGATGTCAGCATCTTCGAGATGTCACCCCAGGACCTGGTGCTGCGCAGCATCGACATCCTGTTCTTCCCGATCATCGTGCTGCTGCTTGGCGGGCTGCTGCTGCTCCGAATCGATCCGTGGCTGCGGGCGCGAGCGAGCCGCGCTGGGGCCGTTCTGTGGTGGGCGTGGGTGCTGGTGCCCATCGGCCTGGTGCTGGTCCTGGTGGCGAGACCCATCGGCATCATCCTGCTGCCGCTGTGCGTGATGCTTGCCATCGGGGGCGCGGCGTACGGCAGCCTCCTGCGGCGTCGCGCGGCGGGTGACCACCAACGGGCCGGCGGCGTGAGCGTGGCTCTTGTCGGCGCGCTACTGATCGCCACCCTGTTCTGGCAGACGGAGCGGTTGGCGCAGCTCGGCGGCAATGCGCTCGCGGAAGATCTCCAGGCTCACCTTGCCGACCGGCTGCCGGCCGTGACCCTCCTGAGTGCCGGCAGCCTGAACATCGAGGCGACGGGTGTGGTCGAAACACCGCTGGAAGGATCGGACAGCGCCTATGGCTACCGTTACGAGGGCCTGTACCTCCTGCAGCGCTCCGGCGGCAAGTACTTCCTGCTCACCGACGGGTGGCTAGACGACCGAGGACGGCTCCTCATACTTGCCGATACCGAGTCCATACGCCTCGAATTCGGCGGCTGATCCGGGCGGCTCCCCAAGGCGGCCACACGGAAGCGGCGAGCCCAACACGCGGCGGTCCAGGGCAGGCCCCGCGCCGGGACGGCCAGGCTCAGGCCCCCGAGATGCCTCCCAGCTCGAGGAGCGGTCTCATGCGCGCCGCTGCGCCCTGCGGATCCGCGAGAATGCCGGCCTGATCGGCCAGTACGAACAGCTCGGCGATGTGCACGAGCGAGCGTGCCGATTCGAGTCCGCCGAGCATCCGGAAGTGTGACTGGTGACCGTTGAGGTACGCCAGGAGCACGATCCCCGTCTTGTAGTGGTAGGTCGGCGCGCGAAACAGGTGCCGAGCGAGGGGCACCGTCGGCGCAAGGATGCGCTCGTAGCCCTCCAGATCGCCGCCATCCAGGGCGCCGATCGCCGCTGCGGCGGCCGGCGCGATGGCGTCGAAGACGCCGAGCAGCGCGTCGCTGTGGCCCTCCTCGTCGCCGCGGATGAGCTCCAGGTAGTTGAGGTCGTCGCCGGTATAGACACGGGTCCCCGCCGGCATCGCGCGGCGCAGGGCGACCTCGCGCGAGGCATCGAGCAGCGAGACCTTCACGCCATCGACGCGGTCGGGACGCGCCGCGATGATCTCGAGCAGCGTCGCGCCCGCACGGTCCAGATCCGTGCTGCCCCAGTATCCGGCGAGGAGCGGGTCGAACGGCGCTCCGAGCCAGTGCAGGATCGCCGGGCGGGACAGCCCGGCGAGGAGCCGCCCGTACACGGCCGCGTAGTCCTCAGGCCCGGCCGCAACCGCGGCCATGTCGCGGCTCGCCATCAGCACGACCTGAGCACCCTCGCGCTCGATGAGCTCGCATTGCTCGGCATAGGCGCGCTCGACGTCCGCCAGCGAATGCCGACCGCCCGGCTCGAGCTGATCGGTCCCCGCGCCGCAGGCGATCCGGCCACCAACCAGCCGCGCCTCCGCCGTCGCCAGGCGAATGAGCTCTCGCGCAGCCGGCCAGCCCAGCCCGGCGCCGCGCTGGGCCGTGTCCATGGCATCGGCGACCCCCAGACCAAGCGACCACAGGTGACGGCGATAGGCAAGCGTCGCCTCCCAGTCGACGGCCGATGCCGATCCGGGATCCACATCGGCCAGCGGGTCAACAACGACGTGGGCGGCCGCCAGGACGGCCCGGCTGCGCAGCGGCAGCGCCGGAGCTGGCAGCTCGGGAGCGATGCCGGGCGTGTACGGGCGCAGCGAGCCGTCAGCAGCCGGCAGGAGCAGATCAGCCAGGCGCATCAGGCCGGCGGCGGGCTGCCGAGCGCCTCGCGCCCCGGGGCGGCGCCCAGGTACAGCGAACCGAGCTGCGGGTCGTCGAGCAACGCGGGAGCGGGCCCGTCGATGGCCACGCGACCGAGGTCGAGAACGCAGCCGCGATCGGACATGCGCAGCGCGCTGCGAGCGTTCTGCTCGACCAGCAGGATCGCCTTGCCTGCGCCGCGCAGCCGATCGATCTCGGCAAACACGGTCGCCACCGCCCGCGGCTCCAGCCCGCACGAGGGCTCGTCGAGCAGCAGGATCTGCGGGTCGAGCATCATCGAGCGCGCGAACTCGACCATCTTCTGCTGGCCGCCGGACAGCAGGCCGGCGAGGGTCTTCCATCGGTCCCTGACGAGCGGGAAGTGCTCGCGCACCGCGTCGAGCCGCTCGCGGGCCAGGGCACGGCTGCCGATCGAGTAGCCGCCCATGACCACGTTCTCGCCCACCGTCATCTCGGGAAAGACGCTGTGCCCCTGCATCACGTGGACCAGGCCGAGCGCCAGGAGCTTCTGCGGCGAGCGGCCGGTCACATCGGTCCCGTTCAATCGAACACGGCCGGCACTGGGGCGGAGCAGGCCGCTGGCCACGCGAAGCACCGTCGATTTGCCGGCGCCGTTCGGGCCCACGAGGCACACGACTTCGCCAGGCTGGACCCTCACCGACAGGCCGCGGAGCACCAGGGCCGCCTGCCCGTAACCCGCCTCAACGTCGTCGAGCTCCAGGACGGGAGCGGTGGGCTCAGACACCGAGGTAGGCCTCGAGCACGCGCGGATCGTCGCGAATCTCGTCCGGCGGACCGGCGGCAATGGGCGCACCGGCGCGGAAGACGACCACGTGGTGGCACAGCTTCATCACCATCTCCATGTTGTGCTCGACCACGAAGAACGTATGGCCCTCGGCGTTCAGCTCGCGGACGAGATCGGCGATGCGCTCGATCATGACGGGGTTCACCCCACCGGCCGGCTCGTCGAGCAGGATCAGATCGGGCTCCGCCATCATCACCGCCGCCAGCTCGAGCAGCTTCTGCTGCCCGTACGACAGGCGCCGAGCCTCGGCCTCGCGCAGGTGATCGATGCCCACCCGCTGCAGCCACGCTTCGGCACGCTCGATCTCGATGCCATGCAGCGCGCTGCGCAGCAGCGAACCGATTCCACCTCGCCGCAGCGCAACGAGCATATTCTCGAGCACCGTCATGCGCGGGAAGAGCCGAGTCACCTGGAAGGTGCGCCCGATCCCCGCCTGCGCGATCTCGTGCGGCTGGCGGCCGCCGATCTGGCGGTCCCGGTACGTCACCGAGCCGGCATCGGGCCGGATCATGCCCGTGACCAGGTTGAAGAACGTGGTCTTGCCGCTGCCGTTCGGTCCGATGAGGCCGTTGACCCTGCCCTCGATCAGCTCCACCGACGCGCGATCCACCGCCGTCACGCCGCCGAAGGCGCGGTGCAGCCCCTGCGTGGCGAAGTAGGTCATCGGCTGTTCTCCCCTGCTCGCTGCTCCCGGATGCTGGCCGAGGGCGGTCGCAGGCGAGCGACGAGGTCGCGCAGCGACGGGATGATCCCCTCCGGCATCAGCAGCACGACGACGGCCAGCAGCAGGCCCGTCGCGAACAGGTGGATCTGCGTCTCGCCCAGCCGCGCAGCGATCAGCTCGGAGCCGGGCGCGATGAGCAGGGCGCCCAGGATCGGGCCGAACAGCGTTCGCATGCCTCCGATCAGCGCCATCAGGATCATGTTCACGCCGATGACGATGTCGAACACGAAGATCGGGTCCAGGTGGCGGAACCAGTACGCATAGAGTCCGCCGCCGATGCCCACGAATCCCGCCGAGAGGGCGAAGGCGATGACCTTGTAGCGCATGGTGTCGACGCCGAGCGACTCGGCCTTGTCCTCGTCCTCGCGGATCGCGCGCAGCCCCATCCCGAACTTCGAGCGCCCGATCCACCATGACGTTCCCGTCACGACGGCCAGCAGGAGCAGAAAGGCGTAGTAGAAGGGGACGTGGATGTCGCCGGCGCCGAAGCCCTCGATGGTCGGCAGGCTGAGCCCAATGGAGCCGCCGGTCAGGTCGCGCCAGCCCTGCGCCACCAGGCCGAGGATGTACACCAGCGCCAGCGTGACGATCACGAAGCTCGCCCCGCGCGTGCGCAGCGCGGCATAGCCCACGCCGACGGCGAAGAACGTCACGGCGAGGCCCGCGACGATCGCCATCGGAAACGGCGGCAGGCCAAGGCGCACCACGGCCAGGCCGGTCAGGTACGCGCCGAGGCCGAAGAAGGCGGTGTGGCCCAGCGAGACGTAGCCGGTCGACCCGCCCATGATGTTCCAGCCCATGGCCAGTGCCATGTACATCACCGTCAGCACGCCGAGGTAGCGATAGAACGGGTTCTCGACCAGCACCGGGTAGGCGACCGCCACCGCGGCGATCCCGATGACCGCGGCAGCGCCAAGCCAGCTGCGCCTAGAAGCGCTCAGCAAGTCGACCTCCGAAGAAGCCCTGCGGCCGCACGATGAGCACGCCGAACAGGGCGATGTAGAACACCATCGCCGCCCAGGTGGCGTCGATCAGCACCAGGGTCAGCGACTCGACCACGCCCATCAGGATCGCCGCCAGCGCCGCGCCCGGGATGCTTCCCAGGCCGCCGACCACGATGATCGCCATGAGCCGCGCGATCCACCCGTAATGCGCCGCGGGGAAGAAGGTCATGATCAGCGCCAGGATCGCGCCGCCGGCCGCCGTCGTCGCCAGCCCCAGCCCGAACCCGAAGGCGGTGACCTTCCCCGTGTCGACGCCGATCAGCTGCGCTGCCTGCGGATGCTGAATCGTCGCCCGCAGGGCCCGCCCGTACTTCGTGTAGCGCAGTGTGGCGAGCAGCAGCCCGAGCGTCACGATCGCCACCGCGAAGCCGATGAGCCGATCGGTCGGCAGCCGCACGCCGGCGAGCTCGACCGCCGTGGTCGCGTACTCCACGTTGATCGACCGGAACGAGGATGTCCAGAAGAAGCCGATGAGGCCCTCGATGCTGATGGCGAAGGCAAAGGTGAGGAGCACGGACATCATCGTCACGTTCTCGTGCAGCCTGGCCAGCAGCAGCCGCTGGACGAGGTAGCCGATGACGAAGAAGAGCGGCACCGTACCCAGCATCGAGACGAGTGGGTCGATTCCCAGCAGGGTGTAGGCGAAGTAGCTGACGTACGCCGCCAGGATGAGAAACGCAGCGTGCGAGATGTGCACGACGCGCATCACGCCGAAGATCAGGGTGAGACCGGAGGCGAGCAGCGCGTACACGCCTCCGGTCAGCAGGCCGAGCGCCGCGGCCTGGAGGAGCAGCGAGCCCGATGGCACGAGATCGCTCCTCCTAGCCGCGGTCCGCAGCCGGGCTCACCAGCCCGGCTTTGGGTGGATCGGCTCCGCGGTCACCGCCGACTCGTCAGGGGCCAGGACAATCTCGATCTCGCCACCCTGCCATTGCAGGATCATGTGCGCGCCCTGTGGCTCTCCGCGCTCGTTGAACGACAGCGGGCCCACGACCGTGTCGAACTCGTTGTCTCGAACGTAGTCGCGCAGCGCCGCCTGGTCCTCGACCGATCCGACCGCTTCCACCGCCTGTGACACGACCTGCCCAACGGTGTACGCGTTGGCCGGATCCTCCGATGGATCGTCGCCATCGAACATCTCGCGATACGACTCGATGAATGCGACGTTCGACTCGATCTCGGCGTCGAGCGACCAGCCCACCGGGGCGAAAATGCCCTCCGCCGCACCGCCCACCGCCTCGTCGAAGTCGGGGATCGTCGGACCGGTGGTCATGAACACGGCCTGGGGCTGGAAGGCCAGCTCCTGCATACCGCGCACGAGGCCCACCGCATCCTCGAACTGCGTCCCACCCACCACCAGCTCGGCGCCGCTGTCGGCGATCTCGGCCGCTATGGTGGCGAAATCGGTCTGCTCGGGAGGATAGATCTCGCTGAACACGGTCTCGATCCCGTTCGCCTCGAGCTCGGCGCGGACGCCGTCGGCGGTGGCCATGGCGAACGGATCGTCGAGCATGGCATATGCCGCGCTCGCCGGGCGCTCGCCTTCGGGCAGGCCCAGGATGTAGTCGGCGAACAGGACGCCGTGCCGGTCTGCCGTCGCCGGCGCGGCATAGAAGAGGTACTCCAGGCCGCGGTTGAAGACGTCGGGCGCAGCACCTGCCGGCTGCACGAAGAGCATCTCATAGCGCTCGGCCACCTCCGAGGCCGGGATCACCAGCCGAGAGGAGAATGGCCCAAAGACGAGGTCCACCTGCTCGTCGGTGATCAGCCGCTCGTAGTCGCTGACGACACGGTTGGCATCGGAAGCGTCATCGACGACGATGAGCTCGACCTGACGTCCGAGCAGTCCGCCGGCCGCGTTGACGTCGCTTGCCCACACCTCGTAACCGCGCTGCACGCCCTGGCCCGGCTCGGTGAAGTCGCCGGTGAGCGGCAGCGAGATGCCGATGCGGATTGGATCGCCCGTCGCCGCACTGTCGGTCTCGGCGGCAGTCTCATCGGTGGTCGGTGGCGCCTCCGCTGTTGGGCTGGGGCTTGGGCCCGTGCCACACGCCACCATGATCAGGGCGAGGAGCACGAGCCACGTCGTCGCCAGGTTCCTGTTCATTCCCTCAATGCCTCCTTGTCGACTTTCCGCTGTGGTTTCGGAACCCCCTTCGCGCCACGCTGCCCGCGAGGCGGGCCAACAGAGGCGCGCTCCACGACGACCGTCGGCAGGCGCAGCGATCGTGCTCGCCGCCCGTCGAGCAGATCCAGGGCGAGCACGGCACCCTGACGGCCCATCTCGTACATCGGCACCCGCACGGTGGTCAGGGGCGGATGTGCATGCGCGGCGATGTAGATGTCGTCGAATCCGGCCACCGACACGTCATCGGGGACGGTCGCGCCTCGCCGCTGCAGCTCGTGAAGCGCGCCGAAGGCCATCATGTCGTTGGCGGCGAAGACGGCGGTCAGCTCCGGGCAGCGATCCAGGAGGGTCGCCATTGCCTTCGCGCCGCCCGCGATGGTGAATCCACCCGGCTCGTTGAGCTCCGGCGCCGGGCGCATGCCGGCCTCCTCCAACGCCTCCTCATGCCCGGCATAGCGCACGGCGCTGGTTGTGAGCTGCGGCGGCCCTCCGATGAACGCAATGAGCCGATGGCCGAGGGCCAGGAGATGCCGCGTCATCGCCTTCGCGCCCCCGCGGTTGTCCGGCTGCACCGATGGCGTTCGATACGAGTGCGGGCTCAGCCGCACGACCGTGCCGCCCCTGCCGCGGAACGCGTCGAGCAGACGCCGGAGATCAGCCTTATAGGCGCGATCCTCGATGCCGCCGCCGGCGAAGACGACCCCGTCCACCCGCCGGTCGAGGAGTGACTGCACGTATTCGAGCTCCCGAGCCGCATCCCGGTCGGAGCTGCAGACGAAGACCTGGTAGCCACGCAGCCGCGCGGCGTCCTCGAGGCCGCGCACGATCTCGCCAAAGTACGGATCGGAGATGTCGTGGACGATCGCGCCGATGGTATGAGTGCGGGCGGTAACGAGCGCGCGCGCCAGCATGTTCGGCCTGAACTCCAGCTCCGCGGCCGCGACCAGCACGCGCTCGCGCGTCGTCGGGCGCACCGGATAGGGAGACCCCGACAGAACGCGTGACGCCGTTGCAGCCGACACGCCCGCTCGCCGTGCCACGTCGTAGACCGACATCGGCCCTCGCTTTGCTTCGCTCGTAGAAATCGATTGCAGAAAGCGATTGCTGCTACTGTAGCATACGACGGTACCGCGCTCTCCAGCATGGCGCTTCGGGACTGGAAAGGAGCCGCCCCACGATGGAAGCCAACTCGCGATTCGGTGTCTTCCTCCCTTCCTATATCTGGGAGGGCGACGGACCGGAGCGTGCCGCGGGGATCGTCGATTTCGCGCAACGCGTGGAGGAGCTGGGCTTCGACTCCCTGTTCATCACCGATCATCTGCTCGCCGCCAGGCGCTTCTACTCCGTCTCCTGGCTCGAGCCCATCACCACCCTGGCGCTGGCTGCCGGAGTCACGAGGCGCGTGCGCCTGGGCACGTCGATCACGATCCTCCCCCTCCGCCATCCGGTGATGCTGGCGAAGCAGCTGGCGACGCTGCAGTTCCTGTCCGACAACCGCTTCATCCTCGGCGCCGGGGTCGGCTGGTACGCGCCCGAGTTCGAGGCGGTCGGCACGAAGAAGTCGGAGCGTGGCGCGCGTACCGACGAGATCCTGGACATCGCGCTGCCCCTGCTCGAGGGGCACACGGTCACCTACGAGGGCCGCTTCTACCAGGTACGCGACGTGTACGTCGAGCCGCCGCCCTCACGCCGTCCCGACGTCTGGATCGGCGGTGGCTCCCAACTCGCCGATCCCAGCTCGCCCGACCTGCCGCGCTTCGTGGAGACCGTGAAGGCCCGCGTGCTGCGATCGGAGGGCTGGATCCCGCGGCCCACGGCGCCACCGGAGGATATCGCACGCGACTGGGCCGAGCTGCAGACCTATCTGCGCGCGCACGGACGCGATCCCGCAACCTGCCTCGTGGCCCACGAGAACTTCATGCACCTGGTCATGACCAACGATCCTGCTCACGCCCGCGAGGAGCAGCACCATGCCTTCCTGCGGGTGATGAGCGAGGAGCGCGGGCCAAAGTACCTCGAGTCGGTGTACCTGTTCGGCACGCCCGAGGAGATCGTCGCCGGACTCCAGGCGAGGGTCGACGCCGGCGTGCAGTACTTCATGCTCCATACCATGACCCCCGATCCCGATCAGCTCGAGCTGTGGTCAACCGAGATCACGCCCCACGTGCGGTTCCCGGCCTGACCGCGTTCAATGGCGCTCCGCCAAAGGGCGATGACGCCGACAGCCTCTTCGAGGCAGACATCAACGCTCTTGCCGCCGCCGGGATCACGACCGGCTGCGCCGACGGGCGATTCTGCCCGAGTCTCACCGTCGATCGTGGCCAGATGGCCGCCTTCCTCCATCGCGGCCTGGGTCGATGATGCGGGTGCGGTCCGATCGCTCGTGACCCGGTGGGCATCGGTGCGGTGCGGATCGTGCGCCACCGTTCGTAACGTGCCTGGATAGCCCGACCGGTCATTGGCCGCGCGCCGCGCGGCGGCTACCGTCCGCGCAGAGGCCACCCAAGCGAATGGGAAAGGGACCGATGCAGCAGGTGCAGGCGCACGCGTGGCGGAAGTTTGGATTCGGCGGCCCGCCGGAGCCATGGGAGCAGGGTGCCCAGCGCAACCTCGATCGGCTCGCCACCTCGTACTACCTCGACATCCTCGAGTCCCACCGCCAGCTCCGCGCCGAATCGCGGCCACGCGACGCACGCCTTCAGATCGAGGAGCTGCTCACGACCGCCACGCGCCACAAGCACGAGATCGACTACACGCTGCGTCACTGGGCGACGCCCGTCGAACGGGCGCGCATCGAGGATCGGCTCGGCTCGCTGATGCGCATCAGCCGCCGCCTGCGGGACCTGCGCGGCATGGCGCCCGCTCCCGAGCCCTTGCCTGCCGCCTGACCTCGGTTCCCGCGCGGCGCCGGACCCCGTATGGCGACCGAGGTGAGAACCTCGCTGGTGACGCCGCACTCTACACTCCGATCACCATGCCACGCCCTCCAACCCCGGCCGACGTGCTGGCCGCTCGCCGGCGCCTGGCGAGCATCGCGCTCCGCACGCCGCTCGAGGCCTCGCCGGAGCTCGCATCCGACGCCGGCGCCGCAGCGGTTCGGCTGAAACGGGAGGATATCCAGCCGACAGGCGCCTTCAAGACGCGCGGCGCCCACAACAAGGTGGGGCTCCTCGTCGAGGCCCGGCCGGAGGCACGGCTCGTGACGGCCAGCAGCGGCAACCACGGCATCGCCGTGGCGACCGCCGCGACCCGCCACGGCATGGGCCTGACCGTGCTCGTGGGCGGCTCGGTGTCGCCGGCCAAGCTCGAGCGCCTGCGAACGCTCGAGACGGACCGATGCACGATCGAGCTCGTGGGCCGCGACACCGACGACGCGGAGGCAGAGGCTCGCCGCCGGGACGACGCGGGGCTCGCGGTGTACGTGCCGCCCTACAACGACCCCGACGTCATCGCCGGACAGGCCACGGTGGCGGTCGAGATCCTGGAGGACTGGCCCGAGGTCGAGGCGATGGTGGTGCCCATCGGCGGCGGCGGGCTCATCGCGGGCATCGGCCTGTGGGCCAAAGCCATCAAGCCCGGCCTTCTGCTCATCGGCGTGCAGCCATCGGCCTCGCCGCCGATGTATGCCTTCTTCCAGACCGGCTCGGCGGCACCGATGCCGATCGCGCCGACGCTGGCCGACGGCGTGGCCGGCAACATCGAGCGCGGCAGCGTCACCTGGGCCATGTGCCGCGAGCTCGTGGACGAGATCGTGCTCGTCGACGAGGACGAGATCGCCGACGCCATGCGCTGGTCGCTCGAGGTTCCGCACATCCTGCTCGAAGGCAGCGCCGTGCTCGGCATCGCCGCCCTGCGCGCCAATCGGCTGCCCGCGGTGCGTGGTCTGCGCGTGGCCGTCGTGCTGACCGGGCGCAACGTCGGGCCGGAGGTGCTGCGCCAGGTCATCGGTCCCGGAGCAGCGGCTTCCGCTCACGGCTAGCGCCCCGTCGTGACTCTCGCGCAAGCCGTGGGGCGGCAGATGGCACGCATGACCGAGCGATTCAGGGTGATCGCGCCGCCGCCGCAGCGGGGTGCAAGGCGTTGGCACCAGACTTGCGGCCCGTGGAACCCCTTCGTACCAAGTCCGAGCTAAGGAGAGTCATGCTTCAGATCACGAATGGAGCCGCCGCGCTGCTGACCGAGCTGCGCCGCGGCCAGGATGTTCCCGACGAGTACGGCCTGCGCATCTTCCCGGAAGCGGCCGATGCGGGCGAGGTCACGATCGGCCTCGGATTCGCCGATGCACCGGCGGCCGGCGACCAGGTCACCGAGCAGGAGGGGATGAAGGTCTTCGTCGCCCCGCAGCTCGCCGAGCCGCTCGACAACGCGATGATCGACGTCGCGCAGCAGGACGGTGCCTCGCGGCTGGTCTTCAAGCCACAGGGCGAGGAGACGACCGACGAGCCGCTGAGCTAGTCGAGCGATCCTGCCCACGCCGCGTCGTCGCCGTCCACTCTGGCGGCGACCGGCTCGAGCGAATCGAGGAGGCGCTCCTGCGCAAGGAGCGCCTCTCTTGCTGCATCGGGCGTCGTGAGCGCAAACCTCAGAGCGTCGCCGGGCACAAGCTGCGCGATGCGTCCGATGTCGGCGCGGACGACGCACACGGCAACCGGGTAGCCGCCGGTGACCGGACCATCGGCGAGCATCACGATCGGGCGGCCATCGGGCGGGAGCTGGGCCGCCCCCAGTGGCAGCCCCAGCGACGGGACCTCGGCCATGCGGGCCTCACCCATCGGCGGGCCGTCGAGACGGGCCCCGGCACGATCCACCTCCGCACCCACCAACCAGTCCGCGGCGCACAGCCGTTCGAGGAGATCGGGCGGAAGCCGGCCGGCGTGTGGACCCGGCAGCACGCGGATGGGTCCACGGTCGTCGCTCAGCGAGACCCGCAGCCGCCGGGCACCGGCTTCGCCGGACGGCTCGTCGAGATCGAGGACGTCCCCCGCCTGCAGCGCGCGGCCGGCATGGCCGCCGAAGCCGGATCGCAGGTCGGTCGACGCCGAACCAAGGACCTGCGCGACGCGGATGCCGCCGCCGAAGGCCACGTACGCGCGGGCTCCTGAACGGCGACCTTCGAACCGCAGCTCAGCGCCTGCACGAGCCGGCCGCGACTCGCCCGGTGCCAGCGACCGCCCGTCCAACCTGGCGTCCAGGTCCGCGCCGGCGACGGCGACGAGGGTCGCGGCAGCAATCCGCAGCCTGGGACCGATGATCGTGGCCTCCAGGAGCGGCGCGTGATCCGCGTTCCCGACCAGCCGGTTCGCGAGGCGCGCGCTGAATGCGTCGGCCGCGCCGCTCACCGGCACGCCGAGATGTCGCCACCCGGGACGCCCGGCGGCGTCCTGAACGGAGCTGAGCAGCCCGGCCTCGACAACCTCGATCTGTCGACCGCTCACCAGTCGTCCGCCGCGCCCAGGTGGTCGTCCCACGCGCCGGCGTCGATCGGCTCGAAGCGCACGGTGTCACCCGGCGCCAGGTAGGCGGGCGGGTCTCGCCGCGGATCGAACATGGCCACCGGCGTCCGGCCGATCACCCGCCAGCCACCGGGCAGATCGGCCGGGTAGATCCCGCTCTGCCGCCCGGCGATTGCCACCGATCCACGCGGCGTGCTGGTTCGCGGCGTCTCCAGGCGCGGGACGGCCAGCCGTTCGGGCAGCCCCCCGAGGTAGGCGAAGCCGGGCGCGAAGCCGCAGATCAGCACCGTCAGCTCACTGCCTGCATGGCTCGCGATCACCTCGTGGGCAGGCAGCCCGGTCAGCCGCGCCACCTCCTCGAGGTCCGGCCCCAGCTCGCCGCCGTAGACGACCGGGATTGACCGATGCCGCACGGCGGCCGCCTGCGCGCTGCCACCCGCCTCGGCCAGCCGCGGCGCCAGCGCCACCGAGATGGCTGCGAGATCGGCGTTCAGCGGATCGAGTTCGACGAGCAGCGTGTCGAGACCGGGGATCACCTCCACCACGCCGTCGATCAGTCGATCTCGCAATGACGCCGCGAGCGCGTGCACGCGCCGGGTCTCCCCCACCTCGACGAGCAGGGCGGCGTCGCCGAAGGGACGGATCACGGCTCGCCGAAGGCGGCCACCGTCACGCCGGCATGCTCGAGCGCATCTCGCACCGCGGCCGCGATTGCCACCGCGCCGGGCGTGTCCCCGTGACAGCAGATGCTCTCGGCCGCGACGGGCACGGGCGTGCCATCGGCCGCGGTGACCTCGTCGCGGGTGGCAATGCCGACGGCCTGCTCGGCCGCCAGAGCGGGATCAGTCAGGACCGATCCCGGCTCGCTCCGCGGCTGGAGCGAGCCATCGGCCAGGTATCGACGATCGGCGAAGGCTTCAGGCACGAAGCGAATGCCGGCCTCGGCCGCGGCACCGGCCATTGGCTGTGAGCCGGCCAGGCCGACGAGCGCGAGATCGCGGCTGAAGCGGCCGACCGCGCGAGCGATGGCAGCCGCCAGCCCCGGATCCGCAGCCGCGGCGTTGTACAGCGCGCCATGCGGCTTGACATGCTGCATCTCGACGCCATGCGATCGGCAGAACGCCTCCAGCGCGCCCACCTGGTAGCGAACGGCACTCTCGACCTCGTCCGGCGAGAGGGGCAACTGGCGACGGCCGAAGCCGAGGAGGTCGGGGTAGCCCGGCTGGGCGCCGACGGCCACCCCCGCCTCGCGGCACAGCCGCACCGAGGCGTCCATGACCATGAAGTCCCCGGCGTGAAAGCCGCAGGCCAGGTTTGCGCTGGTCAGGTGCCGCACCAGGGCGGCATCGTCCCCGAGCGTCCAGCGCCCGAAGCTCTCGCCGAGGTCGGCGTTGAGGTCCATGCCGCCTCGATCATGCCACGCGGCGACGGCGCATCGGCGTGCGCTACCATCAGAATCCTGATGGAGCGGTCATCCGACCAGCCGGTTCCCGAGCCGGACTCGACCAATGGCTCAGCGTCGTCCGCACCTGGGCACGACCGCCCACAGCCGTCCGCGGCACTCATCGGCGGCGGCCTCATCCTGGTTGGCGTTGCACTGCTCGTGGCGCAGCAGCTGGATCTCGACATCGGCAGGCTGGGCTGGCCGTTCTTCGTCATCGGTCCCGGCGTCGTCATCCTGCTGGTTGGCCTGGCCACGCCTCGGGGCAGCGGGCTGGCGGTCGGCGGCAGCATCACCACCATCGTCGGGCTGCTGCTGCTGTACCAGAACGCCACCGACCACTGGGAGAGCTGGGCCTATGCCTGGGCGCTGGTCGGTCCCGGTGGCAGCGGGGTCGGGATGCTGCTCTACGGCCTTCGCGACCGCAACGCCTCCATGGCGCGCGCCGGATTCTGGTCCATGATGACCGGGATCGGTCTGTTCGCCATTGGCTTCGTGTTCTTCGAGGCGGTGATCGGCATCAGCGGGAGGCAGCTGCCGCTGCCGGAGTGGCTGCTGCCGGCCATCGTGATCGCGGCCGGCGCCGTGCTCCTGGCCCGTGGCGTCTTCCGCCGTGAGCGCGTCGAGGAGCCCTAAAGCCTCTGGCGCGCTCGGCCGTTGTCGCCGTATTCAGCCCCCATCTGCACCAATCGCACCTGAGAGCCTTGGGTCGCCGTCGCGTGATGCTACGGATCGGCAACCACCTCCCAGTGCTCGACGCGCTCGGGCAGCTCGAGCAGGAAGCCCTCGTCCTCCGGGTAGTAGCGAGCTCGTGTGACGTCCTGGCCGGCGAAGCGCCGGATCGCGTCGAGCGACTCCCAGAACGTCACCAGCTCGAACTCCGCCACGTCGCCCACGAGCCGATGCAGAACGAGCGTCCGGACATGGCCGGGCGTCGCGGCGTAGTCGGCCAGGCCGGTCGCGCGCAGGTATCCGAGATACTCGTCGGACCGCTGCGCGGGCACGCGCCCGCGCCAGGCGCGCGCGATCATCCGATAGGTGCATTCTTGTCGGTCATGTGCACAGCATGGCCGAGCGCGGCTCTCGCGCCAAGGCTCGTGCCTACCTCGCACGCAAACCGCGCCGCGACCTCATCGCTCGGGAACGGGTGCCTCCGGCGCCTCGGGCCCAACAGGTCGTTGGCTGTGATGGCGCGGCAGGCTCGCCGCGACGGTATGCGAAGCCGTCATTGAAGCCGCCCAGCGCCTCTCCGGCGACGCTCCCGCCCCACACCAGCAATTCGTCGCCCGTCCACACGATCGATGCGAACTCGCGGAGCCGCGCCGGCGCCGGCGGGCGCTGTCTGGGGATCGGGCATTGCATGAGGTGGAGGTAACGACGAAGATGACGCCCCGGACCGCCTCAACTTCCCCGTACGTTGCACGCGGTGCCATACGCGGGGAAGAAGGACCGGATTGCGGCCTCTTCTTCGCCGATACCTCCATGTGGTGCAAGAAGCCTGGCTCGCGGCGACGCGGCTCGTCCCGGTCGCCGGGGATCCGCGCGCGCCGTATCCTTGAGGGAGCATGTCCCCCGACGACCCGCTGAGTGACCTGAATCTCGTCAATGCCGGCTACGTGGCCGACATGTACGAGCAGTACCGGCGCGACCCGGCCAGCGTCGACCCGCAGTGGCGCACGCTGTTCGACTCGGGCGCCGGAGGCTTCGAGCCGGCGGCGCCATCGGTCCAGCCTTCGGAAGGCAACGGGCAGACCGATGGAGCCGCACCGACCGAGCAGCCGAAGCCGAAGGCAGAGCCGGAGCCGGCCCGGCTCCCGGATGGAGCAACGCTGATCAAGGGTCCGGCCGCGCGGCTGGCGCAGAACATGGCGGCCAGCCTGTCGGTGCCGACGGCCACCAGCTTCCGCGAGCTGGAGGTGGCCACGCTCGAGGCGCGGCGCAGGGAGCTCAACGCGCAGATCGAGCCGCGCAAGGTGAGCTTCACGCACCTCATCGGCTGGGCGATCGTGCATGCGGCGGGCGAGCAACGCTCTATGAGCCACTACTTCAGCGAGACCGATGGGCAGGCCTACCGCGTCGATCCGGGCGCAATCAACCTTGGCCTGGCGGTCGACGTCGAGCGGAAGGATGGATCCCGCTTCCTAGTCGTGCCGGTCATCAAGGGCGCCGACGGAATGGACTTCGCCGCCTTCCACGCCCGCTACGAGGAGCTCGTCGAGAAGGCGCGCGCGAACAGGCTCGCGCCCGACGACTTCGCCGGGGCCACCATCACGCTCACGAACCCCGGCACCATAGGCACCACGGCCAGCGTCCCACGCCTGATGCCGAACCAGGGCACCATCGTCGCCACGGGAGCCATTCGCGGGATCGGCGACCGGCGGCTGATGACGATCTCCTCGACGTATGACCACCGCATCATCCAGGGCGCGGAGTCCGGCGCCTTCCTACGACGCATCGACGCGCTGCTGAACGGCGAGGAGGGCTTCTACTCCAAGATCGCCACCTCGCTCGGCGCGCAGGTCGGCGACCTCGCGACGGCCGGGCCTGAGCCCTCGCCCGCCGAGGCGGCGGGCGCGCCGCCCGTCGAGGCCACCGACGGCGCGACATACGAGGACCTCAAGGCGGTTGCCGCCGGCATGGCTCTTGTCAAGGCCTACCGCCACTTCGGCCACACCGCCGCGCACCTCGACCCGCTCGGCGCGGAACCGCCCGGCGACCCGGCGCTGAACCCCGAGCCGCTGGGCCTGACGGACGTCAACATGGCCAGCATCCCGGCCGAGCTGATGCGCATCTACGTGCCAGGCGCCACGCTGGCCGAGGCCCTCCCCAACCTGAAGGCCACGTACACCGGCACCATCGCCTACGAGGTCGAGCACATCGGCTCGCACGAGGAGCGGGTCTGGCTGCGGCGGGTTATCGAGTCAGGCGAGCATCGGCGGCCGATGGAGACAGCCGATCAGGGCGCGCTGCTCGATCGGCTGGTGCAGGTGGAGGCGCTCGAGCGCTTCCTGCATCGGGCCTACCTGGGGCAGAAGCGCTTCAGCATCGAAGGCCTGGACGCCATGGTGCCGATGCTGGACGTCATCATCCAGGACGCGGCCGAGCATGGCGCGCGCAAGGTGATGATCGGCATGGCGCACCGCGGCCGGCTGAACGTGCTGGCCCATGTCGTCGGCGTCAGCTACGAGGGCATCCTGGCCGAGTTCGAGGCCGGCCGGACCGGGACCGATACCACCGCCACGGCCCCCAAGGGCGGGCTCGACGACGTGAAATACCACCTCGGCGCCGAGGGCAGCTACGTCACCGCCGAGGGCGAGGAGCTGCGGGTCGTCCTCTCGCCGAACCCGAGCCACCTGGAGGCGGTCGATCCGGTGATCGAGGGCCGCACGCGGGCGAACCAGACCGACCGCTCTGCACCGGTGGCGACGCACAACTTCGCCTCCACGCTGCCGGTGCTGATCCACGGCGACGCCGCGTTCGCCGCGCAGGGCGTGGTGGCGGAGACCTTCAACATGGCGCGCCTCGACGGTTACTCGACCGGCGGCACCGTTCATCTCATCGCCAACAACCAGGTCGGCTTCACGACGGGCCCTCGCGAGGCGCGGTCCACGGACTACTCCTCGGACCTCGCCAAGGGCTTCAATGCGCCGATCATCCACGTCAACGCCGATGATCCAGAGGCCTGCCTGGCCGCTGCGCGACTGGCGATGATGTACCGAGAGCAGTTTGGCAACGACGTCGTCATCGACCTCGTGGGCTATCGCCGCTACGGTCACAACGAGGGCGACGAGCCGGCCTACAGCCAGCCGGCGATGTACGCCCGGATCGCCGAGCATCCGTCGGTGCGCGAGCGCTACCAGGAGCAGCTCGTGTCGGCCGGCGTCATCGGCGCCGACGAGGCGGAGAAGATGGTCAAGGCCGCCCAGCGCGAGCTCGCCGGGAAGCAGGCGGCGCTGCGCAAGGGGGCGGAGGAGCCATCCGAGGGCGAGCTCGACCGTGGCTCGGAGGAGATCCCGCCCGAGGAGGTCAGCGAGCCGCAGACGGCCGTCGATGCCGACACCCTGCGTCGGCTGAACGCCGGGCTGCAGTCCGTGCCGGACGGCTTCACCGTGCATCCCAAGCTGATAAAGCAGCTCGCGCGCCGCTCGTCCGCGCTCGACGGCGACGAGCCACGCGTCGACTGGGCCCACGCCGAGCTGCTCGCCTTCGCGACCCTGCTGGCCGAGGGCACCCCTATCCGGCTCACCGGACAGGACACCGTGCGGGGCACGTTCTCACAGCGCCACGCGGCCCTGTGGGATGCGGAGACCGGCGAGCGCCACGTGCCGCTGCGCACGATGAGCAGCACCAAGGCGGCGTTCGAGCTGCACAACTCGCCGCTGAGCGAGTACGCCTGCCTGGGCTTCGAGTACGGCTACGCGGTCACCGCCCCCGAGGCGCTCGTGCTGTGGGAGGCGCAGTACGGCGACTTCGTCAACGGGGCCGAGATCATCATCGACCAGTTCCTCGTCTCGGGTCTAGCGAAGTGGCGGCAGACTTCGCGCCTCACGCTGCTGCTGCCACACGGCTACGAAGGGTCCGGCCCCGAGCACTCGTCTGCACGGATCGAGCGCTTCCTGGCCCTCGGCGCCGAAGGGAACATCCGCGTGGCGTACCCGACGACCCCGGGACAGTACTTCCACCTGCTGCGCCGCCAGGCGCGGCACCGGGACATGCGCCCGCTGGTGGTCATGACGCCGAAGTCGCTGCTGCGGCTGCCGCAGGCAGCATCGGCCCTCACTGACCTGACCGATGGCGCCTTCCAGGCGGTGCTGGACGACCCACGCTTCACCGCCGATGAAAAGGCGGCGGCGAAGGTTCGACGGCTGCTGCTGTGCAGCGGCAAGGTCTATTACGACCTGGCCCTCTCCGAGCTGCGAGAGCAGGCTCCCGAGGTAGCGATCCTGCGCGTAGAGCGCCTCTACCCCTTCCCCGCCGACGAGCTGCAGGCGGTGGTGGAACGGTACGCGAAGCTCGAGTCCTTCGCCTGGGTCCAGGAGGAGCCACGCAACATGGGAGCGCGCAAGTTCGTGATGCCGCGCATCCGGCACCTCGTTCCCTACAAGATCCCGTTGGCCGACATTTCGCGGCCGGAACGATCGCGGCCAGCCGAGGGATACCCTGCGGTGCATGCGGCGGAGCAGGTCCGCATCGTCCGCGAGGCACTCACCGGGCGCTAGGTTCCGCAGGCGCGGACCGACCGCTTGGAGCGGACGCGGCGATCTGGGCGCGCCGGTGCTCGCGGATGTGGAGGGACAGGTCAAGTGCCGTCTTCAGGACCACGAGCACGACCAGCGCGGCGACCGGCGTCCCAAACCTGCCGATGAGCGCCCCGCCGCCGAGGATCGTCAGGTGCAGAATCACCACGCGACCGTAGACGGTCATCATCTGGCCCCCCGGCGTGGCGCGCAGGTACTCGCGGCGGCCCAGGTAGTTCACGAGGAAGCTGACCAGGTGGCTTGCCGCCAGGCCGGTGGCGGCGGTCAGCATCACGCCGGTGTCGAGGCGTCCGGGGTCCATCGGTCCTGAGCTCGGCCCGTCCGGGTCGAGCGCGGCGGTCCCCAGCCCGGCGAAGACGGCCAAGGCGAAGACGAAGACGCCGTGCACCACCCAGAAGATGCCGTAGTGCATGATGAAGAACGGGATGAGCACGAAGCGCGACGCCTCTTGCGCCGCGCCGTTCATGCGGAAGGTCAGGCGCAGGCCGCCTTCGGCCTCGGCGCCCGGCGGCTGCTCCGGCTCCGGGGCGCGCGCGAAGGCCATCTTGAAGACGTTCAGGACGCCGATGATCCCGGACTCGATCCAGTAGAGCACCAGGATGAGCAGGAGGGACCAGTCCCAGAGCAGCACGCCAACGAGCGGGATGGCGTTCACCACGACCAGCAGGGCGGCGGACAGCATGGTGGAGCCCGATCGGATCCAGCTCATCGGGGAAGAGGATAGGCGACCCTATACTCGATCTCATGCCTGCGCCGACACTCCTGCTCGAGCGATATCGCGGCATGGTCGCCCGCGACGGCGAGGCCTTTCCAATCACGCTCGGAGAGGGAGGCACACCGCTGCTCCGTGCCCGACATCTGGGGGCCGAGCTGAAGCTGGGCGACCTCTTTCTGAAGTTCGAGGGCACGAACCCGACCGGCAGCTTCAAGGACCGCGGCATGGTGCTCGCGGTCAACAGGGCGGTCGGCGCCGGCGCCCGAGCCGTGGTCTGCGCCTCCACCGGCAACACGAGCGCGTCCGCCGCCGCTTACGCGGCCGCCGCTGGGCTGCCGTGCTACGTGATCCTGCCGGCGGGCAAGGTCGCCCGCGGCAAGCTGGCCCAGGCGCTCGCGGCCGGTGCCCGGTTGGTGATGGTCGACGGCAACTTCGACGCGGCGCTGACGGCCGTCCGGCGCCTCGGCGAGGAGGGCACTGCGGTCGTCGTCAACTCGATCAATCCGGACAGGCTGGAGGGCCAGCAGACCTGCGCCTTCGAGATCGTGGACGCGCTGGGGCGGGCGCCTGACGCCGTCGCGCTGCCGGTCGGCAACGCCGGCAACATCACCGCCTGCTGGCGGGGCTTCAGTCGCTACGCCGAGGCCGGCATGATCCCCGACCGCAGGCGCCCGCGCATGCTGGGCTTCCAGGCCGAGGGCGCGGCACCCATCGTGCGCGACGAGCCGGTCGAGTCGCCGGAGACGGTGGCGACGGCCATCCGCATCGGCAATCCGGCCTCGTGGCAGGGCGCGGTCTCGGCGCGCGACGAGTCAGGAGGGGTGATCGAGGCGGTCAGCGATGCTGCGATCCTCGAGGCGCAGCGCGACGTGGTGCGGCTGGAGGGGGTCTTCTGCGAGCCGGCGTCGGCGGCCGGCGTGGCCGGCGTTCGGCGGCTGGCGGCCGAGGGCCGCATCGGACCCGACGAGACCGTCGTCTGCATCCTCACCGGCCACGGCCTGAAGGATCCGGATGCCGTGCAGGCGGAGGAGGGCTCGCTGACACCGGTGGCGCCGGAGCTGGACGCAATCCGACGGGAGATGGGCCTGTAATCGGCGGCGCGCAGCAGGCGAGCACCACCGCCGCCACGAACTCCTCCGGCGTGGCCGACTTGCTCACCCATGTGGTGGCGCGAGCGGCGATGCTGGGCTGCTCACGCGCGTCGCTCCACCCGGTCAGGACGATGCGAACCTCCGGCCTGCGCAGGGCGATACTGCTGATCAGCGCCGAGCCATCCTGAACGTCCGGCAGACGCGGGTCGAGGACGACGACATCCGGCCGCTCGCGCTCGACGATCTCGAGGGCATCCCGCACGCCGCCCGCCCGGCCCACGATCTCGACCCCGCGCGTCACCTCGAGCAGCTCCGCCAGGCTGCGGCTCACGCGCCGGTCCGGGTCCACCACGACCACCCGCGGACGATGGGCATCGCCTGACTCGGGCTGGGCGGCGGACATGGCCGGAGCGTAGGCGGGTGGGCTGTCATCGGTCCATTGGACAGAGCGCCCTGAACGGCCTACGTCATTCGGCCGATACGGGCTCTCGTACCGTCGCCGGCACCGTGACCTCCAGGTGCGTTCCGCGGCCCGCCTGCGTGCGTAGCGTCAGCTCGCCACCCATGAGATCCGCTCGCTGGCGCATACCGAGCAGACCGATGTGGCCGCGCGGCACCGCGTCTATGTCGAAGCCAACGCCATCGTCCTCCACCGTGAGCCGAACGCGGTCGCTCTCGCGCTCAAGGCGTATCGCGGCTCGTCCTGCGTTGGCGTGCTTGACGACGTTGTGCAGCGCCTCCTGCCCGATGCGATACAGCGCCTCCTCCACCGGAAGCGGCAGCCGATCCATCGGTTCGGCGTCGACCGTCACGTTCAGGCCGGTCCTGCCCTGGACCGCGGCGGCGTGGGTGCGGATGGCCTGCGTCAGCCCATCGGTTTCCAGGCTGGCGGGCCGAAGCTCGAAGATCAGCGTACGCATCTCCGCCAGGGCGTCCTTCTGCAGCTCGCGCAGCTCGGTCAGCTTCGCCCGTGCCGCCTCCGGGTCGGAGACCATGAGCAGCTCCAGGCTGCGCATGGTGAGTCCCATGCTGAACAGCGCCTGGGTAACCGAGTCGTGGAGCTCGCGTGCCAGGTGTGCGCGCTCCTGGTTTGCCGCCAGCTCAGCGGCCTGCGCGCGCAAGTCGCCTTCGAGACGCTCGCGCTCGCTGATGTCGCGAACCGAGCCGTGGGCGCCGGAGAATCGGCCGTCCGTCACCGTCGGCGTGGTGCTGATCTCGACTGGCACGCGCCCGCCGTCGCGGTGCGGAATCTCGATGCGCAGGCGGTGACCGGTGGTCGGATCGGCCCGCATCGCGGCCCAATGCGTCTCGACCTCGCCGATGAACTCCGGGACCGTCAGGGCGCTCCAGTGCCTGCCGAGCGCCTCCTCCGCGCGATGGCCGGTGAGCGACTCGATCGAGTCGCTGACGAAGGTGAAGCGGCCGTCCACGTCGGTGGCCCAGATCATGTCCGGCGAGTTGTCGACCAGGAACCGATAGCGAGCCTCCGACTCGGCCAGCTGGTCGTTGATCCGCGCGTTCGTGACGGCCACCGCCGCGTGCGCGGCGAGGATCTCGAGCAGCTCGACCCCTTCGTCGTCGAACGCGTCGCGCGCCTGGGAATGAACCGTGAGCGAGCCGATTGCCCCGTTCTCGCCGATGAGCGGCGCCGCCATCACCGATCGGATACCGTGCTCGCGGATGTAGCGGTCGGGAGCCTCTGCGTGATGGAAGGAGGTGTCGGCCAGGTAATCACCGGTTCGAACCACCCGGCGCTCGATCACGGCCCGACCGGAGACGCCCTCGTTGAGCTCGACCGGATCCACCTCCTCGTCGCGCTCGATGGGCAGATCGATGGCGGAATGGCCGAACGCCCAGTGCAGGCCGCCGCGCTCCACGAGCTCGATCCGGCCGCCGTCGGCATCGAGAAGGCGGACGGCTTCGTCGAGCGTGCGCTGCAGCACATCTCCCGGCTCGCGCAGGGCGGTGATCTGCGCCGCGATGGCGCCGAGCGTGCGCTGCGCCTCGAGGCGGCGCTGCAGCAATGCGTACAGGCTCGCGTTGGAGAGCACGATGGCGGCCTGCGCGGCCAGCGTGCCGAGCAGCTCCGCGTCGTTGGTGTCGAAGGCATCCGGGCGGCTCGAGTAGGCGCTGATGTCGCCCAGCGCGCCCGACTCGCCGATCAGCGGCGCCGCCATCTGCGAGCGGTAGCCGTAGCGGGTGATCCACGCATCCGCCTTCGGCGTGTGCGCGAACGAGTCGTCGGCCAAGTAGTCGCCCGTCCAGACGACGCGGCGCTCGCTCACGGCGCGCCCGGCGACTCCCTGCCCGATGCTGACGGTGATCTCGTCGACGGGCGGCGTGTCGGTGCCTGCGCCGAAATGCTCGCTGTAATCGGCCAGCTCGCGCGTGCCGGCGCGAACCTGATGGATCACCACGTGCTCGGCGCCCAGCAGGCGCTTGGCCTCGGCCACGGTCCGCCTCAGGATGGCGGACGGATCACGCAACGAGGTGATCTCGGCGGCGATCTCGGCCAGCGCGCGCTGGGCCTCGACCCGGCGCTCCAGCTGCTCGGCGAACGTCTGCGTCTCACGATACAGGCGCGAGTTGGTGAGGATGCCGGCCGCCTGGTCGGCGAGGAGGGTGATCAGCTCGCCGTCATCGGCATCGAAGGCGCCGGGACGCTCCGCGTAAACGCCGATGGCGCCGATGGGGCCGTCCTCGCCGATCAGCGGCGCGGCGATCACGGCTCGGATGTTCAGGTCACGCGCGATCTGGTCGGACGCCGGCGCGTGCGCGAAGGAGTCATCGGCAACGTAGTCATAAGTCCAGCTCGTCTGGCGCTGCTGCACCACTCTGCCCGAGACGCCCTCGGTGACCGGCGTGCGGTCCTCTTTCGTGAAAGGCGTCAGCTTGCCGCGGACGAGCGAGTGCCCGTCTCCCCAACGCATGGCGCCCTCCTCGTCGGGCGTGACCAGGCCGATCTGCCCTCCGTCGCCGTTCAGCAGCCGGACGGCATCTTCGAGCGTCTGCTTGAGCGCCGTTGACGGATCGCGGATCGTGCTCAGCTGCGCGGCCATGCCGGCGAGCGTCCGCTGCGCCTCGACGCGATGTGCCAGCTCGGCCTGCGAACGGTCGAGACGCTCGATCAGGCGGCGATTCCAGATGGCCGCTGCCGCGTGATCGGCGAGGGCGCGCAGGAGCCCCAGCTTGGCATCGTCGAAATCGTCGATGCGCGAGGTGAACGATCCCAGGCCGCCGAGCACTTCCCCTTCGGCAATCAGCGGCGCGACAGCGAACGAACGCATGTTGGCGATGGCCACGATGCGGTCCGCGACCGGCGAGTGTCGAAAGCTTCGGTCACGGCGATAATCGCCGGTGACCACGACCTCGCCGCGCGCGGCCGCCGTCCCGAACAGGCCCGTGCCGATGGGAAGGGTCAGGTCGCGGATGAGCTGCCGAGCCTCCGCGTTGCGAACGCCCGCGTCCACGGCGAAGCGCAGCAGCTCACGGCGCTCGTCGACGAGGTAGACCATGGCGCCGTCCGCATCGAGCAGTCGCGCGGCCTCCTCCACGGCGTGCTGGAGAAGGCCAAGGTCGTCGCGTGACGGGCTCGGCTCGGCGGCATCGGGCATCGGTGAGCGCGAGGATACGCCATCGCTCGCGCGCGCCCGAATCGACGAGCGGCCGAGGAGGCCTACGTCATCCGGCCCACCCCGGCCCGCCGCACATGTCGCCCCCGGACGTCACCCTCTTGCCCGATTCGCGGCACCCACCCTGGACCGGACACTGGCCCCGTCGAAACCGGCGCCGATGTACGGCGTCGAGCAACGAACCGGAGGTCACTGCCGTGACAAACCTGCTCCGCAGCCGCCCAGCCGGCGCGCTGCTCACCGCCGCCATCGTGGGACTCACGCTCGGGACGGCGTACATCCACCTCACCCTGGGTGGCACCTCGTCGTTCTTGGGAATCCTGTTCCTGCTGAACGCGGCGGGATTCGCCGGCCTCGCCATGCTGATGGTGGTGGCGGCCGCGGTTCCGGCCCCAATCGTCCACCGCTTCAGCTGGTTGCCGCGCCTGGCGCTGGCCGGCTTCACAGCGATGACCATCGCCGGCTACCTGGTCATGGGCCCCTACTTCACGCTCGGCTGGATCACGAAGGGCATCGAGGTCGGGATCATCGCCCTCCTCGTGATCGACATGGTCCGCGTCTTCGGCAGCCCGGTCGGGATGGTCCGCACCGCGCTCGCCTCGGTCGCGCCGGTCCTGCCCTCCCGCTTCCGACCGGAAGCCGGCTGAGCGCCGAACAGACCGATGCCGATGGGCCGCACGCCGGCCCATCGGCTCTTCATCTACAAGGAGCACACATGCAGCGCATTCGCTTCGGCATCGTCGGGCTGGCCCTGGTGGCCGTCCTGGCCGCCTGCGGGACGGCCTCGGGAGCACCGACCTCGGACGTCGACCCGGCCGATGCCGACCTCACCATCACCAGCTCGGCGATGGCCTTCGATACCGACACGCTGACCGTGCCGGCGGGCGAGGCGTTCACCCTGGCGTACGCCAACACGGAGGCGATGCCGCACAACGTCGCCATCTACACCGACGAGTCCGCCTCGGACGCGCTCTTCGCCGGTGAAGAGATCGAGACCTCGACCATCGTCTACGAGATCCCGGCCCTCGAGCCGGGCGAGTACTTCTTCCGATGCGACCTGCATCCCGACATGGCGGGCACGGTCATCGTCGAGTAGTTCAGTCCTCGTGTTCAAGCGCCCCGTCCGACTCATCCCGGACGGGGCGTTTCGCTTGTGCGTGCCAGCGTCAGTTGGGCACCGGTTGGGGCGGGCCCGTTGGGGCGGGCCCGTTGGGGCAGCCGCCGCCGCAGCTTGCGCCAGGTGGAGCTACCGGTGAAGAAGAGGCCGATTCCCGGGTCTTCTTCCCCGGAGCACTCATGGCATGCAATAGGCAGCCAAGTTGAGGTACCAAAGAGCAACTTCTTCCCCGTTATCTCCACCCTGTGCAACGGGCGCCAGCGCAACGGGCGCCAGCGCAACGCGCGCCAGATGCAACGCCGTCCGCCGGCGGCGGCCGAGAATGCACGCGCTAGGGCCGCGCCTCGACTTCGATGTCGCCGCACGGATGGAAGGCGTCGTTCGGCGGAAAGAAGCCACCGCCGGCGCGAATCAGGTCGCCTTCACGTGCCACGACATGGCCGCTGCGGTGGAGCAGTTCTCGGCGCTCGGCGTCGCGGGCCACATACCCATGCGGCCAGACGACGACTGACGAGATCCCATCCGCGTGCTCCACGGCGAGGCCGGCCTCGTCATGCCGCACCAGGATGCCCTCAAGAAGCGCGCCGGGACATGCCTGCGGGCCGATGCCGAAGAGCGGCGGAGGCGACTGGGTGGGGACGGGGACGAGAACGACACTCGACTCAGGACCCGGATCGCCGCAGGCCGCCAGCAGCGCGGCAACCGCCTGTACCAGGGTGACGCGTTGAACCAGGTCCATGCACCCGCCAGACGGCCGATGGCCGGCATCGGTTCCGCTACGCGAGCTTGTGCTCCACCGCCCAGAGCGCAGCCTGGGTGCGCGAGGCCAGGCCGAGCTTGCCGAGGATGTTCGACACGTGGGTCCGCGCCGTACGCTCGGTGATGCCCAGCTCGTAGGCGATCTCCTTGTTCGACGCCCCCTTCGCGAGCTGCGAGAGGACCTCCTTCTCGCGCGCCGTCAACGGCTCGACCGGCTCCTCGTCCCTGCGGCTGCGCATGCGCTGCGCGAGCAGGCGGGCCACGGCCGGATCGAGATGCACCTCGCCGTGAAAGGCGGCGCGGATGGCCTGGGCCACTTCGTCCGCCTCGGCATCCTTCAGCAAGTAGCCGCTGGCGCCGGCCTCGAGCGCCGACGTGACCTTCTCCTCCTCGATGAAGCTCGTCACCGCCACGATCTCGATCTCGGGGTGCGTGCCCTTGATGGCAGAGATGGCCTCCAGGCCGCCCATCTCGGGCATGAGAAGGTCCATCAGGATGACGTCGGGCGCCAGGCGATCCGCCGCCGCCACCGCCTCGCGGCCATTCTCCGCCTCGCCCACCACGTCAAAGTCCTTGATCAGCTCCAGGAAGCCGCGCAGACCGCGACGGACCACGGCGTGATCGTCAACCAGCAGAACACGGATTGGGGCTTCGTCCTCGGTCACGGTATGGCTCCCCTCCGGCATCGTTGGCTGTGTCTGCGCCGCTGATGCCGCCGGCTGCGCGCGCGCAGTATGCACCAGCGCAAAGACATGCTCGGGCTCCATCACGTCACGCAGGCGCTGCGGCCCGAGATCGCGGAGGACCGTGTCGGGCGGCAGCCAGCCGTCGAGCTCCGTCACGGTCTCGGCTGCCAGCAGCGTCTCGCCACCCCTCGCCAGCAGCTGGAGCCGCGCGGCGCGATACATCGGGGCGCCGAAATAACGGTCGCTCCGCTGCTCGACCTCGCCGGTCAGTACGCAGAGGCGAACGCGAACGCGGCCTACCTTGCCCCACTCCGCGGAGCCGATGGCCGCCTGGATCTCGTCCGCTGCGGCCACGGCAGCGGTCGCCTTCTCGAAGCTGGCATAGGCGCCGTCGCCGATACGCTCGAAGATGCGACCTCCATGGCGATCAGCGCTCTTCGCCACGATGTCGTGATACGCGCTCAACGTCGCGGCGGCAGCCGACCCATGGCGCTCCGCGAGGCGCGTGCTGCCCTCCACGTCGGCGAACATGAATGTCAGGCGGCGGATCTGCGCGGCACGGTCCACGCGGCAAGCATACGAGTCGCATGCCTCGGGCGGCTACCATCCGATCATGACGCGACCCACCCTGTCGGGCACCCCGGACGCGGTTCCCACCGTCACGCTTGAAGACCTGGTCGAAGGTGGCGATCTCGAGCTGATGGATCGCTGGCTGGCCCAGACGGACGTGGTCGAAACCGCCGAGGCGCTCACGCGACTGCCGCGCGAGCAGCGCGCCGTCCCCTTCCGGCTGCTGGCCAGGGACCGGGCGCTCGAGGTCTTCGAGACTCTCGATCCATCGGTCCAGCAAGAGCTGCTCGAGGGCCTGCGGGAAACCAGCGTACTGGCCCTCTTCGAGGAGATGGACCCCGACGACCGAGCGCGCCTGACCGAGGAGATGCCGGCCAAGGTCGCGCGTCGCCTGCTCGCCGGACTGTCGGCAAACGAGCGCGCGCTGACCGCGACCCTGCTCGGTTATCCCCAGGACTCGGCGGGCCGAATCATGTCGCCGGAGGTGGCCAGCCTGCGCACGGACATGACCGCGGCCGAAGCTCTCGAGCGGCTGCGGCGCATCGGCGAGTCCGCGGAGACGATCTACGCCCTGCCAGTGACCGATGACCGGCGGCGTCTCGTCGGTGCACTCGGGCTGCGCGACGTCGTGCTGGCCGACCCGGCCGCCCGTATCGGCGATCTCATGGACACCGATGTCTACTCCGCCCGAGTGGACGCCGACCGGGAGGAGGTCGCCCGCCTCATGCTCGACGCCGACCTGCTCGCGCTGCCGATCGTGGACAGCGAGGACCGCCTCGTCGGGATCGTCACCGTCGACGATGCCATGGAGATCCTCGAGGAGGAGGACACCGAGGACGTCGCCCGCACCGGCGGCGCAGAGCCGCTCGGCCGCCCCTACCTGTCGACCTCGATCCTGCAGCTGGCCCGCAGCCGCGTCATCTGGCTGCTCGTCTTCATCACCGCCGGAGCCATCACCGTCAGGATCATGGCGGCGTTCGAGACGACGATCCAGGCGGCGGTGACGCTTGCGCTCTTCGTTCCGCTCGTGATCGGCACGGCCGGCAACACCGGAGCGCAGTCGGCCACCACCATCACCCGCGCCCTGGCCATCGGCGAGGTCCGGCTCGCCGACCTGCTCCGGGTCGTGCTGCGCGAGGGTGGGACCGGGCTGCTGCTCGGCGGATTGCTCGCCGTCCTCGCCTACGCGCCGATCGCCCTGCTCGTGGAGGCGCAGATCGCCATGGTGGTCGGCCTCACCCTCGTGGCTGCCTGCTCGCTCGCCTCGCTCGTCGGCTCGGTGCTTCCGCTCGCCGCCAAGCGGCTGAGCGTGGACCCCGCGGTCATGAGCGTGCCACTGATCACCGCGCTCATCGATGCCAGCGGCCTGGTCGTCTACTTCCTCGTCGCTCGCGCCGTCCTCGGCATCTGATGCCCGCGCGCTGTCCATGGGCCGGCATGGCCGATCCGCTGTACCTCGCCTACCACGATGAGGAGTGGGGCGTTCCGCTCCGAGACCCGCAGCCGCTGTTCGAGCTCCTGTGCCTCGAGGGCGCCCAGGCGGGCCTCGCCTGGATCACGATCCTGCGCAAGCGCGACGGCTATCGGTCCGCCTTCGACGGCTTCCAGCCCGAGCGCATGGCGGCCTACACCGATGCCGACCGCGCGCGCCTGCTGGCCGACGCCGGGATCGTGCGCAACCGGGCCAAGGTCGACGCCTTCGTCGGCAATGCCCGCGCATACCTGCAAGCCGATGACTTCGCCGGCCTCATCTGGTCGTTCGTCGACGGCTCGCAGCTGGTGAACCGATGGCGCGCGATGTCCGAGGTGCCCGCCGAGACCGATGCCTCCGTCGCCATGTCGCGCGAGCTGCGCCGGCTCGGCTTCCGCTTCGCCGGTCCCACCATCTGCTACGCCTTCATGCAGTCGGCCGGGCTGGTCAACGATCACCTTGTGAGCTGCTTCCGCCACGCCGAGATCGCGATGATGCGCCCGCCGGCATAGAGACGCTTCGGTGGCGCTCCCACCCTGCCACGGCCAGCGCGTCAGGAGGCCGTCATGCCCTCCGCGGCCATCCCCGCCGACTGGTCCCAGCCGCCGCCGCGGCCGCCGTAGCCGAGGAAGCGGGTGGGGCGCAGGATGATGGGCTGCGAGTACACCTCCGCGAAACGCTGGACGCTGAGGCCCGCGAGCCGCAGCAGCTCGCGGTACTTCGCGCCGAAGCCGCTCGGCATCACGTCGGCCGCCGCCTGGTCGGGAAGCTCGGCGTTCGCCTCGATCAGCTCGACCTCGAAGTCCGGGCCGGGCGTGCCGACGGCCAGCATGACTCGAGGATCACCACGCAGGTTGTCGATCTTGCGCGCGTGGGGCTTGCTGAACGCCACGATCCGATCTCCGTCCCACACGAACCAGACCGGCACGAGGTGAGGGCGCCCGTCGACCTGCACACTGCTCAGCCACACGACCGGATCACGGCGCAGGCATTCTTCGGCGGATGCACGAGGCCGTGGTGCGTCGGCGTCGATTGAAGCGATGGCTGTAGTCATGTGACGAGTGTCGGCACTCGAGCGGGCTGCGCCCACCGCAGGGCGTCGCATCAGTACGCCGGACAATCAGGCAACGGCTGATCCGACGAACGACGTAGCGGCTCGCCGAGTGAAGGTGATGGCGGCGCATATACTCGCGGCGCCATGCCGCCCATCGCCAGCGTCGACGTGCCGGCCTCCAGCGCGAATCTCGGGAGCGGCTTCGATTGCTTCGCCGCGGCGCTCTCCCTCAAGCTGCGCGCGGAACTGTGGCCGGGCGACGAGACGGGGATCGTCCTGAACGCCCATGGCGAGGGGGCTCCGCGCGCCGACGAGCCCGCCGATGCCAACCTCTTGCTGCGAGCCTTTCGCGAGGGTCTTCGCGCCTCCGCCGCCCTCGGTTCGGGCTCGTGGCGGCTTGACGTATCGAGCATGATCCCGGCCGCCCGTGGCCTCGGCAGCAGCGCAGCCGCCATCGTCGCCGGGGTCGTGCTGGGCGCCAGCGTCGGCCGGCGCGCACCCGACGCGGACGAGCTCCTCGACCTCGCGGCCCGCCTGGAAGGACACCCCGACAACGTGGCGGCAGCCATGTACGGCGGCTTCACGCTGGCGATGGCCGCGGATGACGGCCGAACGCAGCTGCGTCGCTTCCGCGTGCCCGAGGCCTGGATCCCGGTCACCTTCATCTCGCAGCGCGAGAGCCAGACGCGCGAGATGCGCGCGGCGCTGCCGGCTGCCATCGACCACGTCACGGCCGCGCGCCAGGCCGGTCGTAGCGCGCTGCTCGCCACGGCCGTGATCACCTCCGACGCCGGCCTGCTCCGCGACGCCATGGCCGATGCTCTCCACCAGCCCTACCGGCTGCCCCTCCTGCCCGGGGCGCGCGAGCTGATCGAGGTCGCCTACGAGCGCGGTGCCGCCGGCGCGTGCCTTTCCGGGGCCGGGCCATCCGTCCTGGCCATCTGTGACTCGCCCGTAACGGCGCATGCCGTGGAGAAGGCGTGGAACGGCGCCGGCGTCCCGGGCATGGCCACCCGGCTGCGCTTCGACACCGCCGGCGCCCAGCTGCGTGTCGCCGAGCGAGCCTGAGCGCAGGACGCCGCCTGCGTGGCGAGGTTTCGTCATTTGCGATCACCAGTCGTCGTAAAGGCGAGAATCGCGCGATCTTCCGCCATATACGACCACCAGTCGTAGGTGGCGGAAGAATGGCCGTTCTGGAGGTCATCAAGGGACTTAGTACGACCACCAGTCGTATATGACGGAATCGAGCGGGATCGCGTGCCCGCGAACCGCAGAAGCGGGCCGCAGAGGGCGGCAGCACGGCGCCGCGGGCGGCGGCGGGCCGACCGGCTACCATTCCCCAGCCCATGAGCCTCGTGACCCTTACGGGCGTGTCCAAGACGCACGCCGCGCAGCACATCTTCAGCGACGTCGGCCTGCAGATCGTGGCCGGGCGCCGTATCGCCGTCGTCGGGCCCAACGGCGCCGGTAAGACGACGCTGCTCGAGATCATCACCGGCGACCAGGCGCCCGATGCAGGGACGGTCACGAGGGGCAGGGACGTGGTCATCGGATACCTGCGCCAGGAGGTCGCCGAGAGCCGCGGGCGGAGCGTGCTGGGCGAGGTGCTGGCCGGGGCGGGCGAGCTGTCCGGCATCGGGCGCCGCATGCGGCACATCGAGCTCGAGCTGGAGGAGACCGCCGACGAGGCCGAGCTGACCGAGCTCATGGACGAGTACGGGCGGCTGCAGCATCGGTTCGAGGCACTCGGTGGATACGGCATGGAGGCGGAGGCACGGCGCATCCTGGCCGGCCTCGGGTTCGCCGACGCGGACGTGACACGCGACATCGGCGAGTTCTCCGGCGGCTGGATGATGCGGGTGGCACTCGCACGGCTGCTGCTGCAGAACCCCGACGTGCTCCTGCTCGACGAGCCGACCAACCACCTCGACCTGGCATCGGTCGAATGGCTGCAGGGATTCCTGGCCGAGTATGCGGGGGCCATTGGCCTGGTCAGCCACGACCGGGACTTCATCAACTCCGTCGCCAACCGGGTGCTGGAGATCAACGCCGGGCGCGCGACGGAGTACGTGGGCGACTACGCGGACTTCGTGGAGCAGCGTGAGCTGCGTACCGCGCAGCTCGACGCAGCGGCGAAGGGTCAGGCGCGCAAGGTAGCGCACACCCAGGCCTTCATCGATCGCTTCCGCTACAAGGCCACCAAGGCGCGGCAGGTGCAGAGCCGGATCAAGGCGCTGGAACGCATGGAGCGCGTGGCTGCGCCGGCCCCGCGCGCGAAGCCGGTGAAGTTCCGCTTTCCGGAGCCGCCACGTTCCGGTCGCACGGTGATCACGCTGCGGGACATCGCCAAGCGTTACGGCGACAACGTCGTCTACGACGGGCTCGACCTCGAGCTGGAGCGCGGCCAGAAGGTGGCGCTCATCGGTCCGAACGGGGCCGGCAAGTCGACGCTGCTCAAGATCCTGGCCGGCACGCTGTCCTTCGAGGGCGGCGTGCGGGACCTCGGCAGCAACGTGCGCGTCGCCTATTTCGCGCAGCATCAGATCGAGGCGCTCGACCCGGCCAAGACCGTTCTCGACGAGCTGAGCGACGCGGCGCCGCGACTGAGCAGCAGCGAGGTCCGCAGGCTGCTCGGCGCCTTCCTGTTCTCCGGAGATGCGGTGGACAAGCGGGTGGGCGTGCTCAGTGGCGGCGAGCAGACACGCCTGGCATTGGCCAAGCTCCTCGCAGACCCAGCCAACCTGCTCTGCCTCGACGAGCCGACGAACCATCTCGACATCAAGAGCCGCGACGTGCTCGAGGACGCACTCAACGCCTTCGGCGGCACGATCGTCCTGATCACCCACGACCGATACCTGATCCGCAGCGTTGCCGACACGATCGTCGAGGTCAACGGTGGCCAGGCCACGATGTACCGCGGCGACTTCGAGTACTACGCCGACAAGCGCGGTCTCGACATCGAGACGCGAGGCGCCATCGAGGGCGCGCGAGCCACCCCGCGCGGCGTCGTCGCTCAGGCCGCGAGGCCTCACGAGGCGGCCCAGGCGGCCGCCGCCCGCAAGCGACACGAGGCCGAGCAGCGCAACGCACGCTACCGGCGCACGCGCGATCTCCGCGCCTCCCTGCAACGAGCCCAAGCCGACGCCGCTGCCGCCGACACCGAGCTTGCCGAGCTGACCGAGCGCCTGGCCGACCCATCGGTCTATGCCGATGGCGACCTCGTGCGCGCTCTTGTCGAGCGCCATAACGAGCTACGTGACCGGACCGATGCGCTGGCCGCCGATCGCGCCCGCCTGGCCGCCGAGCTGAAGGCTGCCGAGGCCGACCAGGCCGAGCCGGTATCTGCGCGTTGACCTCCTCGCCTGGCCTGGTCGGGGCGGGGCTGATCATCCTGGCCGCGATCTGCTTCGGCACGCTCGGGCCGCTGAGCAGGTTCGCGGAGGACGCCGGCGTCGACTCGCTCACCCTCGTGACGTGGCGGGCCGGGCTGGGGGCCGTGGTGATGGCGGCATTCATCGGCTTCCGGCTGGCGGCCGGACTGGCGCGACCGGTGCCGTTCCGCGCGCTGCCGGTCCGGGACCGCTGGTTCCTTGCCGGCGGGGCCGTCTCCAACGCCGTCCTCAACCTGAGCGTCTTCATCGCCTTCAACCGGATCAGCATCGCGCTTGCGCTGCTGGTCTTCTACCTCTACCCGGCGATCGTGGCCGTCGTGTCCGTCGCCTGGTTCCGCGATCGGCTGGATCGGCCGCGCTGGGCCGCGCTGGGCGTCTCGCTCATCGGGCTGGTGCTGGTGCTGGCCGGGGCCGGTGGCATCGGCGAGCTCGACGCGTTGGGCATCGGCTTGGCATTGGTGGGCGCCCTGGCGCAGGTCTTCTACGTCATGGCCGCCAGGCACGGATTCCCCCATGTGCCCGGGCCGCAGGCTGCCGCGCTGACGATGAGCGGCGCGCTGGGCGTGTACGTGCTGACCGGGGTGGTCATCGGCTCGGCCGGCGCTCTCGCCCAGCCGGTGGCCAGCCTCGAAGCGCTGTGGCCGGTGCTGGTCGCAGGCGTGCTCGGGGCAGGCATCCCCACCGTGGCGTACATCACCGGCATCCGGTTGCTGGGCCCGTCGCGGGCCGCAATCCTGGCCACGCTGGAGCCCGTCGTGGGCGTGGCGCTCGCGGCCTGGCTCCTGGCCGAGCAGCCGACGCAGCTGCAGCTCGTCGGGGGCATCCTGATCCTGGTCGCGGCGGTGCTGCTGCAGCTCCGACCGCGCGGCCGAGTCGCCGAACACGAGGCCGTGGCCGAGGAGGATGCCGCCTCGGAAGCCCCGCTACTCACTGCGCGCGAAACGCCTCCCTCACCCCGGCGCTGAGGACTGGGAGCGCTCAGCCCCACTGCTCGTCGAAGGCGCGGGTCGTGGCCCGAGGCGGCTTGAGGCCGCCGTTCGTACTCCCATGGTCCCGACTATCCGGTGACGCCTCACAACGATCTGAATCGGACTTTCGCCACCACATCGCACGCGACCTCTCGGATCGCCACCGCAGCCAACAGCCAGAGGTACTAGGCCGCGCTGGGACCATCGGCTACGGTGCAGTCCTTGTCGCAGACCGAGCGCGTCAACCACGGAGGGCGACACGCGGAGCTGCAGCACAACCAGGGAGGGAAAGAATGTCGCGCACCACACATCGGATGAGCGTCAGAAGGCTCTGGCGACTCATCGTCGTCGCATCCGCCGTTCTGGCGCTGCTGGCCATGGCGGCGCCCGCGGCGGCAAAGAATCCGCCGGGCAACAACGGGACGGTGAAGATCGACGGACGACCGTTCGACGACCATCCCAACAACGAGCCGCACGTCGGCTGCGAGTTCCAGGTCGACTTCTACGGGTTCGATGAGGGAGACCTCTGGGCCGAGGTGATCTTCGAGGCCCATCCGCCAACCGGTCGCGGGTTGCTCCTGCAGGATCGGGTCTTCATCGGTGAGGACGATAGCTCCGGTGGTGGGAGCGAGGCCGGGCTGGACGCGTCGCAGACCTACGATCTGTCGAGCGCGCTGCAGGCCTACACGCCGCACCCGAGCCAGGGCTGGCACGTCAAGCTGACGGTCCATGCCGACGGCTCGCAGGGAGCCGACACGAAGCACAAGGTCTTCTGGGTGGACGGGTGCATCACGCCGAGCAATCCACCGAGCAATCCACCGAGCAATCCACCAAGCAACCCACCGAGCAACCCACCGAGCAATCCACCAAGCAACCCGCCTGGTGACGACACCGACGACGCGAGCCCCTCGCCGAGTGCGGGCGAAGGCACCCGCGGCGGTGGTGGCGGGCCGGGCAGCTCCATGCTGCCGGACACCGCGACGCAGGCCGGAACGGGAACGTTGGCGCTGGTCATGCTTGCCGCCGGGCTCCTGCTCGCCGGGTCAGGCGCGTACGTGACCGTCGTGGCGCGTCGCGGGCGACGCCGCTAGCTTCACTGGCAACCTGGCACAGGGCGGGCTCACGAGAGCCCGCCCTGTCAGTACCTGATCGCCGGCGCGTGCCTCAGCGAGCCATGAAGGCCGCGTGAACCCGCTGGGCGGCGGCCTCGGCCGCGGAAATCGGCACGTCCGCCCAGACCACCCGGATGCCACCCTCATCGAAGGCCCCTTCGCCATGGGCCGGCAGTGGGAGCAGCTCCGGGGTCAGCGCCGCCGGCCCGACCAGGCTGATGCGCGCCATGCGGTCCTTGCGGTCGACCGCGAGCATGAGCACGCCGACCGCGTCGTGGGCGGCTGCGGGTCGCACCACCGTCCGTGGCGCGCCATCGTCGAGGGCGCGAACCACGAGCTGCAGGCGCCCACGGCGCGCGCGGCGGACTGCCACCGGATGGATCACCTCGGCTCCCATCTCGGCCAGCATCTCCAGCTGCAGGGCATCGACGGTCGGCAATAGGCGTGCGGCCGGGACCAGGTGAGGATCGGCTTCGAGGACGCCACCGACGTCCTTGAACAGCTCGCATCGGTCCGCACGAAGCGCCACGGCCAGCACCACGGCCGAGAGATCCGTTCCGCCCCGACCGAGCGTGGTGAGCTCTCCGTGGGTACCGATGCCCTGGAAGCCGGCCACGACCGGAACGAGCCCGTCGTTCAGTGCGGCTCGCAACGGACGGGACAGCACACGACGCACCTCCGCCCCGAGGTGCGCGGCCGCCGTTCGGATCCCCGCCTCGGCACCGGAGAACGAGCGGGCCGTCAGCCCCCGGGCCTGCAGGCCGAGCGCGAACAGCGCCGCGGACAGCGCCTCGCCGGTGGCAAGGGCACGATCGGTCTCGCGGGCCACCGCCGAGTCGTGCGACTGGGCGGGCTCGCGCAGCCAGGCGTCCGCATCCGGCAGCAGCGCCCGGGCGGAGCCGAGGATCGTATCCGTCACGCCCTCGAACGCGCTCACCACCACCACCGGCCGCATGCCTGCGCCACGTTGGCGAGCGACCACGTCCACGGCCGCGGCGATGTCCTCCGGCCGGCGAAGGACCGAGCCGCCGAACTTGTCGACGACGATCGGGGCCGTTGCGGCCTCAGGCGTCCGCGGGGACCGCGGCGTCGGCATCGGTCCGGCTGGCGGCGAGCACGATCGGCACCATCTCGCTCAGGCTCCGGATCTTCGGCGCCACGAGCGCCGGTCCGGCCGAGGCATCGCGGTCGAGCAGGACGGCGTCCATGCCGGCTGCGCGCGCTCCCTCGACATCGGCCCGATAGGAGTCGCCAACCATGATCGCCTCGTGCGCGCTGACGCCGGCGGTGTCGAGCGCCAGGCGGAAGAAGGCGGGATCCGGCTTGGCCAGCCCGACGGCGGCCGAGGCGAGGACGAAGTCGACGTATCGGTCCATCTTGAGCGCCACGAAGATCTCGCGCAGGGTCGACCCCCAGTCGGAGACGATCCCGATCTTCAAACCGTCTCTGCGCGCATCCTGCAGGGCCTCCAGCGTGGGGACCGAGTCCGGGTAGGCCTCCCAGGAGTCGGGCGAGAACTGGCTGGCCAGGATGCGCTCGATCACGTCGGGCGCGGCCTCGCCCAGGCCGAGCTCGCGCATGATGCGCCCGTGGTAGTCCCGCCACGTCTGGTTGATGCGCTCGTCGCTGCCCCAGGTGTCGTTGTCGGGACGGTGGTACTCGTCCCAGAACCACCTGTCCGCTGCCTCCCAGGCGCGCCGCAGATCCTCCTCGCCGAGCGTGTGGCCGTGCTCCGTGAGCACGCCTGAGAGCGCGTCGGCCAGCGTGCGACGCGGCGAGAGAAGCGTGAAGCCCGCATCGAAGCAGACGAGGCGGTAGCGCATGGTCCGCAACGGTAGCGCACCGATGCAGGGCGCGTTGCAGGCTCCTTCGTCGTTACATGCCCCCTCGGCACGTTCGGAGGGAGTCGGCCGCGCTAGGCTCTGCGTCATGGCCGTTGCAGTAGTGTGCAAGACGCCCGCACACTGGACCGGACCCGCCGGCCCGCGCTCCATCCGCGCCGCGCTCCTGGGCTGGTACGCGCGCGAGCACCGCGACTTTCCCTGGCGCGGAACGCGCGATCCCTACGCCGTGCTGGTCAGCGAGGTCATGCTGCAGCAGACCCAGGCGAGCCGGATCGCCGAGCGCTTCCCGCGCTTCATGCACCGATTCCCGACGGCTGCCTCGCTGGCAGGGGCCGACCCGGCGGAGGTCCTCGCGGAATGGAGCGGGCTCGGCTACAACCGTCGCGCCCTGGCCCTGCAGCGGGTCGCGCGGCACGTCGCCACGAATGGATGGCCGGGCGATATCTCGGGCCTCCAACGGCTCCCCGGCGTCGGACCGTACACGGCGCGCGCCCTCGCCAGCCTGGCGTTCGGGCAGTCGGTCGGCGTCGTGGACACGAACGTCCGGCGCTGGCTGCTTCGCCGGTTCGGAGCCGCCGACACGGCGCAGGCACTCCAGGCGCTCGCGGATGACCTGGCGGGCGACGCCCGGGACGCACAGGAGGCCGCGGCCTGGACGCACGCGGCCATGGAGTTCGGCGCCCGAGTCTGCACCGCGCGCCGCCCACGTTGCGAGACCTGTCCCGTCGCCCGAGGCTGCCTGTCGCGCCACAATGCCGCGCGGGTCAACGTGCCGCGCCAGGCGGCGTATCGAGCGTCGGATCGCGCATACCGCGGAGCGTTGCTGCGGGCGCTCGCCGGCACCACCGGCCATGAGCTCGAGGATGGCGCAGCGCGAGCTGCGCTGGACGGTGTTGCGGCAGCCATTGGTCCGGCGCCCGATGCCGCGACGTTCCGGCGCATCGTCGCCGGGCTCGAGCGCGACGAGCTGCTGCATCGGCCTGGGCCTGATCGGCTGCGGCTGGGGGCGGCTAGAATCGATGCATGAGCATGACGGTCAAGGCTGGCGACCAGCTGCCCTCGGTGGGCCTGCGGGCCAGCGACGGATTCCTCCTCAACCTGCGCAGCTTCGTCACGAAGCAGCCGGTGGCGTTCCTGTTCTTCGGCGCGCCGACGCTGCAGGCGGCCGCGCGGCGCAAGGGTCTGAAGGCGGTCGAGGCGCTGGCCGAAGGCCATGATCGACTGCGCGAGGCGGGGATCGTGGTGGTCGGCGTCAGCTGTGACTCGGAGCAGCAGCAGGCCGATTTCGTGGCGCAGACGAAGCTGCCCTTCCTCCTCTTCAGCGACGAGCGCCGGAGCGCCGTGGAGCTGCTCGGCATATCGACCGTGGCCAAGGAGGCGAACGTCAACGTCGCCCGCCCGGTGGCCATCGCCGCGGATCGCGACGGCGAGGTGCGCGCCATCATCGAGAAGATCGACCCGGAGTCCCTGGTCGACGGCCTCATGCAGGCGCTCTCCGAGCCGATGCCGCCCGTGCCGGCCGCAACAGCGCCGACCGAGGAACCGAGCTCCGGCTCCTGACCGGACAGGATTCGATGCGCGCCGCGAGGCTCCACGCGGTCGGCGAGCCGCTGCGTCTCGAGGAGGCGCCCGCGCCCCAGCCGCGCGGTAGCGAGGTGCTCCTGCAGGTGGCCGGTTGTGGCGTGTGCCGCACCGATCTCCATATCGCCGATGGCACGCAGCCGCGCGTCGAGCTGCCCGTGACGCTGGGTCACGAAGTGAGCGGCTGGGTCGGTGCGGCCGGACCCGAGGCCGAGGCCCACCTCCGCGAGGCGGACCTGCATCTCGGCGATCCAGTGGTCCTCTTTGGCGGCTGGGGCTGCGGCGCGTGCCGTGAGTGTCGCTCTGGATCGGAACAGCGCTGCGCGGAGGGCCGTTCTCCCGGCTTCCAGGCCGATGGCGGCTACGCCGAGGCAGTGCTCGTCCCCCATCCGCGCCACCTGGTGCCGCTGGGCGACCTCGATCCGGTCAGCGCCGCACCGCTGGCGGATGCCGGCGTCACTCCGTATCGCGCCGTTCAGCGGTCCGCGCCATGGCTCGTCGACGGTGCGCGCGTGCTGGTCATCGGCGCCGGGGCGCTCGGCCAGTTCGCGCTCCAGTATCTGCGCGCCATGCCCGGCGGCCAGTCGTTGCGAACCGTGATTCTCGAGGCAGCTGAGCGCCCGGCCACCGCCGCCCTGGAGCTCGGAGCCGATGCGGCGCTCGTCGGCGCCGACCGCGACTCGATCGCCGATGCACTCGGCGGCTCGGCTGACGTCGTCTTCGACTTCGTGGGCTCCGATGGCACCCTGGGCCTTGCCGCCGGGCTCGTTCGGCGGAACGGGCTCATCATGCTCATCGGCGAAGCCGGTGGACAGATCGGCTTCGGATTCGAGCGGCCAGGCGCCGAAGCCTGGCTGACCACCACCGCGTGGGGCTCATGCGATGAGCTGCGAGCCGTCGTCACGCTCGCCCAAACGGGGCGTCTGCGCTGGAAGGTCGAGCGCATGCCGCTGGCCGATGCCCGCGAGGCGCTCGATCGGCTTCGCAACGGATCCGTCGACGGCCGGATCGTCCTCGTGCCGTAAGAAGCGTCAGTCGGAGCCGAGAAGGCGCGCGAGGAAGCCCTTGGGCCGGGCGCGCGGAACGACCCAGAAGGGTGCTGCCACGGCGTCGTACTGATCGCGGAGCGAGGGCGCGCGGAGATCGGTGACCGCCAGCTCGCGACGCGAGCCGAGGTGCTCCGCAGCCACCCCGTGCAGCACGTTCCGAACGGCATCGAAGTCGCCGAGCACCGCGTCCGGGTGCATCTGGATCCCCGCCGTCCAGCCGGTGCCGGCGCGGAGGATCCATGCGCGCTCGACCTGCGGCAGCGCCTCGAGGGCGCGGCGCGCCTCGGAGGCGAACGGCTCCGGGATCTCCTCCGGCGCCTCGAGCGGCGGCAGCTCGCCGATCGGCCGTCGGGCGCGCATCGCCTCCGGGCTGTTCGGGTCGATCCCGGCCGCCAGGAAGGGCAGCACCGCGACCGACAGGTCGACCTGTGTCGGCGCGCCGGCATCGATCACCACGCGCTCCTGCGCCGCATCGGCGCGCTCGAACAGGTCGCGAGCCGCGAGGCTGACATGGTCGCTGCCGGGCGGCCCGAACTCGGCGAAGACCTCCGGCGAGCTGAAGGCGGCGAGGAAGCGGCCCCCGTCGGCATCGGTCCCGTGGCGCATGGCCTCGACCGTGACGGAGGCGGGATCGGGTGGCTCGCCCGAAGACGAGCGGATGGGCACGATGAGCTCCTGCCGCGCAAGCTCGTCGAGGCGCCGCGGCCGATCGCCGGGCTGCGGCCCCGTGCCGGTCACGCCAGGCTCCCGGTCTGCAGCTTGTCGAGCGCGTCCTCGAGGCGGGCAAGCGTTCGATCCCGGCCGAGCAGCTCCATCGAGGCGAAGAGCGGCGGCGACACGGCCCTGCCCGTGAGCGCCACCCGCAGCGGCTTGAAGAAGTCGCCGGGCTTCATCCCGGCCTCCTCGGCCGCCTCACGGCAGCGCTGCTCGAGCAGATCGGTCGCGAAGTCAGCATCGGTCAGCTCGGCAAGCGCATCGCGCGCCCGCTCGAGCGCATCGGCGGTCTCGGGCGGCCCGCCCTTCTTGGGATAGAGCAGCTCAACGTCGTACCAGGAGCGCACGACCTCGTCGAGCTCCCAGACGAAGCCGGCCAGCTCGTTGATGTCGCTCAGCCGCACCAGGCGCTCCTTGGCGAGCGGCACGATCCGCAGCAGATCCTCGTCCGCGACCGCGTCAGGAACGAACGGCCGCAGGCGGAGGGCCAGCTGCTCATCGGTCAGGTTGCGGATGTAGACGCCGTTGAGGTGATCCAATCGGTCCTTGTCGAAGATGGCGCCGCCCTTGTGGACCTTGCCGATCTCGAATCGCTCGGCCAGCTCGTCGAGCGTGAAGATCTCCTCCTCCGTCCCGGGTGACCAGCCGAGGAAGGCAAGGAAGTTGACGAGCGTCTCCGGCAGGTAGCCCTGCTCGCGGTATGCGCTGATCGCCATCTGCGATTTGCGCTTGCTCATCTTGGACCGATCTGCCATGAGGATGAGCGGGATGTGCCCAAAGCGCGGCTCGCGGTAGCCGAGCGCGCGGATCAGTGCGATGTGCTTCGGCGTGTTCGACAGGTGATCCTCGCCGCGGATGACGTGGGTGATGTGCATCGCCTCGTCGTCGACCACCACGGTGAAGTGGTACAGCGGCATGCCGTCAGCACGCACGATGACGAAGTCGCCGAGCAGCGTGTTGTCGAACTCGACCTCGCCGCGCACCAGGTCGTCGAAGCGGATCGTTTCGGCCTCGACCCTGAAGCGGATGGCGGCCCGGCGGCCCTCGGCCTCGAAGGCGGCGCGCTCCGCATCGGTCAAACTGAGGCAGCGTCGGTTGTAGCGCGGCGGCTCCCGGCGAGACTCCTGCTCGCGGCGGACCGCCTCCAGCTCCTCCGGGGCGCACCAGCACCGATAGGCGGCGCCGGAGTCGAGCAGCCGATCCGCCTCGCGCGCGTACAGCTCCATTCGCTGGCTCTGCCGATACGGGCCGTGCTCACCGGTGTCCTCGCCGCCGGCGACCTGCGGGCCCTCGTCCCAGGTGATGCCCAGCCAATGCAGGCCCTCGATGATGTCGCGCTCGAACTCGACCGTGCTGCGGGCGGCATCGGTGTCCTCGATGCGCAGCACGTACGTGCCACCCATGTGGCGGGCGACGAGGAAGTTGTAGAGGCTCGTCCGCGCCGTGCCAATGTGCAGCGGCCCGGTGGGGCTCGGCGCCATGCGGACCCGAATCGACATGGGCCGATCCTACAGCAGGCGCGCTGCCACACCCTAGGCAGCCCGCACACGCGGGCATATGATCCCCGCCTGCACCGATTGGAGATGGCACCGATGGCGACCAGAGGCAAGATGGGCGATAAGAGCCGTAGGCAATCGTACAAGGAGCCGTTGTACGAGCAGTTTCCGAGCGGCGAGAGCGCAGGCTACGGTCGCGCCAAGGGATTCAACACGTTCGTGCGCCTCAACGACAGGAAGCTCTTCACCGACGAGGCTCTGAAGGACCCCGCCGTCAGGGCTTTCCTCCGTGCTCCATTCAGCGTGACCTACGCCCAGTTCAAGAGCAGCCACCGCGAGGCTGAGTACTTCATCCACAAGCCGCACCTGGCCATGACTGGTCAGGTCAACGACATCGAGGGACGCGTCCGGCGGATGCCGCGCGAGAATGCGAAGATCGCAACGCTGGTGATCAATCACGAGGCGACGCTGGCCAAGCACATCATGCGCTCCCTCATCATCGAGGACGGGGCCGCTGCCGGGCAGATGATCCATAAGCAGGAGGACGGCGACTCGCGCTGAGCCGCCACTGCCTGCGGATGCGCTGTCCGGCCTGCGGCTCCGACAATGCCGAAGAGGCGCGCTTCTGCGGGCAGTGCGGCAGTCAGGTGACCATCCCGTGCCCGGCGTGCGGCGCGCTGCTCACGCCCGGTGTCAAGTTCTGCACGAGCTGCGGCGCTGCCATCCCCTCCGCGACGAAAGAGCCTGTCGACCAACTGCCGGCGGAGCGACGGCGAATCTCGGTCCTCTTCGTCGACCTCGAGAACTTCACGCCCATCGCCGAGGCGCTCGATCCGGAAGAGGTGCGCGCGATCCAGTCGCGCTACTTCACGTCGGCACGATCCGTGATCGCCACTTATGGCGGCACGCTCGAGAAGTTCATCGGTGATGCGGTCGTGGCCGTGTGGGGCGCGCCGGTTGCGCACGAGGATGACCCCGAGCGGGCTGTGCGGGCCGCGCTGGAGGTCGTCTCGATGGTCGGCCGGCTGGGCGCCACGCCGCTCGGGCCCGCGCTCTCCGCTCGCGCCGCGGTGGCCACCGGCGAGGCGGCAGTCAGCGTGGGCTCTGACGGCCAGGGAATGATCTCGGGTGACGTGGTCAATGTCGCGGCCCGCATGCAGTCCGAGGCACCGGCCGGTGGCGTCCTCGTCAGCGCCGAGACGCGACAGGCACTCGGCCCAGCTATCACGCTGAAGCCAGCGGGCGCGCTGCGCCTCAAGGGAAAGGCCGGTCCGGTCGACGCGTTCCTGGCCACTGGCGTGCGGACCGAGTCGGGCGGACAGGCGTCGGCGCACGCTGGTCCGTTCGTCGGTCGAGACGGAGAGCTGCGTGAGCTGATCGGGTTGTTCGAAGCGGTGGTTCGTGACCGCCGCGCTCGGCTGGCTTCGGTGATCGGGATCGCCGGCATTGGGAAGAGCCGGCTGGCCTGGGAGTTCTATCGGCACCTGGATGCCCTGCCGGCTCTCGTGATGTGGCACACCGGCAGAGTGCCGGCCTATGGCGATGGACTGGCATTCGCGGCGGTGGGCGAGATGGTGCGCCGTCGAGCGCACATCGAGGAGGGTGCAGACCCTGAGCACGCGCGGCATCAGCTCGACGCGACGATGCGCGAGCTTGTCCCCGACCCTGACGAGCGGGGCTGGATGGAGCCGCGGGTCGCGGCGCTGCTCGACGCGACTCCAGACCGTGAGTTCGAGCGCGAGGAGCTCTTCGCGGCCTGGCGCCGGTTCTTCGAACGCGTCTCGGACGTCGCGCCGGCGGTGCTCATCTTCGAGGATGTCCAATGGGCCGATGCCGGCCTGCTCGACTTCATCGAGCACCTTGCCGAATGGGGACGCGATCATCCGATCCTGGTCGTGAGCCTGGCACGGCCAGAGATGGTCGACCGCCGACCGGGCTGGGGCGTGGGCCTGAGAAGCTTCACGGCCCTGCGCCTCGACCGCCTTCCGGACCAGGCAATGCGCCAGCTCCTGGACGGCCGCGCCCCGGGGCTCCCCTCGCCGGCCGTGCGACACATCCTTGAGCGTGCAGGCGGCGTCCCCCTCTACGCCGTGGAGGTGGTCCGGATGCTGGTCGACCGCGGCCAGCTCGTCCGGGACGACGGGCGCACCCGGCTGACGGCGCCCCTCGAGCGGTTCGACGTGCCCGACTCCCTGCACGGCATCCTCGCGGCCCGAGTGGACGCCCTTCCGCCGGCGGATCGCTCGCTGCTCATGGCAGCCGCAGTGCTGGGCCCCAGGTTTCATCCAGATGCGCTGGCGGCGGTGGCGCGGATCGCTCCTTCCGCGCTGCGGGCCCAGGTCAATGGGCTCCTGCGACGCGAGCTGCTGACCCTCGACGACGAGCGCCGATCGCCCGGCTTCGGGCAGCTCAACTTCGTCCAGGATCTCGTGCGTGAGCTCGCCTATCGCACGATCTCGCGGACGGAGCGCCGTGAGCGGCACCTCTCCGCGGCCCGATACCTCGAGTCGCTCGAGGACGAAGAGATGATCGAGGCGATCGCCGGCCATCTGGCTGCCGCCCACGAGACCGATCCGCAACATCCGGAGGCTCCCTCGATCGCCGGGCGCGCGCGAACGGTCCTGCGCCACGCCGCTGCTCGCGCACAGGCGATGCATGCTCCGGATCGTGCCCTCGGCAACCTCGAGCGAGCGATCGCCATGACGGTCGAGCCGGAGGAGCGCGCCGCACTCTGGGAAGAGGCTGCGGCGGCGGCCCGGTCGGCGGCGCGGTTCGAGATCGGCGAGCGCTACCTGCGCGAGCTCGTCGCCTTCAGAGCCGCTGCGGGACAACGTCCGGAGTCGCGACGGGCGCAGGCTCAGCTGGCAAGCCTGCTCCTGATGGCGCACCAGAACGATCGCGCGCTGGCGGAGCTGCAGTCGGCCATGCTGGACACGGGCCCGCTCGCGGCCGAGCCGGCCGAGGCGGAGCTCATGGACCAGCTGGCGCGCGCCAAGCTCCTGGTGGGCAGCGACACAGAGGCCATCGAGTGGGCGGAGCGGGCGCTCGTCGCGGCGCAGGGCCTGGACCTGCCGGCGATCGCGGCTGACGCGCTCGTCACCCGCGGCACGGCACGGGTGCGCGCCGGTGATCACGACGGTGGGCTCGCCGACCTGCGACGCGCGGTGGAGGACGCCGAGTCGGATGGCCTGCTGACGACAGAGCTGCGGGCCCGCAACAACCTGGCCTGGCTGGCCGTTTCCGACGACCCTCGGCTCACGCTGGACACCGCGCGCCAGGGGCTGGAGCTCGCGACGGTCATGGGGCTCGGGGACTGGGCCATCCAGCTGACCAGCGTCGCCCTGAGCGCTGCCATCAAGACCGGGGATTGGGAGTGGGCGCTCGCCACGTACCGGGAGCTGGAGGACCGGCAGATCGCCCTCGCCTACCGGATCGACCTCGCGGCCGTGGCCGGCATCCTCCACGTGCTGCGCGGGGATCGTCGGCCGCTGGGCGAGATCGAAGGCCTCGAGCCGTTCGACGCGGACATCGACCCGCAGGATCTCGCCAGCGTCCACCATGCACGCGCGTGGCACGCCTTCTCTGAAGGACGACTTGCGGACGCACGCCTGGAGGCTCACGCCGCAGCGGGTGCCTCGCTGGGCGAGGAACGCTTCAACGAGCAGGCCCTCGCCACGCGCGCCGCCCTATGGATGGCGGATGCGCACGCGGTACGAGCGGAGCTCGAGCGGCTCGCGCAGCTCCAGATGGCCGGGCGTGACGCGGAAGCCTCGCTCCTGACGCTGCGCGCCGGCTTGAGCGCCCTGGAACGTGCGCCCTCAGCCGACCATGCATACGGCGAGGCCGCCCAGCGTTGGCGTGACCTAGA
>JBOGTC010000036.1:0-7024 GCA_050692055.1 Candidatus Limnocylindria bacterium | reverse complement strand
CACGTCCGATCGCTGGGGCGGGGCGGGTTCTTTGCATGGGGTGGAGCTAACGGGGAAGAAGACGCCCATATCGGCCTCTTCTTCGTCGCCCGTTGCATCCCATGCACGAATCGGGGAACTTAGGCCCCGATTCGAGCTCTTCTTCCCCGTTATCTCCACGTGGTGCAACGCGGCGTACGCGACGCGGGAGAGCGGCGGCGGCCAGGAGCTGCGGCGGCGGCGATCAACCCGCAATCAACCGGCGATCAACCGGCCGCCTCGAGCATGATCTCGGCGGCGCGATCGCACGCGGCACGGTCCACGTTCAGATGCGTGACGGCCCGAACGAGCGTGGGCGAGAAGGCGTTGAGCAGCACGCCCCGCTCGCGGCAGGCAGCAACGAACGCGCCGGCATCGGCGACGGTGAAGACGACGATGTTCGTCTCCACGCGCTCGAGATCCAGGCCGATGCGTTCGCTCTCCGCCAGCCGACCCGCGAGGCCGCGGGCGTTTGCGTGGTCCTCGGCCAGCCGATCGACGTTGTGCGCCAGCGCGTACGAGCCGGCCGCGGCCAGGATGCCGACCTGGCGCATGGCGCCGCCGAGCATGCGCCGGTATCGGTGCGCGCGGCCGATGACGTCGCGCGAGCCGGCCAGCATCGAGCCCGATGGCGCGCCCAGGCCCTTCGAAAGCGACAGGCTGACGAGGTCGAACGGCGCCGCGAGCTCGGCCGCGGAACGGTCGGCCGCAACCGCGGCGTTGAGCAGACGCGCGCCATCGCAGTAGGTGGCCAGGCCGTGGTCGCGGGCGAGGGCGCAGGCGGCCTCTGCATCGGCCTGAGGGAACACGACGCCGCCGGTGCGGTTGTGAGTGTTCTCGATCACCAGCAGCGTCGTCGGCGGGTAGACGATGTGGCCGGCAGGCTTGATGGCGGCGGCGACGTCATCGGTCCTGAAGAGGCCCTTGGCACCGATGAAGCTGAACTGCACCCCCGCGTTTGCGGCGCCGGCCCCGGTCTCGTGCAGCACGAGGTGCGACTCGACCGGCACCAGCACGTCGTCGGCCGGGCGGGTCAGGGTGCGGAGCGCGACCTGGTTGGCCATGGTGCCGGTGGGCAGGAAGAGGGCGGCCTCCTTGCCGAGCAGCTCCGCCACCTCCCCCTGCAGCCGATTGACCGATGGATCCTCGCCGTACTGGTCGTCGCCCACCTCGGCGCCGGCCATGGCGCGGCGCATCGGCTCGGAGGGAAGCGTGACCGTGTCGGAGCGCAGGTCGATAGGGGCGCGCGTCAATGCGGCGGAAGCGTGCCTCGCGGGCGGCGAGGGCGGCGGCGCTGGACCAGCACGCCCATGGGGAGCCGCGATGAGCCGCGTCCGCCGGGCGAGTCGCTGGATGCGGTGAAGGCGTCGACCGGGATCGGCGAGGGGACGCCGCTCAGCCACTCGAGCGCCGACTCGAGGTCCTCGACGCAGAAGGGCTTTGCCAGGATCGCGACGCCGGGACCGCCGGCGACGAGCGAAGGCGGAAGGCCGGTCAGCGACAACCCGGTGCAGACGAGAAGCCGCGGCAACCGCATCAGCTCATCGGTCAGGTGGGCAGGGAGCTCCAGGAGCTGGGTGCCGTCGATGACGAGCGCGTCCGGGCGCTGGCCCAGGTCGAGCCGGGTGCGCAGCTCCTCGGGGTCGAGCACCTCGGCATCGTGCAGCAGCTCCGCGAAGAGCGCGCGGATGCCCGGCTCGCGATCGGTGACCCAGATCAGCCCCGCCATGGTGCGTCCCCAGTCTCGGCTCCGGGCGGGCAATACGCAAGACCGATGCCACCGTTGACCGCGGTCACCATGTCGTACGGCCTTCACACGAATGCGCTGTACTTATGGACCGATGAACGACCGATCTGACGCGTCCCACACGACACGCCGCGCAGGAGCCATCGCGGGCGTCGCCGCCGGCGCGGCTGCGCTCGGCGCGTCCGAGCTGCTGGCGGGCGTGCTGCCGGGTGCCGCGAGCTTGGTGGTTTCGATCGGCGATGCGGTCATCTCGTTGCAGCCGCCCGGCGCCAAGCAGTTCGTGGTCGACATCGTCGGCGAGGCGGACAAGCTCGTGCTCGAGCTGCTCGTCGTCGCCGTGGCGCTGGCCGCTGCGGCCGGGCTGGGGAGCGTGGCGCGGACGCAGCCGAGCGTGGCGCGCATCGGGTACGCGGCCTTCGGCATCGTGGCGCTGGGGGCGGCCCTGCTCGACCCGCTGACGGAGCCGATCACCACGTTCATGGCGGCGGCGGCTGGCGTGGCCATCGCGATCGGCGTGCTGGGCTGGCTGCTGCGCCTGGCGGCACGCTCCGGCGAGGAGGCGCATAAGCCCGCGGCCGAGATGCCGGACTGGGGCCGACGCCGATTCCTGGGCACCTCCATCGCGGTTGGCGGCGTGGCGCTGACCAGCGGCTGGCTCGGGCGCTCGCTGCTGGCCGGGGGCGGCGCGGTCAGCACGCCGCAGGTCGGCAGCATCCCGACGCCGGTGGAGACGCCGCCGCCGCTGCCGGCGGGGGCGACCCTCGACGTGGCTGGGATCACGCCGCTGGTCACGCCCAACGAGCGGTTCTACCGTATCGACACCGCGCTCCTCGTGCCACGGCCGAACGTCGACGAGTGGCGGCTGCGCGTCACCGGCATGGTCGACCGGCCGTTCGAGGTCACCTATGACGAGCTGGTGGCCATGCCGCTCCACGAGCAGTACGTGACCATCGCCTGCGTCAGCAACGAGGTGGGCGGCGACCTGGTGGGCAACGCCAAGTGGACCGGCGTGCGGCTCAAGGAGCTGCTGGAGCGGGCGGGCGTGCAGCCGGAGGCGACCCAGATCGTGGGCCGCGCCGTCGACGGATGGACCGCCGGATTCCCGACCGTCCATGCCCTGGCCGATGATCGCGAGGCGCTGGTGGCGGTGCAGATGAACGACGAGCCGCTGCCCGCCGACCATGGCTTTCCGGCGCGGCTCATCGTGCCGGGGCTGTTCGGCTACGTGAGCGCCACGAAGTGGCTCTCCGAGATCGAGCTCACCACGCTCGAGGCCTTCGACGCCTACTGGGTTCCGCTCGGCTGGGCCAAGGAGGGACCGATCCTGACGCAGTCGCGCATCGACGTGCCACGGGACCGTGCGTCGATCGAGGCGGGCACCGTGCCCGTGGCGGGCGTCGCGTGGGCTCCGGACCGCGGCGTCAGCCGCGTCGAGGTGCAGGTCGACGAATCGGGATGGCAGGAGGCGGAGATCTCGACGCCCATCAACGACGCCACCTGGGTGCAATTCGTATATCGCTGGGACGCCGTTCCGGGCGAGCATCTCATCCGCGTCCGCGCGACCGACGGCGACGGCACCGTCCAGACCGACGAGCGCACCGAGCCCGCCCCCGACGGCGCGCGCGGCCACCACACGATCGGGGTGAACGTCGGCTGAGGTTGCTCGTCAGCTGGTGGGCGTGCCCGTCCAGTTCGGCGGCGCGATGGGCGACAGGTGGATCGTCACCTCGATCAGGCCCTCCTCGAGCGGCATGTCGCTGACGCGGCTCCAGGCGGCGTGCGACAGGTTGGCGACGCGCTGATCCGCGCTGCCGACGTAGCAGGGACAAGAGTCGACCACCGGCAGCGTGACGCAGCGATCGGCGCAGACCAGGACCTGGCGCGGCGCGCCATCGGCCTCGCCGCCGCCGATCTCGACCGGCAACGCGATGGTGGGCTGGCCCTCCCAGCCGGCCTGCTGCGGATAGCTCGACGCCATGCCGCTGACGACCCCGTCGACCGGCTGCAGTGGCGCGACCGCTGCCTCGGCCAGGGAGGCGACGACGGCCGCGGCCGGGTCGAGCGTGCGCCCGGCCAGGCCATCGGCGAAGCTGGCGCCCGGGTTGCCGGCGAAGGCATACCAGTAGTCGAGCTTGCCCTCGAAATAGGCGGACCGATGCAGCCAGGCCTCCACGCCCTCCAGGCTGCCATGGTCAAGGCGCGTCACTCCGTCCGCGACGTAGCGCGGCTCGGCGGCGAAGACGTCGGCATAGGTCGCGCCCGGATTGTCGAGCAGGCCGCCGATGAGCTGCGCGGCGCCCGCGTAGAAGTCGGTGGCGAAGTAAGCGCTGGCGCCGAGATCGGCCAGCGGCGCGCGGGAATACGCGCTGACCCGGGCGGCGGCGGTCTCCTCGTCGGCGGGGTCGTCGAAGCCCTCGCCGGCGCCGGGGGCGTAGCAGGCGTTCGAGTAGATCATCACCCAGCCCGGCGCGGGCTTCGCGTGCTCGGTCAGCCAGGCCTCGCCGTAGTAGGCCAGGCTCCCGTCGCCGAAGGAATCGGCGTGGGTGTCATCGGCGTTGGGACCGTTCAGGCCCCAGCCGTTGGTGGTGGCCGGGCTGGGCGCATCGGAGTACGGATTGGGCGTTCCCACGCCGTGGCCCAGGTAGACGACGATGTTGGCGTCCTCGACCGCGGCCAGCACGTTGTCGGCCGTCGCATCGGGGGAATAGGCGCGGGCCACGGTGGCGCCACGGGTCTCGGCCGCGTCGGCGGCCGCATCGGCCAGGGAGATGTAGACCGGGGTCAGCTCCTCGCCGACCGGGCCCACGATGATCGCCACCTTGACAGGCGTCGTGGCACGCGCGGGCGCGGCGAGGCCCAGCGAGACCGTGAAAGCCACCGCGAGGGTGGCGATGACAGCAACCGGACGCAAGGGTGGGCGCTCCCCCAGGGCACGTGTGGTTGAGTTGGGATCCTGAGCCGCCAGCATCGCATCAGGACACGACTGGGCGCAAGGACTTTTGGGCCAGGTCGGACTAGGCTCCTGCCGGCTCGATGCGGGGATCGGCCCCGGTCTCGACGGGCTCGCGCGGTGCCAGCAGCGCCTCCGCGATGACCCCCGCCCACGCTGCATAGCCGATCGCCGAGGGGTGGAACCGATCCACTGACAGGGCATCCGCGCGACCGATGAGCCGCGGCGGCACGTCGCGCGCGAGGTTGGCGAAAGCGGTGCCGCTGCGCACCGCCTCGGCGCGGCTGATGGGCCGAAGCAGGCGAGCGTACTGATCGGTCAGGAAGATGAGCGGCTCGGCGTTCCGCAGCGCGCCACGGAAGGCGGGGATGCCGGCCAGCACCACGTCCGCCTGCGGCGCCGCCTCGCGGATGCCGGTGAGCACCGTCCGCAGGTCCGCCTGGTAGCGCCAGGGCGGCGTTCGGTGCGTGGCGTCGTTCGCGCCGATGACGACCGCCACGGCATCGGCCCCCGGGAGGTAGGGCTCGGTCTCGGTGGCGCGCAACGGCTGCAGGGCACGCGGCAGCTGATGTCGAACGAGGTCAGCCACCCGAGCGCCGGCCCAGCCGTAGCTGGTCACCTGGACCGGCCGGCGGCGGGCATCGGCCAGGCGCTGGGCGAGGAGATAGGGGAGCGAGTCCTCCGCGCGATGGACGCCGACTCCCGCCGTGGTCGAGTCGCCGAGCACGACGAGCCGCAGACGAGCTGCGCCTTCTGCGGCGCCGCCGGCAGGCAGCGCAACATGGTGCACATAGAAGCCCGGATGCTTGGGCAGGAACTCCATGCGCCGCAGGCGCAGGAACTGGATGGCGATCAGGCCGGCAAAGGCGCCCATCGAGGCGCCCACCAGTCGAGCCAGGCGTCGCATCCATCGGTCCATGACGGGGCGAAGCGTAGCGAGCAACCGCGCTTGACGCCACTCGCAGAATCGGTCGATGCCGATTGCCCCGCTCGTGATCGTCAACCCCGCTGCTCGTGGCGGCCGCGCGCGGCGGCTCGTGCCGGCGTTGACCGAGCTCGTACGGGCCGTGCCCGGCGCTCGAATCTGTATCACCCGCGCGCCCGGCGACGCCGTGTCCCTGGCGGAGGTCGCGGTCCGTGAGGGGTGGGAGCGCGTCGTCGCGGCCGGCGGAGACGGGACCGTGCAGGAAGTGGCGAACGGGCTGCTGGATGCGGTCGCGGCTTCGGCCAGTGCGAAAGGCGTGGCCGAGCGGCCCAGCCTCGGCCTCCTGCCGATGGGTAACGGCAACGACCTGGCCCGCAGCCTGGGTCTGCCCGGGCGGCTGGACGCGGCGTGGGCCGTGGCCGTGGGCGAGGACACGGCGGCCCTGGACCTGGGGCTTGCCGTCGGGGCCGGTGGCTCGAGCCGCTACCTTGTTTCCGCCGGCGGGCTCGGCTTCGACGCGCAGGTGGCGACGGCCATGGCAAGGCGTCGATCCTGGCAGCGCGGCCGCGCGGGCTACCTCCTCACCACCCTCGACGAGCTGCGGCGCTTCCGCAATCGGCGGGTGAGCCTGAAGCTGGACGACGGGGTCGCGGAACGGCGCTCGGTGCTGTTCTTGGCGATCACCAACGGCGCCTTCTACGGCGGCGGCATGCGCGTCTGTCCGGACGCCAGGACCGATGACGGCGTGCTCGACCTCTGCATCGTCGGCGACATCTCGCGCCTTGCTGCCCTCCAGCAGATTCCGAACCTGTACCGCGGTACCCACGTTCGGCATCCGGCGATCGAGATTCGCGTTGCGCACCGCGTGCAGGTGGATGGCGACCCGCAGACACTCGTTCATCTCGATGGGGAGCCGTTCGGTGCCTTGCCGCTCTCGGTGGAGGTGGTGCCTGGCGCACTTCGTGTGGCGGTGGTCGGGGGGAGCGTGGGGTAGGCTCACGGCATGAGCGACGAAGCTGCGGACCAGGCCGCGGTGGGTCAGGCGCTGGTGAGCTCGAACGGCCGCCGGCTGGGGACCGTGGACGCGGTCTTCGTCGACTACCTGCTGGTGCGGACGGCAGGTCTGATGCCGATCGACCTCTACGTACCGCGCCCGGAGGTGCGAGCGGAGAACCAGCAGCTCGCCGTGGATTGCACGCGGGACGAGGCATACGAGCGCTGGCACCGGCCCCTCAAGCGCGCACCGCACGAATAGGGGTTTCTTCGCGGCTGCCGGCGGTCCACGGCGGCTTGCGGGCGGCGGCGGTCCATCGGCGGCTTGCGATCGGCGGCTTGCGGTTGCGGTCGGAGGTCGGAGCCCGCGACCTCCAGGCCCCAGGCCCGG
>JBOGTC010000035.1:0-10058 GCA_050692055.1 Candidatus Limnocylindria bacterium | reverse complement strand
CCGCGCGGCAGCCCGCTCGCGGAGCTCGCCTCCGCGGTCACCGCACCGATGATGTCGACCGGTTCGACGAGGCGCGGCAAGCGCGCCGGATCGATCTCGAAGAGCCCGATCAGCTCGTCGGACCACTGACCGGCGGCGGTGTCGGCGAGATTGGTGAAGTGCAGGTACGTCCGATCCATGAAGGCCTCGGCGACCTGGAGCCCGGCGAGACGCGCGGCGACGAACGAGCCGATCGGAACGAAGCGCTCGATCTGCGCGTACGCGTCGGGGCGCTCATGCCGCCACCACAGCATCTTCGGACCGTGCGAGTAGGTTGGCGGGCAGCCGGACAGCTCCACCACCCGTCCTGCCCACTCCGCCATTCGGTCGATGTACGGCTCGCATCGCGTGTCCAGCCACGAGTCGTAGGGCGTGACGGGCTGGAAGCGGTCGCCGATCGTCGCGATGCCCGACATCTGGCCGCTGATCGCGATGCCGGCGATCTCCCCGCGCTCCCCCGACTCATCCAGCGCGCGACGGATCACCCGGTGAGCTGACGCCTCTATCTCAAGCGGATCCTGCTCGACCCTACCGGCTCGCGGTCTGTGCAGAGCAACCTCCTCGAGCGCCGCACCCAGGATCGTTCCGTCATCCCCGACCACCGCGGCCTTGCTCCCCATCGTTCCGAGGTCGCATCCGACGAAGACTGGCATGGCTGCACCTCAGCCCCGATGCTCGGCGTATTCGATGATCATCGGAGCCCCGTCATCGCCTTCCATCACGCGCACCGGGAAGCCGCGTTCCACCACGGCCACGTAGTCGTGTCCCGCATCGCCGACATAGACCGAGAAGAACACGAGCGGCTCGTCGCCGGTGTTGACGCTGCGGTGCGCCCAGCCGCCGGGCACGTAGAAGAGGGTCCCTCTGCGGATCGGCTCGACCCGATGGCGTCCGTCCTCGGTGGCGAGGATGAGCAGCCCATCGCCAGCAAGGCCGAGGTAGACCTCCGATCGGTCCCGATGCGCATGGAAGTGCCCTTTGGTCATGTGGTACTCGCGGCCGATGCGGCCCGGCTCGATCACCGTCGTCGAGCATTGGAGCTCGTTATTGGCCTCCGGAACCGGCACAGCGTAGACGCGATAGATGACTCGATCTTGCTCGGCATCAGCGTCGTCGAGGAAGTAGCCGTGCAGGTCCGCCGCGCGCCGATCCTCGATGACCGCGTCCACGGCGATCGCGCCGGACAGCAGGTCGACCGATCTCGTGAACGGATCCATGTTCGGGGTCATGCGGCCTGACTCCTGAGACGAACGACGGTGCGCAGCGCGGGGCCAACGCCGGATGTCGCAACGGCGGACGGGAGATCCTCCAGGCCGATGTCCGTCCTCGGCAGCCGCGCGAGATCGATGACGCCGGAGCGAGCCAGCTCGAGTGCAGCCGCGTAATCGACAAGACCGGAGCCGGTGCTGCCGACAAGGTCGAGATGGCGGTAGTGGACCATGTTCGCATCCACCGGTGCGCCGTCAGGGCTGCCGGCAAACACATGGACCCGGCCTCCCTCCGCCACGTGCGCCAGCGCCCAGGCGAGCGGCTCGGAACCGGGTGCGGTGACGACGACGACGTCCGGCTGCATGTCCATGACGACGCTCGCGCCGTCGGATGCCTCGATGACGCCGGTCGCACCCAGATCCTGGGCCTGGCGGCGTCGCTGTGGGCTGCGCTGGCGAACGAAGACGCGCAGGCCGCGCGCCTGGAGGGCCCACATCGCGAGGATCCCCATCGCCCCGCCACCGACGACGACGGCGGACTCCCCCGGCTCGACCCGCAGGCGAGCGGCGGCGTGGAGCGCGCAGGCGAGCGGCTCGAGCAGCGGGACGAGCTCCGCGGGCAACCCAACGACAGGAATCACGTGTGCCGCGGGCACGACGACCTTCTCTGCGAACCCGCCATCCCGGTCGATTCCGACCGAGCGGCGCCGCGCACACCGGTTCGTCTGACCAGCATCGCATTTCCGGCAGCGGCCGCAGCCAGTGTCGGGATGCACGCCAACGAGCGTGCCGTCATCCAGGCGTCCCGAGATCTCGTGGCCGGGGATCCGCCCGACAGGCTCCCCCCGGCGCACGAGCTTGCGGTCGGTGCTGCATACAGCGGCAAACGCGACCTCCACGACGACCTCGTCGGCGGCAGGGGTGGGGTCAGGCAGCTCGACCACCTCAACCGCGCCCGGGCCGACGATCCGGACCGCCCTCACGACGCGACCTCGTCGATGGATACCGGTTGCCCGGTCCGCATCGAGCGGTTCGCCGCGATGGCCACGCGCAGGGCGGCCACTCCGTCCTGAACGCACGTTCGCGGCTCCTCCTGCCCGAGGGCGGCGGCGATGAAGTGACGATCCTCCTCCCGATAGGCGTCGCTGAAGAGCGTGCGCCACGATCGGACGGGGTCCATGACGGCCCCGCCGCTCCGCACGAGCAGGGCGCCCGCCTCGGTGGGCCCGCCAACCAGGATCGTGCCTTCCGTTCCGTACACCTCGACGCGCGCGTCGTAGCCGTACCCCGACGGACAGGCGCCGTCGAGGTGGGCGACGGCACCCGCCGAGAGCTCGATGGTGGCCGCGACAAGATCCACGAAGCCCGGGTGAGAGGCCGCCAAATCGGGACGCTTGCCGGCGCGGCCGACGGCGTAGACGCGGGTCGCCTCCTGGCCGGAGAGCCAACGAATGCAGTCGATGTCGTGCGAGTTCACCTCGGCCACGAGGCCGCCGGAGCGCTCTGGGTTCCATGCCCACTCGGGCGGGAGGCCAGGTCCGCGGCCGGTCGAGCGCACATACAGCGGCTCACCGATGTCACCCGCCGCGATGCGCTCGGCGACGCGCGAGAATCGGGCATCAAAGCGCCTCATGAAGCCCATCAGGAAGGTCCGCCGCCCCGAGCGCTCCGCAGCGTCGGCCATCGCCACGGCATCCTGCATGGTCGACGCGATGGGCTTCTCGCACAGAACGTGCTTTCCCGCCTCGAGCGCGGCGAGTGCGACGCCGTGGTGCGCGAACGTGGGGCTGGCGATGATGACCGCGTCGATGGCCTCGTGCGTGGCTGCCGCCAGCGGGTCGGCGAAGCTCAGTTCCACGCCGAGCTCAGCGGCCGCCGCCCCAAGCTGATCGGGATCCGGATCTGCAATCGCCAGCAGCCTCGCGCCCCGGATCCCGGCTGCGAAGTTTCGCCCGTGGACGAGGCCGGCTCGGCCGGCTCCGATGAGCGCCACGGCGAGCTCGCTCATGCCGCTTCCGTCCGGTCCCGTGCGCCGACCCGGCGACGCAGCTGGTCGATCGCCACGACGACGATGATGATGAGCCCGGTGACGACGCGCTGCCAGAAGTCTGACAGGCCGAAAATGTTCAAGCCGTTGGCAAGAACTCCGATGATGAAGATGCCGATGACCGTGCCGCTCACCCGTCCCTCGCCGCCGAACAGCGCCGTTCCACCGATGACCACCGCGGCGATCGTGTCGAGCTCCATGAGGTTGGCCATGAGCGCGTTCGCCGACGTGAGCCGACCGGCGAGCAGCATCCCGCCGACCGCCGCCAGCATCGCCGAGATGACGTACACCCAGAACCTGGTGCGGTCGACATCGATGCCGGAGACCCGGGCCGCCTCGCGGTTGCCGCCCACGGCGACGATGGCGCGCCCGAGCTTCGTCCGATTCAGGATGAACCAGCCGATGAGCACGCACGCGGCCGCCACGACGATGATCAAGGGGAAGCCGTAGACGGCGCCGGCGCCGAGCAGGGTCACCTCTGGCGGCATGCGGCGACCCTCGACCACCTGCGAGAAGTCCGGGACCGGCAGGCCACCGGTCACGAGGAGCGCAATACCGCGGACCGCGGTGAGGGTTCCCAACGTGGCAATGATGTCGGGGACCCGCCACTTGGTGATCACGAGACCGTTGAACGCACCGACCAGGAAGCCCGAGGCGAGTCCCAGCCCGATGGCGACCGGCGCGGGGAGCCCAAGGTGCGCGTATGCCACTCCCATGACGCTGCCGGAGAGCGCGGCCACGGCTGCGACCGAGAGATCGATCCCGGCGGCGATGATGACCAGGGTCTGGCCGACGGCCAGGATGAGGGGCACCGAGTACTGGCGAAGGATGTTGAGCAGGTTGCCGGTCCCAAAGAATCCCGGTGCCGCTACGGCGAAGACGAGGACCAGGACGAGCAGGATGAAGATGGCGCCGCCCAGACCGCCCGATCCGAGCAGTACGTTCGCCGCGCGCGCCCTGATGCGATCCGTCATGGGCCGGAACGCGGGATCAGACACGTACACCTCCTGCGGCGGCCATGATCTCGTCCTCGGTGGCGCTGGGTGGCAAGCCGGCCACGATTCCACCACCTGCCATGACCAGGACGCGATGACCGAGGGCCCGCGCCTCGCGCAGCTCCGAGGTCAGATACAGGATCGTCACCCCGTCATCGGCGAGGCTTCGAACGATGCGGAATACCTCTTCCTTGGCCCCCACGTCGACCCCGCGCACCGGATCGTCGAGGATGAGGAACCGGGCGCCCGAACAGAGCCAGCGCGCGAGCAGGATCTTCTGCTGGTTGCCACCTGACAGAGCCGAAACGCGTTGCTCGAGCGAGGGCGTACGGATTTTGAGCTCGCGGACATAGTGACTGCCGAGCGCCCGCTCCGCGCTGCGATCAAGCAGTCCTCGGCGACCGAGGCGCTTGAACGACGCCAGCGTGATGTTCTGGGAGACGGTCATCCGGGGAACCAGGCCGACTGCGCGATCCTCGCCCACGTACCCGACGCCGCGCGCGATCGCGTCAGCGGGTGATCGCACCACGGCGGGCCTGCCGAACAGCTCAAGCGATCCCTGGGTGCTGGGCTCAATGCCGAAGAGCGTCCGAGCCAGACGCGAGCGGCCCGCACCGACGAGGCCGAAGACGGTGACGATCTCGCCGGCGTGCAGGTCCAGGTCGAAGGGCTTGAGGCGCGGCGGTCGCGCGAGACCGCGAGCCCGAACGACCGGCTGACCGTGGTCGGACCGCCGCCCACCGTCGTCGGCCGGCCGAATGAGATCGAGCGCCGTGCCGACCATCAGCCGCGCGAGCTCGGCCTCTGACGCATCGCGGGTGGCCATGGACCCTACCAGCTTGCCGTCGCGCAGGACCGTAACCCGATTCGATATCGCGAGGACCTCGGGGAGGCGATGGCTGACATAGATGACGGCGACGCCCTGGGTCGTGAGGTCGCGCACCACCCCGAAGAGCCTGTGCGACTCGCGCTCCGACAGGGCGGAGGTGGGTTCATCGAGCAGAAGGACCTTCACTTCGCGAGACAGCGCCTTGGCGATCTCCACGAGCTGCCGCTCGGCCATCCCGAGCTGGCGCACGATGCGCTCGGGCGCCAGTTCCACGCCGACGCGCGCCAGGTACTGGCGCGCTTGCCCGATCGTTCGGCTGACGTCAACGCCGCCGAAACGGCGCCCCGCCCATTGACCGAGCATCACGTTCTCTCCCACGGACATCGTGGGCACGAGGCTCAGCTCCTGGAACACGATCCCGATGCCGTGCCCGCGCGCGACAGCAGGAGAACCGAACGGTATCTCGCCGCCATCAATGCGCATCGTTCCGGCGTCGGGGCGGACGGCGCCTGCCACGACCTTCATCAAGGTCGACTTGCCGGCTCCGTTCTCCCCGAGCAGAGCATGAACCTCGCCGGCGTCGACATCGAGGTCGACGCCGGCGAGGGCTACCGTTCCCGGGTACGCCTTGGTGATCCCGCGAAGCTCAAGGACAGACACGAGTCGCGTCAGCGCTCGCAGTTTGCCAGGATGTCGTCCCAGTCAATCTCCGGCAGCAGCGGGTCCGGATAGAACTGGTCGGCGTTCGCCTCCCACACCGTGCGTGGCCGGATGTCCTCGAACTCCGGAACGTCGAGGCCGCATGCCAGGCGCACCGCGAAGGCCGTGCCGAACCATCCCCACTCGGGGAACCCATGGTGGGTTTCCGCGATGAGGCGCCCCTCGCGAATGGCGTCGGTCGACTCCGGCGTCACGTCATTGGTGAGGATCGACACTGTGCCGGCTTCCGGCGGCGTTGAGCCCCCCGAAGCGTCGAGACGGTCCTCGCGCTCCGCGGTCAGCATCGCACCCAGGCCCATCTCGTTCGACGCGGCCCAGATGAAGTCGAGCTCATCCGGTCCGAATCGCGACAGGAAGTCCTCCGTCGCCGCAATGCCCTTCTCTCGATTCCAGTCAGCCGCGATCGGCTCGGCGAGGATCTCGACGCCTTCCGCCATTCCGACCACTTCGTTGAATCCGTCGAGCCGGGTCTGCGAGAAGAAGGTGCCGGCGATGCCTTCGATGATGACCCCTCGCGCCTCGATGCCCGACAGATCGGCTCCCTCATAGATCGACTCCCACCATTCGAGATCGAGATACTGGTCATCAGCGACCTCGATCTGCTCGCCGTCTCCGAGGACGCCGGGGCCGCCGAAGTAGTCCAGCAGCGCGTAGCCAGACACCATGGCCGCCTCGGTATTGTCGAATCCGATGTACGACGCGATCTCCACGCCTTCCTGCTCCTCGAGCAGGTTGACCATGATCACCGGGATGCCGGCATCGTTCGCCTGCTGGATCGCAGGCTTGATGGCCTCGGTATCGGCCGGCGAGATGGCGATGACGTCGACACCTTGCGTGATGAAGTCTTCGACGATGGCCAGCTGGTCGGCGAAGTCCACGTGTGTGGCAGGCGACCGCGAGATCACCTCGACCTCGATGCCGTGCTCGCCCGCCTGGGCGGCCGCCAGCTCGAAGAAGTCCGTCGCCGTCTGAAAGACGCCCGTGATGTCGGGCGGTGTCCAGCCGATCACGATTCTCTCGATTTCGCCGTTGCCGTCGCCAGGCTCCGGCGTTGCGTCGCCGGTCGCCGGCGGAGACTCGCCGGGGCCGGCGCAGGCGGCGAGCACCAGCGCCACCATCAGTAGCACGGCACCCGTCGCGCCGCGGTCCGACTTGATGTGCATCCTCTGTCCTCCTCCATTCACGTGGCGGTGAAACCGCCATCGATGACCAGTTCCGAGCCGGTCATGAATTCCAACTCCGGGCCTGCCACGAGCGCGATGGCAGTGGCGATCTCTTCGACGGTTCCCAGCCGCCGCGCAGGTCGACTGAGCGCAAGGCCGCGCTCGTGGGCTTCGGGATCGGGAGCCGACCGGATCGCCTCGCGCACAAGCGGAGTCATGGTCGTGCCAGGGCAGACAGAGACCGCGCGGATGCCCTGGATCGCGTGGTCCACGGCGATGCTGCGGGTGAGCATCAGCATGCCCGCCTTGGATACGTTGTACGCGACCTGGCGCGGAATCGCGGCGAGAGCGGCCTCGCTCGCCACGTTGACGATCACCCCGCCCCCCGAACGGGCCATCACCGGGATAGCCGCCCGACAGAGCAGAAATGCGGCTCGCAGGTTCACGCCGAGAATGGCGTCCCAGTCCTCCGGCCTGGTCTCGACGGTGTCCGCGAGCGTGTGCATGCCGGCGTCATTGACCAGGCCATCGAGGCGCTGGTGGCGCCTGACGACCTCGGAGACGAGGCGCTCCGGCTCATCGGGCTTCGACAGGTCAGCCGAGATGAACTCGCCGCTGCCAACGGACGAGATCTCCGTCGCGACGGCAGCACCCCGCTCGGCGTCGCGGCCCGATGCGATGACGTGCCATTCCCGGCGCGCGAGCGCCAGGGCGGCCGCTCGGCCGATGCCACTCGTCGCGCCGGTCACGATGATGACCCTGGGTGGTTCGGAGCTGTGCACGGGACGGGTACTGTCCGTATGTCCGTACAGGTTGTTCTGACAAGTAACGCCGATGGGACCAGCGACTGTCAAGGGGGTTAGAGCGACGGGCCTGTCAAGGATCAGGCGTGCCGGCCGGCCGCCGAGCGCGGCACCGCCGTCAGCGGCCCGGCCGACTCCAGTTCTTGCCGTCCGTGCACGTAACTACGAGGAAGGGCGCGATTCTGGCCTCTGCTTGATCGTTTCTGGCGCCCGGACGCACAGGATGACCATGCAGACGGCCGATCGTGGGAGTTACGTGCGCTGACGGCAAGAAATGGCAATGGCCTTCCGGCAGGCCCGCTCCCACGCACGGAGCCGGCGCCGCCTCATCCGTTGCGAGCGCCACGGAACTCAAGGTCGGCGGGGTCGCGCTCGACCTGCGCCGCCGTGAGGCCACCTGCGGCGACCAGCGCGTGGGGCTAAGGTCGCGAGAGTTCGCGCTGCTCGAGAGCCATGTGCGTAGGGACGTCGGCCGCGGGCGACACCAGCGATCGTCAGCATCAGCACACCTGCCACGATCGCGAGGCCCAGCAACGCCGCGCCGGTTACGACCGCCGTGTCGGGCAACCCATCGGCCGTCGGCGGTTCGGCCCGGGCGGGCGCGGACGGCGTGACGGTGGGCGGTGGCGCGACGACAGTGGTCGATGCGCTCGCTGTATTGTTGGCGATCAGCGGATCGGATGTGCCCGAGACCGCCGCGGATGCGCGTAGCTCGTAGGTGCCCTCGGCGGCGAAGGTGAGGCCAAGCTCCACGCTCGCCGTCGCGCCGGCAACCAGCTGGCCGAGGTCGCACATCACCGTTGCTGCGGACGCCGTACAGCTCCCGACGCTGCTGCTGACCGATGCCAACGCCCCGCCTGCCGGCAGCTCCACGCTGACGCTCACGCGGCTGGCTGCCATCGGCCCGTCATTGACCACGCTCAGCCGGTAGACAACCTGCGTTCCGGGAGCCGCCGGATCTGGGGCATCGGTCACTGACAGACGCAGATCGCTGGCGCCCATGCCAAGCGCCAGCGCGCCGGGCCCAAGCGGCAGGGCGGAGATCGACAGGCTGGTGGCGCTGCGCGCGACCACAGTCGGCAACGACCAGGCCACCGGATCGCGCCAGGCAGCCAACAGGGAGGCTGGGTCGGCCGCTGGATCGAGATCGGTCACCAGGTAGGTGACGGCCACGTCCACCAGTTCGGGGCTGAGACCGTCTGGCTCGAGTGTCCAGTGGCGGTTCACGCTCGCAGCGGGATCGAGCCCCGCCGCGGCGAGCTCAGCGTGGTCGTCGGAGACCGCTGCGACGGTCAGCCTGCCGTCGGTGGCAACGCTCGCCCAGGTGACCTCGGCGGGAGTGTAGCCGCCCTCGTCGCCAACCTCGAAGATCAACGCCAGCGCGCCGCCGGCCGCCACGGGCTTCTGGAGGCGGCCGATGACGTGGCCGCCGACCCGCGCCACGCCACCACCGGGGGCGATGGAGACGAGGTATGGCCTGGCGATCAGGTTGCCACCGTCGAGCGACAGCGCGCCGTGGATGGTTAGCGGCGCGTCGAGAGCCACTCCGCTCGGGTTCGTGATGGTCAGGTTGGCGAGATCGGCCACCGAGGCCGGGAGCCGGATGCCGGAGGCGATGCCGACGACGGTGATCGACGAGCTTGCATCGGTCAGCAGGTTGGTGGCGGTCCCGGCGATCGGGCTCGCGAGGGTCAGCACAAATGGACCGACCGTGAGCGTCCCGCTCGCGAGATCGAGAATGCCCCCCACGAAAACGTCGTCGCCCAGGGTGACGCCGAAGGGGTTGGCCACGGCGAAGTCGTTCAGCGCGTTGCCACCGCTCGCCAGCAGCTGCGGCGCAGCGCCGTCGAGGATGAGGGTTCCCGTTCCAGCCGTGTAGGCCCCACTCAGCGTCACGTCGCCACCGACGCGGATGTCGACTCCGTCCGCGCTGAGCGTTCCCGCGACGACGAGGTCGCCGCCGACCGTTACCGGGTACCCAGCGGTGTCCATCGTTCCCGAAGTGATGGTGAGATCGGCGAGCAGCTCGAGCGCCGTCCCCAATGTCGCCGTTCCGCCCCGGACCTCGAGGGCATAGAGCGTGGCGCCCGGGCTGGTGAGCGTTTCGGTTCCAGCCAGCACGAGCAGGCTGGTGCCGGGATCGAGCGTGCCGGCGGCATAGGTCCAGTCGCGGGCGGTGCGCAGCGTGCCGGCCAGGGTCAGCGTGCCCGACGGCTTGTCGATGACGACGGGCGGCAGCGCGCCGGCGGTGCGC
>JBOGTC010000034.1:0-17912 GCA_050692055.1 Candidatus Limnocylindria bacterium | reverse complement strand
CGCCGAGGCGGCGCCGCTTCGGCGACTCGCCGCGGCCGAGGGCGTTGACGCGCTCGCGCAGCGCTGCGTCGGCGGCGATGGCCAGGTAGAAGCCGCTGCCCAGGCGGTTCGTGTTGATGCCCAGCAGCCTGCCGGAGAGGTCGACGATCGGCCCACCTGACGATCCGGGCATCAGGGGCGCGGTGTGCTCGACCGCGCCCGCCACGCGCCGCCCGCGAGGGCCGCGGAATGACCGGCCGAGGCCGGAGACGAAGCCGAACGTGACCCGCGGGCCGTGGCCGTTCGGGTTGCCCAGCGCCACGACCGGGGCGCCGATCCCCGGCGCATCTCCCTCGCTCCAGGCAATCGGCGCGGCGCCATCGGTCTTGACCTCGAGGACGGCGAGGTCGCCATCGGCGTCGATGCCCAGGAGCTTCGCATCGGCCTTGCGTCCGTCCGCGAAGGTGACGCGGACCTCGTCGCCGTGCAGGTTGTGTGCGTTGGTAAGGATCCGGTCCTTGTCGATCACCACGCCGGAGCCGCCGCGCCATCGGTTACCGATTCCGACCGTCGACGGACCGAGCTTCTCCGCAATCCCCCCGATCTCCTGCCCCAGCTCTGTCAGGGCTGTCATTTCAACGTCTCCTTCGGCGATGTAGCATGTGACTTGCAATGCACAAGTTACTGCTCGGGACGGGCCTGTCAAGCCCCGGGATGCCGCTCGTTGAGCAGTGGCACGGCTGAATGAACACAAGAGCCGTGGCACGGCTGACGCGCCAGGCTGCGGGACCGATGCCGTACGATCCCCGTATGCCCGGCCCGGCCGACTCCCCGCTGGCTGCCGCCCTCGAGCGGGTGGGGGACCGATGGAGCCTGCTCGTGATCGAAGCGCTGCTGCCCGGCCCGCGCCGCTACGGCGAGCTGCAGGCGCAGATCGCCGGGATCGCGCCGAACATCCTGGCCGACCGGCTGCGGCGCCTGGAGGCCGAGCGCGTCCTGCGCGCGACGCCCTACTCGGAGCGCCCGCCGCGCTTTACGTATTCGCTCACGGCAGAGGGGCTGGAGCTTGCCGGCGCCGTGCGGCTGCTGGCCGACTGGGGCGGCCAGGGCTCGCCACACGCCGAGCCGATGCGCCACGCTGCGTGCGGCACGCCCGTCGAGGCGCGCCTGTGGTGCCCGACCTGCGCCCGCCCCGTCGATGCGCCCGAGGCCGACGAGCTCCGCTTCATCTAGGCGCCGCCGACCGATGGCGAGTTGCCATATTCCGCTGTGAGGGCCGTTACGACGCGGGAGGGTTGGCCGAGTTGCCATATTCCGCTGCGAGCGGCGTTACGACGCGGGAGAGCTGGCCGAGTTGCCATATTCCGCTCTCAGCGGCGTTAGGTGGTTCCACGCGTATCTTGATGCAGGCCGAGTCACGTTTCTGAGCGTGGGCCGTGGGTCGCACGCCGCTCACGTGCACCGCGGGCCGCCTAAGGACGCCACCAGCGGAGAATGGCAACTTCCGAGGCGCGCGACGGCGCCAAGCCACCGCGCCTAGAAGGGCTTGAAGAGCATCAGCCAGACGAGCACGACCAGGCCGATGCCGCCGATGAGCGCCAGCACCATCGGGCGCATGGAGCCTGCGAGGGCGTCGAGGTCCGCGGGGGTCGCCGGCGGACGGAACGTGTCGCCATCTCCGCGGACCCAGGGATCCCGGCCGCGGCGCGCATGCGTCCGTAGTAGGGAGTGGCGATCGCGTACATGGCGGCCACCACGGTCACCAGCACGCCGAGTGATGCCCAGATCCAGCCGCGGCCCCAGTGGTTGCCCATGAAGCCGGCCGTGATGCCCGCGGCCAGCAGGACCAGCAGCCCGATGTACATCAGGCCGACGCTCATGCCCGAAACCCCGAGCAGCTCGGCGATGCGCGACCGATCCCGCTGGTTGCGAAGGCGGAAGGCGACCACCATGGATGCTCCGTGCGCCATGACGAAGGCGAACGCGCCCAGGACGTGGAGAAATACGATCCAGCCGTACACGGCGCCCAGCGTAGCGCCAGGGCGTCAGCGTCGCTCGCCCCAGCCGATCTCGGTCGCTTCTACCGCGTGCGTTGACAGGTGACTAATCGGTCACATATAGTCGACCGCACCATGGAGGAGCTGGAGCCTGCGTTCAGGGCGCTCGCGGATCCGCATCGGCGCACGCTGCTCGATCGGCTCAGGGAGCGCGATGGCCAGACGCTGGGGGGACTGGTCGAGGCGCTGCCGGGCATGACCCGTTTCGGCGTCATGAAGCACCTGCGGGTCCTCGAGGATGCGCACCTCGTCATCACCCGCCGCGACGGCCGTCGCAAGCTCCACTTCCTCAACCCGGTCCCCATCCGGCTCATCGCCGATCGATGGATCAGCCGCTACGCGGTGCCGTTGGTCGGCCAGATGGCCGACGTCAAGCATCACCTGGAGGCAGCGAAACCAATGTCCCAGCTCAAGCACGTCTACGAGGTCTACATCGCCGCAACACCCGAGCGGGTCTGGCAGGCGCTCACCGACTCGGAGCTCACCAAGCAGTACTACTACGGCAACACGGTTGAGTCGGACTGGAAGCCCGGTTCGCCCATGATCTACCGGAATCCCGACGGCACCGAGTCGATCCAGGGCGAGATCGTCGAGGCCGATCCGCCCCGCCGGCTCGTCCACACCTTCCTCTTCCCCGGCACCGACGAGTCACCGTCGCGCTGCACGTGGACGATCGAGCCGCGCGGCGAGGCGTCGCTCCTGACCCTGGTCCACGACGAGTTCGATGGTGAGACCTCGACGTATCGGTCCGTGGCGCACGGCTGGGTGCCGATCCTGTCCAGCCTGAAGACCCTCCTGGAGACCGGACGGTCGCTCGAGATCAGCTACCCGGCCGCGGAAGGCGTGCGGGACTGAGGTCTCGGCTCGGGAGCGCCCAGTCCCTCCAGCTTCCAGGCCTGGATCGGAGCCTGCTTGCCTTTGACCGATAGCGCGCCGAGCGGTGCTCCCTGGGCGCGACCGGCGAGCCGAGACCATGTCGCCTCTCCGACCACGATCTCGCCGGCCGAAGCGGCGTCCATGAGCCGCGAGGCCAGGTTCGTGGTGTCACCGATCGCCGAGAAGCTGCGCCGTCCGGCGGCGCCGATGACTCCGACGAACGCGGGGCCGGTGTTGACGCCGATATGGAGCCGTGGCCAGTCGTCCCGCTCGGCCCGCAGGGCATCGACGTCGTCCCGGATGGCGAGGGCGGCGCGGGCGGCATCGGCGGCGTGATCGGGCTGGTCGGCGACAGCGTTGAAGACGGCCATCAGCCCATCGCCGGCGAAGCTCTCGATGAGCCCGCCCTCGCGCTCGACGATGGGGACCAGGGCGCCCCACACCGCGTTGAGCCGCTCCACCACCTCCATCGGCTCATGGCGCTCGCTGAACGTGGTGAAGCCGGACAGGTCCGCGAACAGGACGCTCACCTCCCGCTCCTCGCCGCCCAGGGCGGCGCGCTCCGGCTCGCGCCGGATCTGGGCCGCGACCCTCTCGGGGAGGTAGGGCCGGAACAGCTCGTCGACGCGGCGCAGCTCATGGGTGGCCCGCTCGAGCAGGGCGACCTCCTCGGTCGTCGCGCCGTCACGTCGCAGGCGGTCGAGGACGCGAGCGACCGGCTCGTGCCCGGCCTCGGCCGCGGCGATATCGGCCAGTGCGCGTGCGTGCCATCGGTCCAGGCGCTCGAGGGTGCCCGACAGGTAGAGGCCGCCGAAGGCGGCGGTGAGCGAGCCTTCTCGCCGATACTCGATGCGGGCGCCGAGCGCGATCGCGCCGAACGCGATCGCCATCAGCACGTGCCACTCCCACCAGCTCAGGCGCCAGTCCCGGCTGAACACGACCGCCACCATCGCCTCGGCCAGCAGGACGAGGGCCGCCAGGATGGCCAGCAGCAGCGGGCGCTCGCGGACCTGGTAGAGCCGCGCGATGCGCCAGGCCGCATACGCGTACAGCGCCACGGCGACGATGGCGAGGGCGCGCAGCGGGGGTGCCACCTCGGTGGCCGGCATGGGCGAGTCCAGCGGCGGGAGCCGCAGCAGCGAGACGACGGCCCAGGCGGCGATCAGGCCGATGACGGATGCTCGCAGCCCCCTGGCCTGGCGCAGCACGAGCGCGCCGCGCGGCCCTCCGAGCGGCAGGACCGATGCGGCCGCGAACCCGGCCGCCAGCGTGAGCCCCACGGGCGTGGCGATCACGAAGCCGAGGTTCGGGCTCGGCAGCAGGACCTGCGGCGTGGCCAGGGCATGCAGCGCCAGGAAACCGGAGCTGACCAGGAAGGCCAGCGAGATGAGCAGCAGGCGGGCGTCACCGCGCCGCGCGGCCGCCTCGTTGGTCAGGTAGCCCAGCGCGACGTTGACGAGCGCAACGCCGAGCACGAGCCAGAAGTGGCTCGGGTGATGCTCCCACTCAAGATCCAGCTCGGGCCGAGCGAGCAGCAGGGCCAGTCCGCCCAGCGGCAACGCCAGGAGCGTGAGCCACAGGGGCATCGACGGCCGTCGCGTGCGCGCCTCGGTGCGCATGGCCATGTCGCCTCAGCCTACCGCGCGGTGGCAACCGCCGCGATCAGCGCTCTATGGCGCCTCCAGGCCGTGCGCCTCGAGGAGTGCGGCGTCGGCGAGGATCGCGTCGGTCGGTCCATCGGCGACGATGCAGCCCTCGTCCATCACCACGGTGCGCGGCAGGACGTCCGCCACCAGGCGCATGTCATGGGTGGCGGCGAGCATCGTCTGTGGCAGCTCGCCGAGCAGGCCGATGAGCTCGCGCCGCCCGCGCGGATCGAGCCCGGCCGAGGGCTCGTCGAAGGCGAGCACCGACGGGTCCATGCTGAGCACCGTGGCGATCGAGACGCGCTTGCGCTGTCCAAGCGACAGGTGGTGCGGCAGGCGCCGCTCGGTGCCGCTCATGCCGACCGACGCCAGCGCGCGCTCCACCCGCTCGTGGATCTCCGCCTCCGCCAGCCCCATGTGCAGCGGCCCGAAGGCCACGTCCGCGAAGACGGTGGGACTGAAGAGCTGGTCGTCAGGATCCTGGAAGACGAGGCCGACCTTGGAGCGGATGCGGCCGAGGTTGTCGCGTTCGACGGGCAGGCCGGCCACCCGCACGCTGCCATGCGCCGGCCGGTTCGTCCCGTTGAGATGGAGCATGAGCGTCGACTTGCCGGCGCCGTTGGGCCCCACCAGCGCCACTTTCTCCCCGCGTGCGACGACGAGGTCGACGCCACGCAGCGCCTCGAAGCCGTCGGGGTAGCTGTAGTGCAGGTGCTCGATCGCGATCCACGGGCCATCCTCGCCGGCGTCCGTCGGAGGCGACGGCGCCATCCGTCCGTGCTCGTGCTCGTGCCCGTGGACGTGCGTGGCGGCCCCGCGGTGGGCGTGCTCGTGCTCGTGGGCATGGGCCGTATCGGTCCGGGTCACAGGCGTGGCAGCCAGAGGTGGGCGAGGACCTCGAAGCCGACCAGGCCCGCCAGCAGCACCCCGAAGACGAGCCACTCCACCGAGCCGATGGGGCGCGCCGCGAGGTGGCGGAACGTGCCGTCGAAGCCACGCGCCTGCATCGCGGCGTAGACACGCTCAGAGCGTTCGTAGCTGCGCAGGAAGAGCTGCCCGGCCATGCCGCCTGCGACGCCGGCCCGCCAGCGGATCGAGCGACCGGCGTGGAGGCCGGGGACCGATGCGGACCGGGCCGCCCGGGCGCGCATCAGGCGGGTGGCCTCGCCGGTCAGGACCGCCAGGTATCGGTACATGAAGCCGATGATCGCGACCAGGATGCGTGGCAGCCGCAGGTCGCGCAGCGCGTCGACCAGGTCGTGGAATGGCGTCGTGAAGGTCAGGAGCAGAGCGACCTGCACGCTGAGCCACGACTTGGCCGCGATGGTCGCGAAGAGCCGCAGCCCATCGCCGCTGACGGTCAGGCTCAGCGGGCCGATCTCCAGCGTGCCCAGCGGGTCGCCGGGGCCGAGGAAGATGATCGGCAGCGCGGCCAGCAGGAACGGCGCGGCGATGAACGCGGACCTCGAGAGCCGGAGCGGGCCCAGGCGGGCGATCAGCGACGCCGCGATCAGCGCCAGCCAGACGAGCGCCAGCGCGGCGAAGGCGGCCACCGGCAGCATGCTGATCGCCAGGATGGTGGCGATGGTGGCGACGAACTTCAACCGGGGATCGGCGCGGTGGAGCGGCGAGTCGCGCGCCACGACGCGATCAAGGTCCATCTGCCTGCCTCGGCCGACTGGGGCCAGCGCTTGCGTGACGAGCCCTATCGCTGCGCCGGGAGCGCGTCAACGAGGTAACGCTCATGCGGCGGACCTTGGGCCGATACTCCGCGCCGCATCGGACGATAGGGCTCGCCCGGCGAGCGTTGAGCGGTCGGGGGCCGGCGCCGGGCGGTCAGGGCTCACGACGCGAGCACTACCCGCAGCCGCGCCACCAGCATGCGCGAGCTACCCGCGACGGCGTGCCAGCGCGCGCCCGACGAGCCACAGCAGGCCGAACGTCACGGCAACGCCCACCACGCCGGCGAGGATCGTCGAGAGCGGACCCTCCAGGCCGGGAATCGTGTAGTCCGGGATGACGCTGTAGGGCGCATCCTCGCCTGCCCCGAGGAACTGCTGATCCGTGGCCACGCGCTCAAGGCCGTCAGGGTCGCCGGAGGCGAGAAGGGCGGCAGCGATCACGACGACGATCGCAATGGCGAGGGCAGGCACGAGCCAGGTCGCGGCGGGGCGACGGCGTCCGAAGGGCGTATCGGTCTTCATCGGTGAAGCTCCTCGTCAGGCGGCCTGCGCATCGCGCAGGCGGAAGAGGTCAGCGCGCGTGGCGGCGATGAAGCCCAGGGCTGCCACCGTGATCAGCGCCTCGCCGATCCCGATCAGCGCGTGCACGCCGAGCATGGCCGGCAGCGTGACCTCGAGCGGGATGACCCCGGAGACGCCGAGCTGCAGCGCCATGGCGAGGGCGCCGCCCATGACCGATGCCCAGGCCGCCACCGCGGCGGCCGGCAGCCGTCCGCGCTCCTCGCCTCCGAGCAGCAGCGCGACGGCGCGATAGAGCGCGTAGCCGCCCAGCGTGCCGATGACCCCCATGTTGAAGATGTTGGCGCCCATGATCACGAGGCCGCCGTCCTGGAAGAGGAGCGCCTGGACGGCCACCACCGCCGTCATCACCAGTGTGCCGGCCCAGGGGCCGAGCATCACCGCCGCCAGCACGCCCCCGAGCATGTGGCCGCTCGTCCCGCCGGCGACCGGAAAGTTGAACATCTGGGCCGCGAAGATGAAGGCGGCCATGACGCCCATCAACGGGACGGCGCGCTCGTCGAGCGACCGGTTCGTGCGCCGCACGGCGAACGCCACGACCAGCGCGGTGATCCCCCACATGGCGACTGCCACGGGCACGGAGACGAAGCCGTCCGGGGCATGGAGCAGGCTGATCGATGGTCCAAGCTGCACGAGGCTTCTCTCCGTCAGGGCTTCCGGGATGACGTGCTGAAGTCTAGCCGGTTGCCCGACACTATTGCAAGGGTTCGCAATAGCGGAGTGGTCCACTAGACTACGGCCGATGGCCCCTGAAGGATCACCGCTCGTCGAGCCCTGGCGCTCCGTCCCGGACCGCTTCAGGCGCCGCGGCATGCGCTGGACCCCGCAGCGCGGTGCCGTGGTCGAGGTTCTGTCGCGGACCGAGGGCCACGTCACCGGCGCCGAGCTCGTCGAGCGCTGCCGCGCCATCGACTCGACCACCATCCCGTCCACCGTGTATCGCACCCTCGATGTGCTCGAGGAGCTGGGGCTCGTTCGTCACGGGCACGGCGCCGACGGGCGCGAGGAGTTTCACGTCACCCCCACCGAGGAGCACGGCCACCTGCACTGCGCGGTGTGCGGTGGCAGCTGGGAGATCGGCGAGCGCCAGGCCACCGTCATCGCGGACGTGATTCGCGAGCCTGCCGGCTTCGAGATCGATGTCAGCCACGTGACGATCGTCGGCCGCTGCGGCGCCTGCCAGGACGCGTAAGGGGTCGGGCCGGCATGCCGTCGGCTGCTAGGCTCCGGATCGTGACCGAACATGCGTCGCGCCTCGTCGCGCCTGATGCGGGCTTCCTGGGCGTCGAGGTCGAGACCGATCTCGCTCGCCTGACGGCCGACGTCGCGATCATCGGCATCCCGTACGGCGTGCCCTACCCGCACGCGTCAACGACTGCCGGCTGCGCCGATGCGCCGGCCGCCATCCGCGCCCGCTCCCAGCGCCTGGCGCGCTTCCGCGGCCACCACGACTTCGACCTCGATGGACCGATGCTGCCGCGCGACTCCGGCCACCGTATCGTCGACTGCGGCGACGTGCCCGGAGCGCCGGAGGATGGGGCTGGCAACAGCGCCCGTGCCTCGGCTGCCATCGGCGCCGTGCTGGAACGCGGCGCCGTCCCGATCGTGCTCGGCGGCGACGACTCGGTGCCGATTCCCGTGCTGCGCGCCTACGAAGGACTGGCCCGCCCGATCACCGTCCTGCAGGTGGACGCGCATCTCGACTTCCGCGACGAGGTCGGCGGCGTCCGCGACGGCTACTCCTCGCCGATGCGACGCGCGTCGGAGATGTCGCACGTCGAGCGCATCGTGCAGGTCGGGCTGCGCGGCGTTGGGAGCGCCCGTCCGTCGGACGTTGCCGACGCCCGCTCAGCCGGCCATCTGCTCGTCACCGCCCGCGAGCTGCGCGAGCGCGGCGTGCGGTGGCTGCTCGGGCAGCTGCCCGCGGGCGCATCGGTCTTCGTGAGCTTCGACCTGGATGGGCTGGACCCGTCGGTCTGCTCCGCGGTTTCGGCCATGGCCGCAGGGGGCCTCAGCTACGGCGAGGCGCTGGAGCTCATCATGGGGATCGGTCCGCGCCTGGCGGGCGCCGCGCTCACCGAGTACGTGCCTGTGCTTGACGACGACGACGAGCGCTCCGCGCTCGTGGCGACGCGCATGCTGATCGCCCTGCTGCAGGGAGCTACGGTTCGGTAAGCACTTCGGCGGCGCGGAAGATGGGTCCGATCTGGCAGATCGAGGCCATGTCGCCTGCCTCGCTGCCGCGGACGGAGACGCTGTCGCCGCCGGTCGCCACGACCTCGCCCTGCGGCGAGATCAGCTCGAGCGGGCTCATCCGCAGCTCCCAGCCGTCCGGATAGATCACCTCGTACCGGGTGCGGTCCGGCGTCTGGAGATAGGCGCATCCCCCCTCGATGGCGTCAGCGCCCAAGAGGCCGGTGAGCACGCCTTCGCCGCCGAGCTCGGGTTCGACTGGCGACAGCGAGGGCTGCAGGGTCGGGCTGGGTGATTCCTCCACGGGCGTCGCCTCCTCGGTCGGATCGGGGCTCTGCATTGGGCTGAGGCTGGGTGATGGCTCGCCCGCCGGCGCCGCGCACGCGGCCAGCAGGACAAGGGGCATGAGGATCAGGATTCGCACGTCGGCTCCTGTGTGTGAATCAACTGGACGCACCGGCCATGGTCATCGGTTCCCTATCCTGCACGATCCGAACCGATGGTGCCGGTTGGCACCCCATTCGGTGCGCCTTCACCCCTCATCGGCTCAGCTCTTGCAAGGATCGTTGTTCGTCCCCCAACGCGCGGCCATCGCGCGCGCGACACCCACGCGCCGCACGGGGACCACAGCACAAGAGGAGGGCACGCCTCGTGCATCAACGCGGATTGCGGACGATCACCGCCCTGCTGATGAGCTTCGGTCTGCTCCTCAGCCTGTTCGGTACGGCAATCGCCATCGAGCCGACATCCGACTTCACGGCGACCGAGCTCAGCCCCGAGGGCGAGCCGATCGAGGCCGCGAAGTCACAGAGCGGACAGATCGCTCAGACCGACCCAGCGCTCCTGGAGCGCACCGATTCGACGCCGGTCAGCGTCTTCGTCAAGCTCGACTACGACGCGGTCGCGTCGTACGCGGGCGGCATCGAGGGCCTCGCTCCGACGAGCCCCGAGGTGACCGGCAAGCCCCTGGACGAGAACCAGGCGGCGGTCGACGCCTACCTCAGCTATGCCGAGGCGGTGGAGACAGAGGCACGCGACGCCATCGAGGCCGCCGTGCCGCAGTCGACCACGCTCGATTCGTTCCAGGTCGTCTACGGCGGCGTCACCGCCGTGGTTCCGGCCAACAAGATCAGAGACGTGCTGTCTGTCGATGGCGTGGTGGCCATCCAGGAGGACTCGCTCGAGCAGCCGCTGACAGATGCCACCCCCGACTTCATCGGCGCCACCGACGCGTGGTCGCAGATCAGCGACCCCACCACCGCCGGCGAAGGCGTCATCGTGGGCGTGCTCGACACCGGCATCTGGCCGGAGCACCCGTCCCTGGTTGACAACGGCATCGACCATCCCGGCGGCGTCTACGGCTGCGAGTTCGGCGACGGCAGCGACCCGCTGCTGGGTGATCCGTTCACCTGCAACGACAAGCTGATCGGCGCCTACGCCTTCGTCGACACCTACATGGCCGTCATCGGCGCGATCGACGGCGAGTTCTGCAACAACGACACCGGAGAGTGCTCGGCGCGTGACGCCAACGGGCACGGTACGCACACGTCCACGACCGCGGCCGGCAGCCATGTCGACGAGGTCGACCTGCTCGGCTTTGATCGCGGGCCGATCAGCGGCATCGCTCCCGGCGCCCACGTGATCGCCTATCGCGTGTGCCTCAACCAGGGCTGCTTCCAGTCGGACTCGGTCGCGGCCGTGGAGCAGGCGATCGAGGATGGCGTTGACGTCCTCAACTTCTCGATCTCCGGCGGCTCGAGCGCGTACACCGATCCGGTGGAGCTCGCCTTCCTGGATGCCTACGCGGCGAACATCCTCGTCAACGCCTCGGCCGGCAACGCCGGTCCGGGAGCAGGGACGGCCAACCACGCCGGGCCGTGGACGAACACGGTCGGCGCCTCGACCTCCGACCGCCACTTCCTGACAACGCTCGGCCTGACCGCCGACGGCGGAGCCGGCCTGGATGTCATCGGCGCCACCGTGACCGATGGCGTGGACGCGCCCGCCGATGTGATCCTTGCCCAGGACGTGCCGGGCTACGACGACCCGCTCTGCCAGGAGCCGCTGCCCGCGGACTCCGCGGTCGGGCAGGTCGTGGCCTGCGAGCGCGGCGTTATCGCCCGCGTCGATAAGAGCAGGCACGTCGAGCCGAGCGGCGCCGTAGGCATGATCCTGTACAACCTGGACCCGGCGAGGGGGACGGGGCTCAACACGGACAACCACTTCATCCCGTCGGTCCACATCGACGTGGCCGATGGTGAAGCGTTCGTCGCCTTCATGGCGGCCAACACCGGCGTGAAGGCACGCTGGGACGAGGGCACGGCCACCGAGGTGCCGGGCGACGTGATGGCGGGCTTCTCGTCCCGCGGCCCGTTGGGCGACTTCCTGAAGCCGGACGTCACCGCGCCCGGCGTCCAGATCCTGGCCGGCAACAGCCCCGAGCCCGTGGGCGTGGGGACCGGCGTGCCCGGACAGCTGTACCAGGCGATTCAAGGCACCTCGATGTCCAGCCCGCATGCGGCCGGTGTCGCGGCGCTCGTCAGGGCGGCGCATCCGGAATGGACGCCCGGCCAGATGAAGTCGGCGCTGATGACCTCCTCGCTGCAGTCGGTCCTCAAGGAGGACGGCGCCACGCCGGCCACACCGTTCGACCGCGGCGCCGGATCCATCCGTGCCGACCGTGCGATCGCGCCCACGATCACGTTCGACGTCGACGCGGCCGACTACTTCGCCAGTGCGGCGGACCCGCTGGGCCGGCTGCACCTCAACCTGCCCAGCGTCTACGCGAACCCGATGCCGGGTGCCGTCAGCACCGATCGGACGCTGACCAACGTCAGCGGCTCGCGGCAGATGATTCAGGTTTCCACCAGCGCGCCGCCGGGCGCGTCGATCAGCGTGGAGCCCCGTCGCATCAACCTGCCGGCGGGCGCGTCCGCGGAGATCGAGATCACGATCGACGGGACCGATCTGGACGACGGCTTCTACTTCGGCCAGATCACCCTCGACGCGGTCGGTGGCCGCGGCGGCAGCGACGCGGTCATCCCGGTGGCCTTCAACAAGACCCAGGGCGGCCTGACGCTCGACCACGTGTGCGATCCGCTCGAGATCGCCCGCGGCACGGCAAGCGACTGCTCCGCGACCGTGACCAACCTCATGCCCGTCGAGGCGCAGGCCAGCCTGATCGTCTCGACCTCAGCGCAGAGCAGCCGGCTGGAGATCCAGAACGTTGGCGCGCCGGGCATCCCGGTGGGCAACGGCTTCACCTGGGCCGGCACACTCTCTGCGGCCCTGCCGCCGACCGTCGACGCCATCGAGCCCGGGGGATCGCCGTTTGGCTATCTTCCGCTTGCCGACTTCGGCATCGCGCCGATTGGCGGACTCGGGGATGAGACGATCGTGAACTTCAGCGGCTTCCCGGCCTTCCAGTTCGGCAGCGAGTTCTACGACCGGATCGGCGTCACGAGCAACGGATACCTCGTGGTCGGCGGTGGGACCGCAGCGGACGTTGACTTTGTCCCGCAGTCCCTGCCGGATCCGGCACGGCCGAACAACGTGCTCGCGCCGTTCTGGACCGATCTCGACTTCTCCACCGGTGGCGAGCTGCGCGTCGCTTCCGGAACGCTCGGCGGCGTGCCGTACCTGATCGTGGATTGGGAGGACGTGCCGACCTTCGAGAGCGATGGTGCGGTCACCAACTCGTTCCAGATCTGGATCCGGACCGGTGACACCGAGGACATCACGTTCACGTACGGACCGATCGGTGGTCCCGACGGCATTGGCCTGACGGTCGGCGCCGAGAATCGCGACGGCAGCAGCGGCGCTCAGCTCGCTGATGGCGTCACGCCCGCCGAGGGCGACGACTACGAGATCTTCACCTCGCCGCCCACCCCGGGTGGGTCGGTGACGATCCCGTACGAGGCGCTCGGCAAGGTGCAGGGCACGTACGACATCGTCGCCACGATGCGTTCGGACCTGATCGTCGGTGACACCACGGAGGTCGTGACGCTCACCGTCGAGTAGACCTTCCTGATCCGCAACCAGAAGAGGCCCGCCGGTCCGCCGGCGGGCCTCTTCGTACGTTCGGCGGCCGCTCAACCCGCCGGGCGAGCGGGCGCCTCGCACAGGGTGAAGCTGCCGGTCGTGGTGGCGCGGTAGTCCAGCTCGTCGCCGGCGGCCTCCACGATGACGTGGTAGCCATCCACCAGTGCCTGCGTGTAGAACATCCCCGGTTCGGGGCAGCCCAGCGAGCCGTCGTTCCAGGTGATCGCCTCGGCCTGGACGACCTCGATCCCATCGGCCTCGACGCCGGTCCGGCTCGCGGCGTCGGCCAGGATCTCCTGCAGCAGCTCCTCGGGGGCCTCGCCGGTGATCGGCGCGTCACCCTGCTCGGGCGGAACCGTGGCCACGGGCGGCGCGCTCGCCACCGGCCGGCTGGGCTCGATCGTGGAGAAGACGGTTGATTCGAGCTGGCCGCTGCCGGCGCAGGCGGCGAGGAACGAGCAGAGCAGGATCGGAAGGGCGCGCGCCAAGCGCGCGAGCGGGGCGTTGTGCATCGGTTCAGGGACGCGCCGGAGCATCCGCCGGTTCCCCGCGGCTGAAGCCGGCGCAGCTGATCACCGGCAGCGAGGGATACCGAGGAAACCTCGGATCGCGCTTGGAGAGGCCGCAGCGCCAGTAGCGGGAGCCCCGGGCCCTCGACACGACCCTCGCGTGCTCGCAGCCGCTGCACAGTCCGGGCCAGGCCGAGGCTCGACCGTCCTCGTCCGACGTTGCGTCGCGGCACCGCGAGTTCATGCGCCATTAACCGTATCAGGGGTGACCGATTCCGGGTTGACGGGCTATCCTGCCGACCTGCCCAACTCCATCCCGCCTTCCCTGCCGCCACGGCGGGGAGTACTCGCACAGGAGGCCCATCCTCGTGACTGCTCGTTTCATCGCCCACGCGCCGCAACGGTTGCTCGTCGTTGCCATGGCCCTGGCTCTCTCGGCGACCGGACTGCCGTTCACGGCCGCTCCGGCGCGCGCTGCGACGACCCAGATCTGGGAGATCCAGGGGGAGTCGCACATCTCCCCGTTGAACGGCCAGCAGGTCTTCGGCGTCAACGGCATCGTCACCGCCGTGAGCGGCATCGGCTTCTGGATGACCGACCCTGACCCCGACGGGGACAACGCTACCTCCGACGGCATCTTCGTCTTCCGCGGCACCGCGGGCAGCAAGCCGATGGTGAGTGATCATGTGACGGTGGACGGCACCGTCAGTGAGTTTCGTCCGGGTGGCGGCGCCACCGCCAACCTGACCACCACCCAGATCGGCGGGGCTACGTTCGAGGTGCTGTCGACCGGCAACAGCCTGCCGGTGACCGTCGTCGGCCAGGGCGGCCGGATGCCGCCGACCGAGATCATCGACGATGACTCGACCGGCTCGGTCGAGCATCCGGATGCCGTGTACGACCCGGACAACGACGGGATCGATTTCTACGAGAGCCTGGAGGGCATGTACCTGCAGGTCAACGAGGCCGTGGCGGTGGGTCCCACCAACGCCTTCGGCGAGATCGCGGTCGTCGCCGACGGCGGAGCCAATGCTGGGCCCCGCACGCCGCGTGGCGGGATCGTCATCGGTCCGGATGACTTCAATCCCGAGCGGATCATCCTCGACGACGTGATCCGGCCCACGCCGCGGGTCAACACCGGCGATGGGTTCACGACCTCAGTCACCGGGGTGCTCGACTACAGCTTCGGCAACTTCAAGCTGCTCGTCACCACCGACCTAGTGCGCGTCGACAACGGCCTGCGGCGCGAGGTGACGGACGTCGCCGGCCCGCGCGAGCTGGCGGTCGCGACGTTCAACGTCGAGAACCTGAGCAACCAGGACGACCAGTCCAAGTTCGACGAGCTGGCGGGCATGATCGTCCACAACCTGCGTGCTCCGGACCTGCTCGGCATCGAGGAGGTGCAGGACGACTCGGGATTCGCCAATGATGGCACCACCACGGCCGCCGCCACCTGGCAGCGGCTGATCGACACCATCGCCGCAGCGGGCGGGCCGGCCTACGAGCATCGGCAGATCGATCCAGTCGACCTGGCCGACGGCGGGGCGCCCGGTGGCAACATTCGGGTTGGATTCCTGTTCCGGACCGACCGCGGCCTGGAGTTCATCGACCGACCCGGCGGCACCTCGACGAATGACACCGCGGCCATCGATCACCCGTCGGGGCCGCAGCTGACCTTCAGCCCCGGCCGTATCGGCACCGCCGACCAGGCCTTCCTCGAGACGCGCAAGTCGCTGGCCGGCGAGTTCCGCTTCCGCGGGCAGAAGCTGTTCGTGGTCGTCAACCACTTCAGCTCGAAGAGCGGCGACGACCCGCTCTTCGGCCGCTGGCAGCCGCCGGTGCGCTATAGCGAGTTCGCCAACCCGTCACCCGTGGGCGATACCGATGGCTGGCGCTGGGGCCAGGCACAGGTCATCAACGACTTCGTCGATGATCTCCTGGCGCTCGATACGGATGCCAACGTCATCGTCCTGGGCGACATCAACGACTTCCAGTTCTCCGACACCGTCCGCATCCTGACCGGCACCGCGGCCGATGTCGGCACGCGCGAGGTGGCTGCCACGGGCGAGGCCCCGGTGTTGACCACGCTGTTCGACCTGCTTCCGCAGGACGAGCAGTACTCGTACGTCTTCGACGGCAACTCGCAGGTACTCGACCAGATCCTGGTCAGCAACGGGCTGCTTGCCTTCGATCCGGAGTACGACGTCGTGCACGTCAACTCGGAGTTCTTCGACCAGGCGAGCGACCACGAGCCGTCGGTCATGCAAGTCGAGTTTCAGCCGTAGTAACTGAGGGAGCTGCTGCCCTCTGCGTAGCTCCGCGAACGCTGCAGGAGAGCCCGGCCGGGAGGCCGGGCTCTCTCATGCCAGCGTCAGGGTCCGCCAGAGCGGCCCGACTACGTCCTTACCGTGCTGGCCGTCTACTTGCCCAGGCGCAGGCGGCCCACGCCGGCGCGCCCGGCGAGCTCGTCGAATGACTCGAAGAGGTCGGCGACGCTCGGCCGCTCCCGTGGCTCGTATCGCAGGCAGGACATGACGAGATCGGCGAGGACCTGAGAGTGCCGGTCGCCGGCCAACGGCCGCGGCGCCGCCTCCAGCTGCGGGAAGCGCTCGACGCCCGTGGCATCGTGACGGCCGCGCGGGAACGGGCGGCGCTTGGCGATCGCCTCGTACACCGTGGTGCCGAGGCCCCACACGTCGCTCGCCGGACCGATGCGGCCGAACAGTTCCGGATCGCATTGCTCGGGCGACATGTAGGCATCGGTGCCGACGTTGCCGCTGATGGTCGACACGCGGTCGAACGTCCGGGCCACGCTGAGATCGATGAGCCGGGGGATGGGGCCCATGATGACGTTGCGCGGCTTGATGTCGAGATGAAGGACGCGCTCGGCGTGGAGGTAGTGAAGCGTCGCGGCCAGCTGGCGGGCCAGCGGGAAGGCCTGCTCGGGAGTGAGTCGGCCGTAGCGGCGCAGGAGGGTGGAGAGACGCGGGCCGTCGACGTACTCGATCTCCAGGAACGGGCTTCGACCGGTGCTATCGATGTCGAACAGCCGGATCAGCCCTGGGTGCTGCAGCCGCCCGAGGAGCGCGCCCTCGTTCGCCAGCGATCGGCGCGCCCGGAGGTCATCGGCCCATGACGGTCGCAGGATCTTGATGACGGTGGGCGTCATGAGACGCTCGTTCCACGCGACGTAGGCCTCGTAGCGTTCGCCCCCGCCCAGCAGCCGATGTGCAGTACGGCCGGGCGCGATCTCGTCGCCCGCGGCGAACGCCCATGCTGATTTCGCGGCCGGTTCCGTCTCCACCGTGGGCGCCGTGCCTGCCATGCGTTCCTCTCTCTACATCAGATCGGCTGCCGCCGGTACCGGCCTGACTCCGGGAGGGGCCGTTCTTGCCGGCCGGCGGCACCCACCACGGATGCTGGGCCGGTCGGATGAGAGCCGGATGAGCGACGCATGAGGAGTCTCTCACCTGATGAGGGATTTCTCATGAGGATCTCACCGCGCCCTCATGCCCCGCGCGCAGGCTGAGCCCGTGCAGTCCGAGAAGCTTCCGCGTGCCCTGGTTGCGCTCTTCGTCGTCGCCGCGCTCGTCGGCGGGATGGCGATCGGCGGCCTGGTGGAGGCGCTGGCCCGTGGAACGGAAGGGACCCCAGCGTCGACGGCTGCTGCCACGCCCGGCATTCCGTCGCCCTTGCCCAGCGACGCCGTCATCCCGCGCGAGGACGTCGAGGGCGAGGATCTCGCGCGTCTGCCGCGCTATCCCGGCTCGGTGCGCACCGGGTACGTGTCGGTCTTGAGCGACCGGCATCGGCTGGTCGAGGTGGAGTACCACGTCGTCGCGAGCCTCGATGACGTGCGTGCCTTCTACCAGCGCGTGATCGTCGACAACGGCTGGGAGCGGGCCGATCTGGCGTACAGCCATGGCGAGTGGGTCTATGTTCTCGTCGACGGCGGGCTCGAGGCGCTGGTGGAGATGGAGGAGTTCGGCGGCATGATCGAGATCGATGTGCAGCTCAGCCAGCCGCTGCCCACTCCGACCCCGGATCCGACGCCCACGCCGGTTCCGCCCCCGCCGCCTCCGGCTCAGCAGCCGGCACCGCCTCCCGACGACGATGATGACGATGATGATGACGATGATGACGACGATGAGTTCACCGACGACAGCGACGACGGCGGAGGCTTCACTGACTGATCGGCCCGCAGTCGGGCCATCAGCCCGGCGGCGCTGTGTCGAAGCGGTAGCCGGCGCCCCGGATGGTGCTGATCGGCGAGGGCCGGCCTTCGGCCGACAGCTTGCGGCGGAGGTACCGGATATAGACGTCCACCACGTTGGAGGATGGGTCCGCGTC
>JBOGTC010000033.1:0-12953 GCA_050692055.1 Candidatus Limnocylindria bacterium | reverse complement strand
TGAACGCGCTCGGCCATTGCATGCGCAAGGCGCTCAGCATCGTGTGGGGCGTGTGGCGCTCGGGTCACGACTTCGACCCTCGAGGAGCTCGCTCAGCTTGACAACGTCCTATGGGATCTAAGCCGGCTGTGATTGGCGCCTGACACCAATCGGCGCGTTGGCAGGCCGTAAGCCGGCGGTGGTTGGAATCTGACGCGAGCGCCGACCCAGAGTTGCTGCCCCTGCCGCGTGACCGGCGATCTCCGTTCCCACGAGGAGGTGGGGGGCGCCACCGTCCACCGTTCCCACCGTCGGTCAAGCTGGCACGCGCCCTGCCTACCGCCCTGGCAGGAGGTGACACCGATGGAGCACGAGCGCAAGCGCGACGAGCAGACCCGGACTCCGGCCTCGGAGCTGGAGGGCGGCGGCACTGACCAGGACTGGGGCCAGGGTGAAGGCAGGCACGAGCCGACCATAGGTCGGGAAAAGGCGCCGACACCGAGCTACCCCGAGGGCGAGGCGCAGCGGCCAGACGATACCGACCGGCCGCTGGTCCGTGACGACGAGGGCATGGACCGATGACGCAGAATCGCAATGCCAACGTGACCCAGGGCGAAACCATGGGTCGCGACCAGGAGCCGACCGAGGCCGGCGACCAGGACCCGGCCACCCGCGACCCGCGACCGGAGGGCCCGATGGACCAGGGTCCGGACGAGGCGAGCGACGAGTTCGGCGAAAGTCCGGATGCCGCCTACGGGCAGCGCGAATCTCAATCCGAGCAGCAGCAGCCAATCGGCGAGGAGCCGACGACCGAGGGGCGACCTTTCCCGGGCTGATCGGCTCTCACAGGATGTCGTGCTCCCGGGAGGCGATGGGACGATCGACGCGGAAGGCGTTGGCGTGGCGATCCGCAGCCCCCCTCAGGAGGTCGACGACGAGCCGGCTCCCGGCCGCCCCGGCCATGATGCCGTGGCCCGAATAGCCACCGTTCAGGTGCAGGCCGTCGGGTCCGGCGTTCATCGCCGGCCCGAGGTACGGGCGCCGATCGGGCGTGTACTCGTATTGCCCCGCCTGCAGGTACCAGTGCACCGATGGCGCGCCGTCACGCCAGGCCTCCCGCCAGAACGGTACAACCCGCGCCAGCGCATGGTCTGACGACGGATCCAGGAGGCCGAACGCCCAGTCGGCCGAGATGGGCACCGGGTCAGCGGGCTCGGTCGCGTCGATGTCGGGATCCGTGAACAGCGCCAGGCAGCCACGCATGGCCGGCCGCCAATGCGCGGCGGTTTCCTCCTCGATCGTCATCGGCGCATCGGCCGGCACGTCGGGCAGCTCGGGGATCACGAGCTTCTGGCGCCGCGTGGGGCGAATGTCGAGCTCGAGACCCGCCAGCTTCGCGACCTGCGCCGTGAAGGGGCCCGCCGCGATCACGACCACATCGGCCTGCAGATCGCCACCGCTGGTGCGGACCCCGCGCAGGCGGGAGCCATCATCGGTCAGCAGGAAGCCGGTCACATCGGTCCGGGTGCAGAACACGGCCGAACCGCCGCTCGCTGCGCCGGGGATGGCGCCGGCGTTCGAGGCGGCCGCCGCGTAGCCGATGGCAAGGCGCTTGGCGTCGAGCCAGCCGTCGGCGGCGCGGTAGCGCGCACCCCGCACCTCGGGAGACAGGTAGGGCCAGCGTCGACGCGCCTCGTCACCATCGAGGAGCTCGACGTCGGTGAGGCCCCAGCCGCGCTGTCGCTCCACAAGGCGGCGAGAGCGCTCGAGGGTGGCATCGGTCATGGAGCAGAACAGGTAGCCGCCGTGACGCAGGCCGAGGTCCCAGCCGTCGAGCCCGGTGCGCTCCTCGAAGGCGTCAAAGAGCTCCACGCCCTCGCGCACCAGCGCGATCTCCTCGGGGTTGTCGAACTGCAGGCGGAAGGCGCCGGCCGAGGCCGGGGTGGTCAGCGTGGCAAGCGCAGGGCGCCGTTCGAGCACCACAACGCGCAGGCCGGCGCGGGCGGCAAAGAATGCGGTGGCACAGCCGATGATCCCGCCGCCCACGACGACCAGATCCGCGGTGGGCGTCAGCTCGGAGACGAATCGCACGCCGGATCGCCACATGGCGCCAGCGTAGCGCGCGCGCCTCAGCCCCCGAGCGGCGTGACCTCGCAGTACTGGCGCGGCAGCGTGGTCGCATCGGTCACGCGGTGTCGGCGATCGGTTCCGGCCAGGATGCCCGCCCAGTCGACCGACTCGGCCAGTCGCCGGCCGCGCTCGTACAGCTCGTCGACGCGGTCCACCGCATCGAGCGGCACCTCGCGCTCCAGCAGCACATCAAGCGGTAGAACGGCGTCTCCGGATAGTGGCGATGGACCAGCTCGGTCTGCTGCTCCGCCGGCGACCGCAGCAGCTCGCTGAGCAGCCAGGAGAGCCAGGGCCAGATCCAGGCTGGCCGCTCGCGCTGAAGGAACTGGCCGGTGCCGAGCGAGACGACGGTGGTCGCCGCGGGCGCGTAGGCATCGGTGTAGTGGAAGGCCTCGACGCAGGCCTGATAGACGGGGTTGCCGGTGACGCCCGCGCCGCCATCGATCAGGTCGCCGATGCCGGCGATGTGCCACGGCTGGAAGTAGGTCGGTGCCGCGGCGGATGCCACCACGACGTCCGCCAGGCCGAAGCCACCCGCGCGGCAAGAGTTGCGCTGGTTGTCGCGGACGAAGTACCAGGGCATGCCGTCGCTCAGCCGCTTGGCGCTGATGAGCAGGTCGATCGGCGAGTCGTTCAGCCGCCAGCCGGCGGCGGTCGGGCCAAGCTCCTGCGAGATGAGCCGATGCAGGGCACGGATGTCGTACATCGACCCGGTGGCGATGCGCGCGGCGGTGCTCAGCACCGGGATGCGGCGCAGGATCTCCGTCGATCGGTCCGCATAGAGCGACACCACCCGCTCGGCCGGGATGCCGACCGCCAGCGCGGCCGCCGTGATCGCGCCGGACGAGGTGCCGGCAACGAAGTTGAAGGTCTCGCGCGCCGGGCGTCGCGTCGCGCGCTCGAGCTCGGCGAGCAGGACCGCCGGAAATGATGCCGCGCACGCCGCCGCCGTCGATCGAGAGGAGCCGCTTCACCCGTCGTGCATGATGGTCAGTCGAGGAGGAGCGGGGTGCCGAGCTTCCGCTCGTAGCGCGGGCGGAAGCGAGCGGCGTTGTACATCGCCTCCACGTCGATGGTCCGCGCACCGAGCGATCGCTCGGGCAGCGGGGCATGGGCGTACTTGCCGTCGCGAATCGCCACCATGCGTCCGAAGTTGCCCGCCTCGAGCAGGTCGACCGCCACGTTGGCATAGGTGATGGCAACCATCTGATCCAGCGCGTCGGGATCGCCCGAGCGCAGGTCGTAGGTGAGGTCCGAGTGCACCGTCTCGATGCCGGTGCGGCGCTTCAACTCCTCGGCCAGCGCATAGCCGACGTCCGCCTTGTGCCGATGGCCGTAGGCGTCCGCCTCCCCCACCTCGCCGAGGACGCCACCACGCCAGATGGCCCCCTCGCTGGCGATGACGAAGGCATAGCCGGACGGGTTCAGCTCGCGATCGTCGACCAGGACGTCGGCCAGCGCCTCGAGCTCGAAGGGAGCCTCCGGAATGACGCACCGCGCGCTCGTCACGTAGGCGGCGTACCACGCCGTAAAGCCCGCATTGCGTCCGAAGATGCGGAAGACGCCGATGCGCTCATGGCTGCCGAGCGTCGTCCGTTGCCGGTTGATCAGCTCCTTTGAGCGCGTGACGGCAGTCGAGAAGCCGATGCAGTACTCGGTGCCCGCCACGTCGTTGTCCATGGTCTTTGGGATACCCACGACCGGAAAGCCCTCTGCTCCCAGCCGTGCGGCATAGCTGAGCGTGTCGTCGCCACCGATGGTGACCAGCGCATCCAGCTCCAGCCGTCGAACGTTCTCGAGCACGATCGGCGTGAGGTCGAAGTGCTTGTCGGAGACGCGGAGCGACGCGAGCCGGCCCTCGGAGAGATGCTCCGGCAGAGCCTGGGTTCGCATGCGAGCCGGGTTGGTGCGGGAGGTGTGGAGGATCGTGCCGCCAGTGCGGTCGATGACGCGGGTCGTGCGCCTGTCGAGCGGCCGGAGGTAGGCGCCATCGGCATCGGCGTCGCCCTCGGCCGGGCCCAGGTGGGTGAGGCCTTTCCAGCCCCGACGGATGCCCAGCACCTCCCAGCCGAGCTCGCTGGAGCGGTAGACCACGCTCTTGATCACCGAGTTGAGGCCGGGGACGTCGCCGCCGCCGGTGAGGATGCCGATGCGCTTCATGAGGACGTGCCGATCATGCTGCCAGATCCGGGCCGCCGTTTGTGCTCAGGGCCGTTTTTTGGCATCATTGTCGTCCGCAAACTGGAGTCCCGCCCTGTGTCGACCACTCCCGCCCAGCAGCAGCGCTACGTGACCTGGCGCCTGCCGGATCGCCATTTCTCGAAGGTTCACCTGGCCGGCGAACCGGGAGCCACCGTGTGCGGTCGAGCCCTGCCACGCGCCATCGGCTCGCCCACGCCGCCGATTCCCGAATCCGAGATGTGCCAGGAGTGCGCCGCCTCAGCGGTCTGATCTTTCCGTCGCTTTCATTGCCCGTCCGGCAACCGATCTGCCGGGCGGGCATCGTTGTAGAGGCGATGCGCCGTGGCCGATGATCGATCCGCCATGATCCGCACGCTCACGCTTCCGGCCAACGCCATGGTCCTGCTCATCGGCGTTTCGGGGAGCGGCAAGACTGCCTTCGCAGGTCGTCACTTCAGGTCCACCGAGGTGCTCAGCTCGGACCAGCTGCGCGCCATGATCACCGATGATCCGCGGCAGCAGTCGGCGACCGAGGATGCCTTCGGGCTCCTGCACGCCATCCTCGAGATGCGCCTGGGTCGCGGCCGGCTGACGGTCATCGACGCCACGAACGTCGAGGACTGGGCGCGCGGTGTCCTGCTGGCCATTGCGCGGCGGCGGCGGCGCCCGGCGGCTGCCATCGTGCTGAATCTGCCGTTGCCCACGTGCCTCGAGCGCAACGCGCGCCGAGCCGATGGCCGGCGACCGCCGGCCGCGCTCCGACGTCAGCACCGATGGCTGCAGGACTCGCTCCCGGCGCTCGCGCAGGAGGGGTTCGTGATGGTTCACGTCCTTTCGACCGTCGAGGAAGTCGAGTTCGCTCGCGTGGAGCGCACATAGCTCGAATCGTTCCATGGACGCCGCCGCCGGGCACCTGATGCAGATGGGGCATGAATCTGGCGACAGCCGACCGGCCCGGCCGGGCCGTGGGCGCCTCCGGCACGACGAAACGTCCCGAAGGAACAGACGTCCGTCTCGATGGCCGAAGCCACCGACACGGTACCGGAACGCTTGATGCAATCTCGTGAACCGGTATCGCTGCCCCTTCGGGACGACCAAAGCATAGGCCGTGCCCAAAGCCGGGCGCAATACCGTTTATCCCCGAGTCTCGGCCTCCGTCCGCGGCTTATCCACGGCCGATCCACGATGCCGGCCTCACGATCCGGCCCGGTCGACCGTTTCCTTATGGAGCCCGGCGCGTCTCGCCGTCATGAGCCGATGCGCACGTGCCCCACACGCACCGGAGGAGGCAGGCGATGACGGTCGAGCGCGGGTCGGCAGCCGAGCGCGGCGCCTACCTGATGCTGACCGGGATGGCAATCTGCTTCGGCGGCACGTGGGTGGCGGGCGCGGTGGCCGTGGATGCGGCGCCGGCCTTCACCATTGCCGCGGTGCGCTTCGGCATCGCATCGATCCTGCTCTACGGTTGGGCGCGCCTTGCGGGCCGCCGCCTTGCGCCAATCCGCGGCGCGGATCTGCCGCTCGTCGCCGGGCTGGGTCTGACCGCCATCGCCGGATACAACTGGCTCTTCCTCACCGGCCTGACCCTGGCGCCGGCATCGGATGGCGCGATCATCGTGCCGGGCCTGGCGCCCGTCTTCACGGCGGTCTTCGCCGGGATCGCGCTGCGCGAGCGCCTCGGGATGCGTGGCGCGCTGGGCCTCGGAGTGGCGGTGGCGGGCCTGCTCCTCGTGGTCGGTCCGTCGGAGACGGCTGATGGCCAGCGGCTCATTGGCGACCTGCTGTTCCTGGCCGGCGCCATCTGCTGGGGAATCTACTCAGTGCTGGCCCGCATCGCGAGCGGCCGATTCGACGCGGTGAGCGCCACGCTGTACGGGACCGCCCTCGGCACGCTGCTGCTCATCCCGCCGTCGCTGGCCGAGGGCGGAATCGGGCAGCTCGCGGTCGCGCCGGTCGCGGCATGGATCGGCATCGGCTACCTCGCGATCTTCGGCACGGTCGCCGCCTTCGTGCTGCTCAACCTGGGGGTGGCGCGCATCGGCGCGGCGCGTGCCAGCGCCTTCGCGTTGCTCGTGCCGGTCGTGGGTGTTCTCTCGTCCGTCTGGCTGCTGAGTGAGCGGCTCGGAGCGCTCACCGTAGCCGGCGGCGTGGTGGTGCTCATCGGCCTCTGGCTGATCCAGGGCCGCGCCCATCGGCCGGTTCCAGCGCCAAAGTCCGCGCACGAGCACGAGCCGGAGCCGAGCCGGCCCTGATGGCCGGACCGATGGCCACGGCTGGTGGTCAGCTGCGGGCGGCCCGCGTCGGCGATCGGCTGCCTAGCTCGCTCATTCGCCGCGAGCGCGCGCGTCGCATCGATGCCACGGCAGTGGTGCTGCCCGGCGCCGGCCCGATCGGCCCATACCTCGATGAGCTGAAGGCGTTCCGCGAGTCCTTCGCTGCCTGGGACGGGCGCGTGCGCATCGCCGAACCGGATGGCGAGGTGGCCCATCGGCTCCTTGTGGTCGACCGCTACCACCAGGTCCATCAGGTGGCGGACGGCGCATCGGTGGATCAGCTGCCGCGGGCGCGCGAGCTGGAGCAGTGGTTCAGGCACCTCGCCACGATGTGCCCCGAATGCGGCGTTCCCGACGAGCCGCTCGGCCGAGGCTGGACACCCTGACGACCGGGAGCGAGCTGTCGGCCACCGACCGACCTGGCGCGGTGCGCGTCGGTCCGGTGCACACGATGGGCCCAACGTAACCCTCGCCTGGCGCCATCGTACCCGCCGATTCGGTCGGTTCCGGCAGACCGCCTGCAACCCGGCCTCTCCGAAACGGCGCGGACCAGAAGCCATGCCGCGCCTCCACAGGGAGGAACCCATGACACGACTGATTGGTCCGATGCGCCTGCCGCTGGCGCTGGCGCTCGGCATGCTGATGTCGCTGCTGGTCGCCGGCCCGGCCAGCGCCGCCGTCACCGGCACGCTCTGCGGCGAGGTGACCGCGTTCACCGCGCCGAGCGGTGGAGCGGCGGGGACCATCACCATCGACGGCACCGTCGAGGACATCGCCGCGACTGCGGCCATCGATGCCTCGACGATCACTGTCCTGGAATCGGTGGCCGCCGCCGAGGCGACCACCTGTCTCGAGGTCGAGGCCGACGGCTCCGGCGTGATTATCGCCCTCGACATCGCCGCCCAGGCGGAGATCTGCGGGTCCGTGACGCTCGACACGGCCACCGGCGTCTATGCGGTCGGTGGCGTGCTCATCCCAGAGCCGCTCGTCGCCGCGGACGCCGATCTCGCGGCGCTGCTGGACGCGGCCGTTGCGGCCGGGGCGACGGCCTGCCTCGACGTGACGATCGACGATGCGAGCGGCTTGATCGCGACAGTCGGCCTGAATGCCACGTTCGAGGTGTGCGGCGAGGTCACGATGACGGCGTCCAGCGAGGTGGCGGTGGATGGGACCGTCATTCCCGCCGAGCTGTTGACGGCCGAGCTGCGCGCGCTGCTCGAGCTGGCGGCCGACCTGGACGGCGAGGCATGTGTCGCGGTCGACGCCACAAGCACCGATGGCGACACGGCGGTCAGCATCGACGCGGACGTGACGATCTGCGCCACCGTGACGGCGATCACCGACTCGACGATCACGCTCGGCGATGTCACGCTCGACCTCGGAGCGGGCGTCGATGCCGACGTGGAGGTGGGCGACGTGATCTGCGCCGTCGTCATGACCGACGAAAACGGCGACTTCGAGGTCGGCGGCGTCAGCCCGGAGGACGCGAGCCAGGCTCCGCAATCCGCCGGTGGGGCCGACCAGCTCCCGGACACCGCGGCAGTGGCCACGCTGCTCCTGAGCGGCCTCGGCGGCGCGCTCGTCGTGGGGAGCGGCATCGCCTGGTCGGCCGGTCGACGCTTCAAGCGCTAACCGTCCCGCACCGACGCTCGAGGGGTCCGGCGCCATGCCGGACCCCTCGGTCGTGCGCCGTTTCCCTAGACTTCGCCCATGGATTCGCACCCAGGGGGAGCCGATGCGGGGGCGTGACCTCGGGATTCGGATCGGACGGCTGGAGCCGGGCGAGCTCAACGCGATCACGGACGTGGCAGGCGTACGCGTTGGGCACACCACGCTCATTGCCGGCGACGGCCCTCTGCTGCCCGGCCGGGGACCGATACGCACCGGGGTCACCGTCGTGATCCCGCACGACGGCCAGGTCTGGACCGAGCCGGTCTTCGCCGGCGCGCATCGGCTCAACGGCAATGGGGAGCTCACCGGGCTGGAGTGGATCCGCGAGGCGGGGATGCTGGGCGGGGCGATCGGCCTGACGAACACTCACTCCGTGGGTGTTGTGCGCGATGCGCTGGTCGAGGCCGCCGCGCGCCTGCACGGCCCGAACGAGGGCTTCTGGTCGCTCCCGGTGGTAGGCGAAACGTACGACGGCGCGCTCAATGACATGAACGGCTTCCACGTGCGCGCCGAGCACGTCCACGCTGCACTCGCGGGGGCGACCGGCGGCCACGTAGCCGAGGGCAACGTGGGCGGCGGGACAGGAATGATCTGCCACGAGTTCAAGGGCGGCATCGGCACGGCCTCCCGAGTGGTCGGCGAGGATCCACGCTGGACGGTTGGCGTGCTCGTCCAGGCCAACTACGGCCGGCGCGAGCTGCTACGGATCGACGGCGTGCCGGTGGGGGCCGCGATCCCGCTCGATGAAGTGCCATCTCCCTGGGACGAGGTCGAGCGCCTGGCCGCACGGGCGGGCGCCGAGGGCGGCTCGATCATCGGCCTCGTGGGCACCGATGCGCCGCTCCTGCCACACCAGTGCGCGCGCCTTGCGCAGCGCCTCGGCATGGGCCTGGCGCGGATGGGGAGCTACGCGTCGCATGGCTCGGGCGACCTGTTCCTGGCGTTTGCCACAGGCAATCGAGGCCTGTCAGGCCGTGCGGGTGAGGACGACCCGCGGAGCACGGTGGCACTGCGGATGGTCGTGGATGACGGTATCAATCCGCTCTTTGAGGCGGCGGCCGAGGCGACCGAGGAGGCCATCCTCAACGCCCTCGTTGCCGCCGAAACCATGACCGGGCGGGATGGCATCACGGCTCACGCCCTTGACCCCGATCGGCTGATGGCGATCATGCGGGCTCATGGCCGCTGAGCGCCCGGCGAGCCCGAGGCGACGCGGGACCGGCTTCGGGGCCCACAATGCCGGGATGGAAGTCTGGACCGCGATCGTCACCCAGCGCGCGGTGCGCACCTTCGCCGATCGTGCCATCCCCGACGAGGCGCTCGAGCGGATCCTGGATGCCGGGCGTCGCGCGCCGTCGAGCAAGAACAGCCAGCCATGGGACTTCGTGATCGTCACGGATCGAGGGCGGCTCCAGCGACTCGCCGAGGTGGGCCGGTACGCCGGCCATCTCGCCGGCGCCACGCTGGCGGTTGCACTTGTCACCCCCGATCAGGACGATCCTCGCGAGGTCGCGGCCGACCTCTACGACGTTGGGCATGCGAGCCAGAGCATGATGCTCGTGGCCCTCGAGCTGGGAATCGGCTCGGTGCATGCTGCCGTCTACGACAAGCGGCTCGCAAAGCGGCTGCTCGGCCTGCCCGCCGATCGGCGCTGCGACTACCTCATCTCGTTCGGCTACCCGGCGCGCGCCGGCCAGCTCGATAAGCCGCGACGCAAGACTCCGCGGCGGGCGCTGCACGAGATCGTTCACCACGAAAGCTGGTGAGGCCGGGACGGAGCGCGGCTCGGCATCGTCGCTGAGCTCAGCGCGGGTCCCCGAGCTCAGCGAGTCCGTCACATTGCATGAGGTGCAGGTAACGGGCAAGAAGAGGCGGCGGACATCGGCAGCTTCTTCCCCGCCGCTGGCACCAGGTGCAATGAGCGGTGAAGTTCAGCCGCGAAGCGGCGTCTTCTTCCCCGGTACCTCCACTCCATGCAACGCCGCGAGGGGCGCGCAGGAACGTAACGGCCGCGGCTAGCGCTGGCGCGGATCGCGGCGCGACCCACGCCCCTGGGCCGCGCCGCGGATGTCGCCGACGGACGAGGAGGGTAGCGACGGCGGTGCATCGGTTCCGCGTCGCACCCACCCGCCTCGTGACTAATGTACTGTCGAATCGCCCGATTCGTTCACATTTCCGGTGCGTTGCCATCGAAAGCGGCTGATTTCAGCCATCTGCACGCGAATCTGAGCACAGGTTGGCGGCCACAGACCCGCCTGAGCTCCGCCGGGGCTCAGTGTAGGCCGGCATTTGGGGGCTGGCCGTCACGTATCACTAATGATCGGCTGTTGCAACGTATTCGGGCTACGGCCTGGTTCTCGTCACGCGCCGTAGGATCAATGTGCGCGACGGCAGCATTTGACCCCTGATGGCCCACCGATGGCCCACCCATCGGGGGCTCGCGCGGACCAGCATCTGACATAAGTTGCATCGGACGAGCATTGATTCCAGATTTCCGACTCCCGGAGGAGCGGCCGCGCGGCTTGCCGAATGGCGCGCATCTCGCAGAGCCCCATGAGGGCCGCGAGTCGCCAGATTCATACCCTGCCTGCATGCGGGGGCCACGAGGTGCCCCGAGTCGCCAAGTTCAGACGGAGACCGGCAGCGTAGCTGGTAGCGGGGCCCGGAGCCTGATCCGTGCAGATGCCGTATGAATCTGGCGACGAGAGACCGCGGCCCACGGGGGCCCACCAGGCGGCGCCGGGCGGCGCCATCTCGCTCAGGCGGGCTCGATAGGAGTGGGGTTGCCGGCCTCGTCGACCGCCACGAAGACGAAGCTGCCGGATGTGGCCAGGCGCCGTTCTCCGTCGGCCACGTCTTCGGCGAACATGTCGACGGCCACCGTCACCGAGGTGCGGCCCACGCGCGCGACCCGCGCCACGAGCTCCACGAGCTGGCCGGCTCGTACCGGGACCTTGAACTCGACGCGATCCGAGGCGACGGTGACCATGGTGCGCCGGGCGTAGCGTGTGGCGGCGATCCAGCCGGCGTGGTCCATCAGCCCCAGCGCGTGGCCGCCGAACAGCGTGCCATAGTGGTTCGTGGTGTTCGGCATGATCAGCTCGGCCAGCCGCACCTCCTGAGCATCGGGCGGGATCGGCTGCTGCTGGTCCTGATCGCTCATGGTTGCGATGCTAGCCAAACCGCCCAGCGGCCGATGGCCCGATTGGGCGATGCCGCGCGGTTAGCGGCGACGGCTAGCATCGGTCCGATCATGGCCTGAGCCATGCGCACGGGTGACTGCATGCCGCGCCACTTCATCGAGCGCCGTATCCCATGGCCGCGTGACCGCCACTGGCGGCCGGGCGAGGCCTACACGCTGCGGGCCGAGAACGGACCGATCACCTACCGGCTCCGCGGCGTGATGCGCGATCCGGATCCGCGCAGCGAATGGGCAACCCTCAAACTGGAGCCACTGCCTGCGCCGGCGCAGGCCAAGACCGAGCTGGCGGAACCGCACGAGCCACGCCGAAGCCGGCGACTGGCCGGCTGAAGGCTCCGCGCGAGCTCGAGGGCTTCAAGTCAGCGTTCCACCGCCCGCAGGACGAGCTCGGCGGCCTGAGGTGGGGCAAGCCGCTCGGTATCCACGCTCACGTCCGCCACCTCCTCGTACAGCGGCGCTCGCGCGGTGATCTCCCGATCGAACCAGGCTTCCGCGCCCTCGTGCACCCACGGCCGGTGGGTGGCGCCCGTCGCCCGGTCGGCAAGCTCCTCGGCGGATGCCTGCAGCCAGACGACGAAGCCGTCGTCGTCCATTCGCCGGCGGTCCTCCGCATCGAGGACCACGCCGCCGGCGACGGCCACGATGGCCGGCGGGGACACGGCCAGCGCCTCGTGCAGCGCGGCTGACTCGCCGGCACGCAGCCCGACCTCGCCCTCGTCCGCAAGCAGCTCACGGGCGGTCCGGCCGGTGGCGCGCTGGAGCAGGACGTCGTTATCGAGAAACGGCCAGCCGGTGCGTCGCGACAGCTCGTGACCGATCGAGCTCTTGCCCGAGCCCATCATCCCCACCAGCAGGACGCGCTTCGGCCGTCGCGCGGCGCGCGGCGTCATGGCGCCGTCATCAATCGGTCGTACACTTCTCACCATGTTCCTCTTCGACAGCAAGACCAGGATGCCCGATCGAGCCGATGCGCTCCCCGGCCGACCACAGGCGATCCCCACGGCGGAGCGTCACTTCGTCAACGGCGCCGCGCTGCAGCCCCCGTACCCCGACGGCAGCGAGATCACCGATTTCGGCATGGGCTGCTTCTGGGGCGCCGAGAAGCTGTTCTGGCAGACGCCCGGCGTCATCATGACCGCCGCGGGATACCAGGGCGGCTACACGCCGAACCCGACGTACGAGGAGGTCTGCAGCGGCAAAACCGGCCACACGGAGGTGGTGCGGGTGGTCTACGACCCATCGCGCGTCTCGTACGACGAGCTGCTGCGCCTGTTCTGGGAGAACCACGACCCGACCCAGGGCATGCGCCAGGGCAATGACGTGGGTACCCAGTATCGGTCCACGATCTACACCCACACCGATGCCCAGTCGGCCGCCGCCGAGGCCTCCCGCGAGATGTACGCCGCCGAGCTCGAGCGCGCGGGGTATGGACCGATCACCACCGAGATCGGGCCAGCCCCGGAGTTCTACCTCGCCGAGGACTACCATCAGCAGTACCTGGCCAAGAACCCGGCCGG
>JBOGTC010000032.1:0-19187 GCA_050692055.1 Candidatus Limnocylindria bacterium | reverse complement strand
TGACGGGCGCCGAGGGCACGACGCCGTCGGTCGCCCCCAGCCCGGCCCCGGCACCGTCCGGGGGCGCCTCGGCGGGACGGGTGCTGCTCACGGCCAGCCTGATCCTGACCACCGCCGCGCTCGTCAGCCGGCTGCTGGGCGGGATCCGGCTGCTGGTCATCGGCTCGCAGTTCGGCGCCAGCCGCGAGCTCGACGCGTACTTCGCCGCCTTTCGCATTCCCGACGCCATCTTTCAGCTCGTCGTGGCCGGCGCCCTGAGCGCGGCGCTGATCCCGGTCTTCTCCAGCTACCGGGCCAGGGGCCAGGAGCGCGAGGCGTGGCAGCTGGCCAGCAGCGTCATCAACCTGGTGCTCATCGCGCTTGCCGGCCTGAGCCTGGTGATGGCGATCTTCGCGCCGGCCATCGTGCCGCTCGTGGCGCCCGGCTTCGACGCCCCCACCACCGAGCTGGCGGTGCGCATGACGAGGGTGATGCTCATCAGCCCCGTGCTCATCGGCATGGGCGCCGTGGTCACCGGCATCCTCAACAGCTACCAGCAGTTCACCGTGCCGGCCATCGCGCCGCTGCTCTACAACCTCGCCATCATCCTGGCGGCGGCCTTCCTGGCGCCCGTCATGGGTGTCGAGGGCCTGGCCGTCGGCGTCGCCGTCGGCTCGCTGGCGCACCTCGCCGTCCAGCTGCCCAACCTGGCCAGGGTGGGGCAGCGCTACGACCTGACCATCGGTCTCGGGCATCCCGGCGTCCGTCGCGTCGTGTGGCTCATGGGTCCTCGCATGCTGGGCCTGGCGGCCGGGCAGCTCAACTTCATCGTCTCCACGGTGCTCGCCTCGGGCCTGCCGGAGGGCAGCGTGACGGCCTACAACTACGCCTTCCAGCTGAGCCAGATCCCGGTGGGGGTAGTGGGCGTCAGCATCGCGGTGGCGCTCTTCCCGACGTTCAGCCGCGACGCGGCGCTCGGCCGCAAGAGCGAGATCCGGCGCCAGGTGGCCGGCAGCCTCCGTGTCCTCGTCTTCGTTGGCGCGATCCTGACCGCCATCATGATCGTGCTGCGCGAGCCGCTGGCCTCGGTCTTCTTTCAGTACGGGCTGTTCAGCGAGGAGTCGGCGCAGAGAACGGCGAGCGCGCTGGGCTTCTTCGCCATCGGGCTCGTCGGCCACATCGTCGTCCACGTGCTGACCCGCTCGTTCTATGCCATGCAGGACACCCGCACGCCGGTGATATGGGCGATCATCGCCGTGGCCATCAACGTGCCGCTCATGGCCTGGCTGGTAGGGCCGATGGGCGTGGAGGGCCTCGCGCTGGCGCTCAGCGTCAGCGCCGTCCTCGAGGTCCTGGGGCTGCTGTGGAGCCTGCACCGGCGGCTGGAATCGGTCGAGGAGGGAACGCTGCTGCGCTCCGCGGGTCGCTCGGCGGTCGCGGCCGGTGCCGCCGCGCTGCTCATGCTGGGCGGTTTGACGCTGGCACAGGCGTGGTTTGCCGGGCTGCTCGACCACGGATTCGGGCGGCTGATCGTGCTGCTCGCCCTGTCCGCCGCGGGCACCGCCATCTTCCTGCTCGTGGCCGGCGCCCTTCGCTCGCCGGAGATCGAGCAGCTGCGCGGGCTCCTGGGTCGGCGCTTCGGACGCAGGTCGACGTGAGCTTCCGACCCGCCACGGCGGCGGATGCTGCCGCCTGGCAGGCCTTCCTGGCCTCGCATGCTTCCGGTGACTTCCTCCATGACTGGGCATGGGCCGATGTCGCGGCCTTCGATCGCCAGCCACAGCGCCGCTACGTGCTGGAGGAGTCCAGCGAGCTCGTGGCGTTGCTCGCCGCTCAGCACCGGTCGCTGCCCGCGGGTCACGCGTTCTGGTACGTCCCGCACGGGCCGGTCCTCGACTATGCCGATGGCCGCGCCTCGGGCCGTCTGGCTACGATCGTGGCAGGCCTGGCGGCCGCGGCGGGATCGCAGCGGGCGATCGGCATCAGGCTCGAGCCACGTCTCGAGGCCGGGTCGCGGGAGCTGCTGGGGCTCGCGGACGTCGGGTTGCGCCGCGTGCATTCCACGCTGCAGGTGGGCCAGACGCGCCTCGTCGAGCTGGGCGACGACGATGAGCTCATCGGCCAGTTCGACAAGGACACGCGCTACGGCGTGCGCCGCGCCGAGCGCGAAGGAGTGGACGTCAGCGTTGCCGACGACGCGGACGATCTGGCCCCGATCGACGCGCTTCACGCCCTCGTGCAAGAGACCCAGCAGCGCGCCGGCTTTCCTCTGCCACCGCTTGAGCGCTATCGCCTCGCCTGGCGGGCCCTGGCCGGAGCCGGACGGGCGGCGATCCTGGAGGCCCGACGCGAAGGCGAGCTGCTGGCATCCGGCATGGTGGTCTTCGAAGGCGATCGGTCCTTCTACCTGTTCAGCGGCTCGCGACGGGAGGAGCGCGGCGAGCCGAAGCGCTACGCGAGCTACGCGCTCCAGTGGTCGATGATGCGTCTCGCCCGCGCACGCGGCGCGCGGACGCACGATTTGTGGGGCGTGGCACCGCCGGACGCCGGCCCCGACCACCCGTGGCATGGCGTGGGCCTGTTTAAGAAGGGGTTCGGCGGCCGGGAGGCGACCTGGGCCGGGAGCTGGGACATCGTGGTGGACGCGAACCTCTATCGGCTTCGCGAGGCGGCCGGCATCATGCGCGGCTGGCTTCGCAGGCTGCGCCGATGACCATCATGCGCCAGCGCCGCATGGGCCTCGGCGAGCTGACCGACGTCATCGGTCCCGAGCGCGTATCGGGCCTGCCGGTGGGGGAGGTGACGGCCCTGGCCTACGATTCGCGGCGGGCTGCGCCCGGAACGCTGTTCTTCGCCGTACCCGGCGTTCACGTGGATGGCCATGACTTCGTGCGGGCCGCCGTCGACGCCGGATCGCGCGCCGTGGTCGTGCAGCGGGAGCTGCCTGGCGTCTCTGTGCCGCAGCTCGTCGTCGACCGCACGCGCCGGGCGTTGGCGGACGCGGCGGACCACTGGTTCGGCCGGCCGTCGACGCGGCTTCGCGTCGTGGGCATCACGGGGACCGATGGCAAGACCACGACCTCGTTCCTCGCCGCGGACCTGCTGCGCGCGGCCGGCCGGCGGCCGGGCATGGTCGGCACCGTCGCGATCGACGTCGGCGAGGAGCGTCGGCCCAACGACGACCGCAACACCACACCGGAGGCGGTCGAGCTGCAGGAGCTGCTGGCAGAGATGGTCGAGGCCGGAAACGAGTCGGTGATCATGGAGGCGACGTCGCACGGCCTGGCCCTTGAGCGCACGCGCAACTGCCGCTTCGACGTGGGCGTCGTGACCACCGTCAGCAGTGAGCACCTCGAGTTCCACGGCACGCTCGAGGCGTACCGCGCGGCCAAGGCGCTGCTCGTCGAGGAGGCGCCGCTCGCCATCCTCAACGCCGATGACGATACGTTCGGCTACTTCCGCGAACGCGCCGGCGACCGGGTTCTGACCTATGGCATCGAGGCGGATGCCGATCTGCGCGCCGCCGACCTGGTCTCCGAGGCCGGAGGCAGCCGCTTCCGCCTGGCCGCGCCCGGCTGGACCGGAGCGGTCAGCCTGCCGACTCCGGGACGTTTCAACGTGTCGAACGCCCTGGCCGCGCTCGCGATCGCCCACGCCGAGGGCGTCGACCTGGCCACGGCCGCGGAGGCGCTGTCGAACGTCGCCGGCGTGCCGGGACGGATGGAACGGATCGATGGGGGCCAGCCGTTCACGATCGTGGTCGATTACGCCCACACCGCGGACTCGCTGGGCAAGGTCCTCGACATCCTGCGGCCGCTGGCGCGTGGCCGGCTCATCGCCGTCTTCGGCTCGGCCGGCGATCGCGATCCCACCAAGCGCCCCGCCATGGGCCGGGTGGCGGCCGAGCGGGCGGACGTCACGATCGTCACCGACGAGGACCCGCGCCTCGAGGATCCGCGGGACATCAATGAGGCGATCGCCGAAGGCGCTCGCGCCGCCGGCGCGCGCGACGGCGAGACGTTGTTCGTCGTCGACGATCGGCGCGAGGCGATCGGGCATGCCGTCGGCCTGGCGCGGGAAGGTGACGTGATCCTGCTCGCCGGCAAGGGGCACGAGACTTCGATCTTCTACGGCACCGAGAAGCTCCCGTGGGACGACCGCGAGGTCGCGCGCAAGGCACTTCGCGCCGCGGGCTGGGGGAGCGATGCCGATGGCTGAGCTGACGGCCTGGCGGGTCGACGACCGCGACGCCTGGAACGGCTTCGTCGAGTCGACGCCGTACCACGCCTTCCCGCAGCTATGGGAGTGGGGCGAGGTGCGCGCCATGGGCGGCTGGCGCCCGCTGCGCCTGGCGATTGGCCCGTCTCGCGGCGAGCCGATTGCCGGCGCACAGCTCCTGCTGCGCCGCGTGCCGCTCATCGGCTGGCACCTGGCCTACGTCCCGCGCGGGCCGGTGGGTGCGCTGGACGATCCGGTCGTTCGCGATGCGCTGGTCGAGGCACTCCGCCGCCTCGGCCGCGCCGAGAAGATCGCCACCGTGCGCATCGACCCCGAGGCGCGGCCCACGACGCCGTACGGCCGCGCCCTGCTGGAATTCCCGTGGCGTGCGGCCACGAAGATCCAGCCGCCGACCACGCGGATCATCGACCTGACTGCTGGCGAGGACGCGCTGCGCGCGAGCCTCAAGCGCAAGCATCGCCAGTACGTGAACAGGGCCGAGCGGGGCGGGGTCGAGATCGAGCGGTTCGACGGCTCCAGCGCGGCGGAGCTCATCGCTCCCGCGCTGGCGGACTTCAACCGCATCTACCGCTTCACCGCCGAGCGGGCCGGATTCGTCGCCCGCGCCCCGTTCTACTACAAGCGCGTGTGGTCGCTCTTCGCTCCGGCCGGCCACTGCCGGCTCTCGTTCGCCACGCTCGATGGCGAGCGCGTCGCCACGCTCTTCCACTTCACCTGTGGCGAGCGCGCGGTCGAATCCTACGGTGGCATGACCGATGGCGGCGGCGACTCGCGCGCCAACTACCTGCTGAAATGGACCGCCATCACCGACTTCGCGCGGGAGGGCTTCCGCGTCTACGACCTGTGGGGCCTCGCGACGGGCGGCATCCGCAAGTTCAAGGAGGGATTCGGAGGCGAGGAGATCGAGTACGTCGGCGCCCGGGACCTGCCGCTGCGTGCCCCCGCCGACGCCGCCCTGCGACTCGCCATCCCGGCCTACGGCCTGGCCCAGCGAGCTCGGTTGCGGATCCTCGGGCGCCGCGGGGTCGAGACCGTCGAGGGCGTTTGACCTGTGCCGGGCGAGGGACGCTTGCACCCATCGGTCCGGGATCGGCTCGACGCGCTCGGCGTCAGGTTCGAGGTGATGGAGTGCGATCCCGCCCTGGCGGATACGGCCGCCTTCGTGGCGCACTACGGCGTTCCGGCCGAGCGGAGCGCCAACACCATCGTCGTCGCGTCGAAGGGCGCCGAGCCCAGCTACGCCGCGTGCATCCTGGTCGCGACGACCACGCTCGACGTGAACCGCGTCGTGCGCAGGGAGATGGGCGTGCGCAAGGCCTCCTTCGCCGGCGCCGATGCCGTCCGTGCGCTCACCGGCATGGAGATCGGCGGCGTGACGCCGTTCGGCCTGCCCGAGGATCTGCCGATCCTCGTGGACGAACGGGTCATGGCCCAGCCCTGGATCATCCTCGGCGGCGGTAACCGATCATCGAAGCTCAAGGTCGCGCCGGATGCGCTGCATCGGCTCCCGTCCGTGCGCGTCGTGACCGATCTGGCCCGCTGAATCGGTCCCGGTCGGTCTGAACTCGCCCGCGTGCTAGCATCAGCCGTCCCATGGGCCAGCTCGCTCGCCTCAGGCTCTCCCCGGCAGCCGTGGTGCAGCGCATCACCGGCTCGGCGGAGGCTGCGTCGAAGGAGCACACGCTCGACGGCATCCTGGCCGAGGCCCAGCGACACCGGCCGGACGCCAACGTCGGGCTGATCCAGCGGGCCTACGAGACGGCCGCCGAGGCGCACGACGGCCAGGTGCGCGAGTCGGGCGAGCCGTACATCACCCACCCGATCGCGGTGACGCACTACCTCGCGACCCTGCAGATGGACGAGGAAACGCTGGCCGCGGCGCTCCTGCATGACGTGCCCGAGGACACCGAGCTCACCCTCGCGGACCTGGAGAAGCGCTTCGGACGCGAGGTTGCCAAGCTCGTCGACGGCGTCACAAAGCTCAGCAAGTTCGGGTCGGCGCGGAGCATGGAGGAGCAGCAGGCGGAGAACATCCGAAAGATGTTCCTGGCCATGGCCGAGGACGTTCGGGTGGTGATCATCAAGCTCGCCGACCGGCTCCACAACATGCGCACGCTCCACTTCCTGCCGCCCGAGAAGCAGGAGCGCATCGCGCGGCAGAGCATGGAGATCTACGCGCCACTGGCGCATCGGCTCGGCATGTGGCAGATCAAATGGGAGCTCGAGGATCTGTCGTTCAAGTACGCTGAGGCCGATAAGTACCGCCAGCTCGTCGACATGCTGGCCGACCGTCGACGAGCGCGCGAGAGCTTTGTCAACAAGAGCATCGGCATCCTGCGCAAGGAGCTCGGCAAGGTCGGCATCACCGCCGAGATCAGCGGGCGACCGAAGCATCTGTATTCGATCGCGAAGAAGATGGAGCGCAAGGGCGCCGACTTCACCGAGATCTACGATCTCAACGCCATCCGCGTGCTCGTGGACGACGTCAAGGACTGCTACGCGGCCCTCGGCGTCGTCCATTCGCTGTGGCGGCCCGTGCCGGGCCAGTTCGACGATTACATAGCCATGCCCAAGGCGAACATGTACCAGAGCCTGCACACCGCGGTGATCGGTCCCGAGGCGAAGCCGCTCGAGGTACAGATCCGGACCTACCAGATGCACGAGATCGCGGAGGCCGGCATCGCGGCCCACTGGCGCTACAAGGAGGGCAGCCGCGGCGACCGACGTTACGACCAGAAGCTGGCCTGGGTGCGCCAGCTCATGGACTGGCAGCGCGAGGTGACGGACCCGACCGAGTTCGTGGAAGGGCTCAAGCTCGACCTCTTCCAGGACCAGGTCTTCGTCTTCACCCCGAAGGGCGACGTGAAGGATCTGCCGAACGGCGCGACTCCGCTCGACTTCGCCTACCGGATCCATACCGATGTGGGACATCGCACCATCGGCGCCAAGGTCAACAACCGGCTCGTCCCGCTCGAGCACCGGCTCCGCAACGGCGACATCGTCGAGATCGTGACCACCAAGGCTGCGCACGGGCCCTCCCGCGACTGGCTGAACATCGTTCGCACCAGCCACGCGCGCGAGAAGATCCGCGCCTGGTTCAAGCGCCAGCAGCGCGACGAGAACATCAGCCAGGGCAAGGAGCTGCTCGACCGCGAGCTGCGACGCCTGGCGCACGAGACGCTGGCATCCGTCGACGCCGAGAAGCTGGCCGAGATCGCGGCCCAGTATCGGTTTCGCGAGCTGGACGACTTCTACGCCGCCATCGGCTACGGCGCCGTCTCGCCGGCATCGGTGGTCAGCAAGCTCGAGATCCACGATGACGCGGCCATCACCCTGCCGGAAGAGGCGCCACCCGCGGCGCCATCCACCACCGGCGTGAAGGTGAAGGGCGTCGGCGACCTGCTCGTGCGGTTCGCGAAGTGCTGCTCACCCATTCCTGGCGACGCGATCACCGGCTACGTCACCCGCGGCAAGGGCGTGACGGTGCACCGCGCGTCGTGCCCATCGGTTCTGTCGGAGCGGGACATCGAGCGGCTCATCGACGTCGAATGGGAGATGGCCGGGCAGCAGACCTACCCCATTACCGTACGCATCAGCGCGCTCGACCGGCCGGGCCTGCTCAACGAGATCACGAATGTGGTGGCCGAGTACAAGGTGAACATCGTCGCCGCGTCGGTGGCCACGCATGCCGACGGCACGGCCGCGATCACCGCCACCTTCAAGGTGACCTCGCTCCAGCAGCTCTCGATGGTCCTGACGAAGATCGAGCGCCTGCGCGACGTCACATCCGTCACGCGCGAGGCCCGATAGGACCGACGCCGTCGGCAGATGGCAACACTTGCCGCACATCGGCGGCGTAATCTCTCATCGCGCGTACACTCCGCGCATGAAGGGCGATCGCGTCGAGGCGGTGGTCGACACCGGCCAGGGCGGAACCCAGACGTTCGAGATCGTTGCCACCCGCGCCGGGCGGCGGATCGAGGTGACGACGGCGCGAGGCGTGGTCGAGGTGAGCGAGGTGACGCGCACCGGCACGCCCGTCCGCACCGGCCGCTTCATGGCCAGCCGCCTGGTGGCGCTCGTGGAGCACCCGGCGGCGGAGGCCGCGGAGCGCCCCGTCGATGTGTCGACCCGCCGTCGGATCGGGGCCGGCACGAGCGAGTGATCGCAGAGTCGCCCCTCGAGCGGGTTCGGCAGCTGTGCATGTCGTGGCCGGATGCCACCGAGCGGCTGAGCCACGGCGAGCCGACCTGGTTCGTCCGCGACAAGCGAACCTTCGTGACGTACGCCGACCACCATCACGACGATCGCGTCGCGTTCTGGTGCGCCGCCCCACCCGGTACCCGCGACGTCCTGGTCGAGGCGGACCCAGAGCGCTACTTCACTCCGCCCTACGTCGGGCACCGCGGCTGGCTCGGCGTCTACCTGGACGTGCCCGTCGAGTGGGACGTCATCGAGGATCTCATCGGTGACGCGTATCACACGATCGCCGGTCGGGGCCGATAGACTCCGCGACATGCCGAAGACGATCGGCGCGCCACGCGGCACGCGCGACGTGCTGCCGGAGGAGGGCGCCGCCTGGGATCGAGTCGAGGCGGTCGCCAGGGATCTGACCCGCCGATACGCCTTCGAGCGCGTGGAGACGCCTCTCTTCGAGCGCGTCGAGCTTTTCGCGCGCGGTCTCGGAGAGAGCAGCGACGCCGTCGAGAAGGAGATGTTCCGCGTCTCCGGCGCGCGCGGCAGCGACGAGGAGCGCTCCGAGTGGGCGCTGCGCCCTGAGCCGACGGCCGGGATCGTGCGCGCCTTCGTCGAGCACGGGATGCACGTGCGGCCGGGGCCCGTGCGCCTGAGCCTGATCGGTCCCATGTTCCGCTACGACCGCCCGCAGGCAGGTCGCTACCGGCAGTTCAGCCAGTGGGACGTCGAGGTGATCGGCGATCCAGGGCCGATGGTCGACGCCGAGCTCATCGAGCTCGCGCTGCGCTTCTACCGCGACGTCGGCGTGACCGGTGTCGTGGCGCGCCTGAACTCCATCGGTGATGCCGAGTGCCGGCCCGGCTACCGGCAGGCGCTGATCGACTATTTCGTCGACCACGAAGATGTCTTGACCGATGACTCGAGACGCCGCCTGCGCGTCAACCCGCTGCGCGTACTCGATGACAAGGAGCTGCCCACAGATCTCGCGGCGGGCGCTCCGAGGAGCATCGATCACCTGTGCGACGCCTGTCGCGGGCACTTCGCCGCCGTTCGTGACCTGCTCGACCAGCTCGGTTGCGCGTACGCGATCGACCATGGGCTGGTGCGCGGGCTCGACTACTACACGCGGACGAGCTTCGAGCTGTACGTCGCCGGTCGCGAGGGCCAGCAGCAGGCGCTCGGTGGCGGCGGCCGCTACGACGGCCTGGTCGAGCTGCTCAGTGGACCTCCCACGCCGGGAATCGGCTTCGGCATCGGGCTGGATCGGACCGTCCTGGCCATGGAGGAGCAGGGTGTTGAGCTCCCGGAGCGGTCGCCCCTCGTCGCCGTGGTCGGCGCGACGGACGATCTCGGCGCACGGCTGCGGGTGGCCGGCGAGCTGCGTGATGCGGGACTATCGGTCCGGGTCGATGGGTCGACGCGGAAGCTCGGCAGGCAGCTGGAGGCGGCGTCCAAGGCCAGCGCGGCGCACGTCGTCATCGTCGGCGAGGAGCTGGCGCGCGGGAATGTTGCCGTCAAGGACATGCGCTCGGGCGAGCAGCGCGAGCTGCCACTTGGGGACGTGCCGGGCAGCCTGGCGCCGTCGCCGAGGCGTCGAGCGTCCGGCGGCTGAGACTACCGCAGCGCGGCGCTGGTGGCGACCACGGCGACGCTCGCCACGGCCCCGATCAGGACCACAATCGCGACGACGCCCCCCGTATACGGAAAGGCGTAGCGCCCGGGTCGCTTGTCGAGCATCGGGCGCGCGGTGGCGAGCGGCGCCATCGCATCGGCGCCGGAGACGGCCGCACGACGGGCCTCGGCTGCCGCGAGCATGACCTGGGCGGCCACGCGGCGCTCCTCGTCCTCGATCTGGGTTGCAGCCTCGGCCATGGGACCGCGATCGCCGGGCTCATCCGCCCACCACGCGATCCACTCCGCGAGCGCGGCCTGCTCGAAGCGCTGCCACGGGGTGTCTGTCGGGAGCTGGGCCAGCCGCTCTCGCGCCTCGTCAAGCTCGCCGCGGACGGCCAGCAGCTCGATGCGCAGCGGACGCAGGCCCATCGTATCGGGCAGGCGCTCGAGCATGCCCGGTGTGGCGCGAGGCACCACCGTCAGCCGCCGCCCGATCTCGCCCTGCCAGCGCTCCGTCTCCCAGCCGTTGAGCCAGGTCATCACCTCGTGCGCCTGGCGCACGTCGCGTCGCTGCACCACGAGCCACACGGGCGCAGCCACGATCGAGAAGACAGTCGCGTCGACGAGCTGGCGGAGCGGCGTGTCGACGGCACCTCGCAGGAGCGCATCCACCACGAACGACGCGATGAACCCCGCGGTCAGGCCAACGGCACCGGGCACCGGGATCGGTCCCCAGGCCTGGGCGCGGCGAAAGGCCTCGCGCAGCGCTGTCGCTCGGTTGGAAGTGGGCGGTACGCGCTTCATCGGCGCAGCATGATAGCGGCGGAGGATCGGCTACCATGCGCGTCCCATGGGCCAGGCTTTCCGTACTCACACCTGCGGCGAATTACGGGCAGCTCACGTCGGGCAGCGCGTGACGCTGGCCGGCTGGGTCCATCGGCGGCGTGACCACGGCCACCTCGCCTTTTTTGACCTCCGCGACCGCTACGGCATCACGCAGGTCGCCACCAGCGCCGAGCAGGCGCCCGCGGCCCACGCGGCCGCCGATCCCGCCCGCAACGAGTGGGTGGTCCAGGTCTCCGGAGAGGTCCGGCATCGGCCCGAGGGCACCGCCAACGTCGAGCTGGCAACGGGCGAGATCGAGGTTGCGGTCGATGAGTTCGTGGTGCTCAACCCCTCGAAGGTGCCACCGTTCTACGTCAACGAGGAGCAGCCCGGCCTCGACGAGGCGCTGCGGCTCAAGCACCGATACGTCGACCTCCGGCGTCCGCCGATGCAGGACCGCATGCTCCTGCGTGCCCGCCTGGCATCGGCCATCCGGCGTGCGCTCGAGGACGAGGGCTTCATCGAGATCGAGACGCCCCTGCTGATTCGGAGCACCCCAGAGGGGGCCCGCGACTTCGTCGTTCCATCGCGGCTCCAGTCCGGGCAGTTCTACGCGCTGCCGCAGTCGCCGCAGCAGCTCAAGCAGCTGTTGATGGTCGCCGGCTACGACCGCTACTACCAGCTTGCCCACTGCATCCGTGACGAGGATACGCGGGCCGATCGAGGGCCCGAGTTCACGCAGGTCGACATCGAGATGAGCTTCGTGCGCGAAGCCGATGTGCTGGCGACCACCGAGGCGATGGTCACGCGCGTCAGCCGCGAGGTGCTGCCCGAGCGGCCGATCCTCGAGTCGCCCTTTCCGCGCCTGGCCTACGCCGATGCCATGGACCGATACGGCTCGGACAAGCCGGACATCCGCTTCGGGATGGAGCTCGTGGATCTGACCGATGCCGTGCGTGGCGTCGACTTCAGGGTCTTCGCCGAGCCGATCGCGGCCGGCGGTGCCGTGCGCGCCATCGTGGCGTCAGGCTGCGCCGACTACTCACGAAGGCAGCTCGACGAGCTGACGGACCTCGCCGTGCGTCACGGCGCGAAGGGCCTCGCCCACCTGGCGGTCGAGCCGGATGGCGTGCTGCGCGGTCCGGCCGCGAAGTTCCTTGCGGGCCGCGAGGCAGATCTGCTGGCGGCCACCGGCGCGTCTGCCGGCGATCTGCTGCTCATCATCGCCGATGCCGACGCCATCGCCGGCGCGGAGGCCCTTGGCCACCTGCGTCTCGAGATGGGGGAGCGGCTCGGCATGCGCGATCCAGGCGTACTCGCCTTCGTCTGGGTCCATCGCTTCCCGATGTTCACCTGGGATGCCGAGGGGCAGCGCTGGGACGCGACCCACAACCCGTTCAGCGCGCCGGTGCCCGAGGAGGCGGAGCGCATGGAGGCCGATCCGGCATCGGTGCACGCGCAGCAGTACGACCTTGCCCTCAACGGGTGGGAGCTGGGCGGCGGCTCGGTGCGGATTCATGAACGACCGATGCTCGAGCGCGCCTTCGCGCTCATGGGCCACAGCATCGAGGGCATGCGCGACCAGTTCGGCGCCCTGCTCGATGCCCTGGAGTACGGGGCGCCGCCGCACGGCGGCATCGCCATCGGCCTGGATCGATGGGCGGCGCTCTTCGCGGATGTCGAGAACATCCGCGAGGTGATGGCCTTCCCCAAGACCCAGTCCGGCAGCGACCTGATGATGGGCGCGCCGGCGCCGCTGGCTCCTGAGCAGCTGCACGAGCTCCGCCTCCGCATCGTCGATGAGGAGCGTCACGAGTCCCGGTAATCTCGCGATTCGGATAGCCAGCACATCCGATCCCATTCTCAGGGGAATGAACCGTCGGCGGAGCCGGCAGGGACTCACTCTCCGCCGATGAGTCATTCCCTCCAGACTGAGGCGTCGGTGGAACGCGCCTCGCCGGCCGCTCCTCCGGCGGTTCAGTCTCTCAGGAATGAACGGCACGCCGCGCCAGGTCGTGCGGGGGCGTCGTGGCGACGAGCGAACCGCCTCACGGGCGTCCGGCTCCTCTCAGTCCGACGCCGGCAGGTAGCTGCCGTCGGCGTCGTGCGTCTCGCGACCGGTGAGCGCCGGGTTGAAGACGCACACCAGCCGCAGCGGTGAGATGACCCGGATCCGGTGCCGGTCATGCTCCGGGGCGTAGGCCGATCCGGGCCCGATGCGATGCACGACTCCCGTGTCGCGTTCGGTGATCTCCGCCTCGCCCTCGATGCAGAAGCAGGCCTCGAGGTGGTGCTTGTACCAGAGGTTCATCTCGGCGCCGGCATCCACCGTCGTCTCGCTCAGCGAGAAGCCGAGGCCGTCGTCGCGCACGAGCAGGCGCCGGGCACGCCATCCATCGCCGCGCGCGTCGCGCTCCGTGCCGCTGATCTCCTGGACGGTCCGAACGATCATCTCGACCTCGTTGCTCTTCGTCGCACCGATGTTGCCATTCTCCGCTCACAACGTCCTTAGGCGGACGGATAGCATCGCTCGGTAACGGCTGAGCACGGGCTCTGCGGCTAACCCGGGCTATGAGCCGCGTAACGCCGCTCAGAGCGGAGGATGGCAACTTCTGCCGGCCCCGGCCTGCGTAACGCCGCTCACAGTGAAATTGGACAACTACGAGCGGCCTACGCGGACGTAACGCCGCGGTCAGCGGAATCTGGCAAGTTCGGCGCGGGAGACGGCACCGAACACGCTCCGAGCGGGCCGCGGCTATCATCGGTCCATGGCGATCTACCTCGACCATGCTGCCACGACGCCGATGCGGCGCGAGGTGCTCGAGGCCATGCTGCCCTATCTCACCGAGCATCATGGCAACCCGTCGAGCATCCACGCCTCCGGCCGTCGTGCGCGCCAGGGGCTGGACGAGGCGCGGGAGACGATCGCCCGAGCACTGAACGCGAAGCCGCGCGAGATCGTGTTCACGTCCGGCGGCACCGAGGCGGACAACCTCGCCATCAAGGGCGTCGCCTGGGCGGCCAGCGCCCGCGGCCGGCATGTCGTCACGTCGAGCGTCGAACACAAAGCGGTGCTCCATGCCTGCCAGGTGCTGGAGCGCCAGGGATTCCAGGTCACGTACCTGCCCGTGGACCGATACGGACGGGTCGATCCCCACGATGTCGCCGCCGCGATCGAGGACTACACCACGCTCGTCAGCATCGTGTACGCCAACAACGAGGTCGGCACCATCCAGCCCATGGCGGACATTGGCGCGATCTGCCGCGAGCGCGGCGTCCCGCTCCACACCGATGCCGTGCAGGCAGCGGCCTTTCTACCGATCGACGTCGATGGCATGCAGGCCAGCCTCCTGAGCCTCGGCGCGCACAAGCTGTACGGGCCGAAGGGTGTCGGCGCCCTCCACGTGCGCCAGGGTATGCAGCTCCTGCCGCAGCTGCAGGGCGGCGCCCAGGAGCGCCAGCGACGCGCCGGCACGGAGAACGTGGCCGGCATCGTGGGCTTCGCGGCGGCGTTGGAGCTCGCGCGCGCCGAGGCCGCGGCTGAAGCGCCGCGCCAGGGCGGCCTGCGCGATCGGCTCATCGGTGGCCTGACATCGCTCGACGGCGTCGAGCTGACCGGCCATCCCAGCGAGCGCCTGCCGAACAGCGTCAGCGTGGTGATCGATGGCGTCGAAGGCGGCGACCTCGTGGCGGCGCTCGACCTCGACGGCGTCCAGGCCAGCACCGGCAGCGCCTGCACGACGGGCAGCACCGAGCCCAGTCACGTCCTGCTTGCGATGGGCATCGAGCCGCGCTTGGCGCACGGGTCGCTGCGCCTCACGCTGGGTCGCGACACGACGGACGAGGATGTCGGCCGCACCCTGGAGGTGTTCGAGGCGTGCGTTCGCCGGCTCCGCGGCAACGTCGGGGCACGCGCGGCGGTGGCGAGCGCATGAGCCGGATCGTGGCCGCCATGAGTGGAGGGGTCGACTCGAGCGTCGCCGCGGCACTGCTCGCGCGCGAGCCCGGTGACCATGAGGTCGTGGGCGTCTGGATGCGCACGCACGGCGACGTGCCCGAGGGCCACGAGCTCAAGCGCTCGTGCTGCTCGCCAGACGCGGCCGACGACGCGCGGCGCGTGGCGCAGCTCCTGGACATCCCGTTCTTCGTGCTCAACGTGGAGCGCGAGTTCGGCGAGCGGGTGATCGACCAGTTCGTCGACGCCTACCTCGACGGCGCCACGCCCAACCCATGCCAGGCCTGCAACCAGTACATCAAGTTCGACGAGCTCCTGCGGCGAGGGCTCGCCGCCTACGGGGCCGATGCCGTCGCCACCGGGCACTACGCCCGGGTCGAGCGAGACGCCGGCGGTCGCCACCATCTGCTCCGCGCCGCCGATGCCGACAAGGACCAGACCTACTTCCTGTGGGTGCTCGACCAGCAGCAGCTGGCCGCGACCCGCTTTCCGCTGGGGGGCATGACGAAGCCGCAGGTGCGCGTCATGGCCACCGACCTCGGCCTGCCGACCGCGGCCAAGCCGGAGAGCCAGGAGATCTGCTTCGTGCCGCTCGGTGACTACCGCGCGCTGCTCGAGGAGCGGCGCGGCTACGCCGGCGATCCAGGGCCCATCGTGGACGCCGAGGGCACGCGCGTGGGGACGCACACCGGGTACGCCCATTACACGGTCGGGCAGCGGCACGGCCTGGGCGTGGCGCTCGGCGAGGCTGTGTACGTGCGCGAGGTGCGGCCGCGCGCCAACACGGTCGTCATCGGGCGCCGGGAGGAGGTCGCGCAGCGGTCCTTCGCGGTGGACGGCGCTCGGTTCGTCTCCGGTGAGGCGCCCGCGGAGCGGTTCGACGCCAGCGTCCGTATCCGGCATCGTGCCCCGGACGTGCCCTGCGAGGTCACGCTCATCGGCCGGGATCGGTTCGCGGTGGAGACGGTCGAGCCGGTCTGGGCGCCGGCACCCGGCCAGGCCGCGGTGCTCTATGACGGCGAGGAGTGCCTCGGCGGGGGACGCATCACTCGCGGCGCGGCCGCCTGACGGCGACCAAGTGGGCCCGTGGGCGGTCTGGGTGCCGCTGTTGGCGCTCATCAACCTGTTCATCTTCGTCGCCCTGCGCGGCCGATGGGGTCGGGGCGTCCCGATCCTGGCCATCGCATCCGTCGCGGGCGTGCTGATCGGTGACCAGATCGCGGCACGGACCGGCCTCGAGCTGCTGCGCGTTGGAGACATGCACGTCATCGGCGCGTCGGTCACCGCGCAGGCGCTGATGGTGGCAGTGTCCCTGCTGGCGGCGATGGGCCCGATCGAGGTGCGCGACTGAAGCGTGCCCGTGGCCGAGACCCGGAGACGCCGAGCACCGCGACCGGTAGGATGGGGCCAGCCACGAGCGCTGAAGGAGGACGGATGGAGCTGGCGCTGGCGATCTTCAACATCGGTGCCGGGCTCGGAGTGCTGGCCGCCGGCGGCGCGCTGCTCTACCTGGTCATCCAGGCGGCGCCGCTCCTGCGCGAGACGCGGGCGCTGGCGGCCGAGACGCGACGGCTGACGGCGGTGGCGGACCAGGAGCTGCGGCCCATGCTGGTCAGCGCTCGCGAGGTGACCAGCAACGTCGAGGTGCTGAGCGAGGACGTGGCGGTCAAGCTCGATCGTCTCACCGACCTGATGAACGCGCTTCAGCACAGCCTCGAGACCGTTCAGATCACCGCCGCGCCGCGACGGCCCACGTTCGGCTCGGTAGAATCGTGGGACGCACGCGAGGAGTGAGCAGCTCACCATGAAGGACTCTCAGACCGGCAGCTTCCTGGCCGGTGTCGTGATCGGCGGCCTGGTCGGCGCGGCGATCGGACTCATCCTGGCGCCGCAGACCGGCGAGGAGCTTCGCGACCAGGTGGGCGACTTCGTCGACACGCGCCGCAACGCCTGGGACGAGGCGGTGAACGAGGGACGCGCCGCGGCCGAACAGGCCCGCGCGGGAATGGTGTCCGACAACCAGACGAATGCCGAGACCAGGCATGAGGGCGCCGCCCCCTGACCGCGGTACGCGACACCAGTGAGCAGCACGCGAGAGCCGGTGGGTCGCCGGCTCTCGCCGTGAATGGATGGATGGACCGATGACGCCGATGAGCGCGGCCGAGATCCGTGAGCGCTTCCAGCGCTTCTTCGAGGAGCGGGGTCACACCCGCGTGCCCCCGGCACCGCTGCTCGCAAAGGACGATCCCACCCTCCTCTTCGTGAACTCGGGCATGGCGCCGTTCAAGCGCGTGCTGACCGGCGAGGAGAAGCGCGACTACGTGCGCGCTGTCGACGCGCAGCCCGTCCTTCGCGTGGCGGGTAGGCATAACGACTTCGAAGAGGTCGGCCGCACGCCGCGCCACCAGACGTTGTTCGAGATGCTCGGCAACTGGAGCTTCGGCGACTACTTCAAGCCCGAGGCGATCCACTGGGCCTGGACCTTCCTGACCGATGAGCTGGGACTGGAGCCCGAGCGGATAGCCGCCACCGTCTACACCGATGACGACGAGGCGCACCGCCTGTGGTCGCAGGAGATTGGCCTGCCGGCGGACCGCCTGGTGCGCTGGGGGAACATAGCCGCCGGCGACGAGCAGAACTTCTGGCGCATGGGAGACGCGGGACCGTGCGGCCCATGCAGCGAGCTGCACTACGACCGCGGCGCCGAGCTCAGCGAGGGCCCGCACTGCATCCCGGACCACTCCGAGACGTGCCCGCGATGGCTCGAGGTCTGGAACCTGGTCTTCATGGAGTTCGACCGCGCGGCAGACGGCACGCTGACCCCGCTGCCGTTCAAGAGCGTCGACACCGGAATGGGCCTCGAGCGCATCGCGTCGGTCGCCCAGGGCGTCGACTCGAACTACCGCACCGATCTGTTCGTGCCGATCATCGAGCGGCTGGCGCAGTTCATCGGTCATGATCCGGAGACGATCGAGAGCGAGCGGTTCAGCTACCAGGTCGTGGCCGATCACTCGCGGGCGATGACGTTCCTCCTGTCCGAAGAGGTCAGGCCCTCGAACGAGGGCGCCGGCTACGTGCTCCGGCGCATCATGCGGCGCGCGGTGCGTCACGGCCGGCTGATGGGCATCGATCGGCCGTTCCTGCGCGAGACCGCGTCGGTGGTCATCGACCTCATGGGCGAGGCGTACCCGCACGTCGCCGAGGGGCGCGACGCGATCCTCGACGCGATCGAGGCCGAGGAGGAGAAGTTCGCGCGCACGCTGGAGGCCGGCAGCGCGCGTCTGAACGAGCTGGTCGCCGACGGTCGCGTCATCAGTGGGGCCGATGCGTTCCGCCTGCACGACACGTTCGGCTTCCCGATCGACCTCACCGTCGAGATGGCGGCGGAGAGGGACGTGGCGGTGGATCGAGCCGGTTTCGAAGCGGCCATGGCCGAGCAGCGAGAACGGTCGCGCGGAGCTGGACGGGCCGGGGCAACGCTCGACCCGGCGCTCGGCGAGCACCGCACCGAGTTCATCGGCTATCCGAACGACCTGCGAGCCGGGGGGCTGCGTGTGCTGGCGGTGGCGCCGGACGGGATCGTGCTCGATCGGACGCCCTTCTACGCCGAGGGCGGGGGACAGATCGGAGACCGCGGCGAGCTGGTCGGGGAACGCGGACGGCTGGTGGTCGCGGATACCCAGCGTACCGGGGACGCGATCGTGCACGTGGGGATGCTCGAGGGTGAGCTGCGCGAGGGCGACCTCGTCGAGGCCCGGGTCGACGAGGCTCGGCGGTGGGGCGCGGCGCGCAACCACACCGGCACGCATCTGCTGCACCGGGCGCTGCGCGACGTGCTCGGCGAGCAGGCGAAGCAGGCGGGCTCGTACGTGGCACCGGAGGGGCTGCGCTTCGACTTTCCCGCCGATCGCGCCACGCCGCGTGAGGCGCTGCGCGAGGTGGAGCGCATCGTGAACGCCCAGATCCGGCGCGACGCGCCGGTGAAGCCCGAGATCATGCGCATGCAGGACGCGCAGGCACTCGGCGCCGACATGTTCTTCGGGGAGAAGTACCTGCCCGAGTCGGTCCGCGTCGTCCAGGTTGATGGCTACAGCAGGGAGCTGTGCGGCGGGACGCACGTCGCCGCCACCGGGCAGATCGGCGGCTTTCGCATCACCGGCGAGGCGAGCATCGGGGCCGGGCTGCGCAGGATCGAGGCCGTGACCGGCGAGGCGGCGGAGGAGCTGGTGGCGGACCGGCTGGAGGCGCTGCGCCGCGCGGCGCAGCTGCTCGGCGAGCGGGAGGAGAACGTCCCGGCTCGCCTCGAGGCGATCCTGGCGCGGCTGCGGGAGGCCGAGAAGGCGGCGAAGGCACCCCGGACCGCCGCGCGGCTGGACGC
>JBOGTC010000031.1:0-27554 GCA_050692055.1 Candidatus Limnocylindria bacterium | reverse complement strand
GGCGAGCGCCATGCGCGTGCCACGCCGGATGGCGCCCACCAGCAGGCTGAGCAGCTGGCCGGCGAAGAGGCGAACGGCGGCCACGGGCGAGCGACCGGCCTCCACGCCGCGCGCCCGCCGGGCGAGTGCCAGGGTCTGCCATTCCTGCGCGAGCAGGGGCAGCAGCCGGAACGCCGCCAGCGCGCCGACGGCGAAGCGCGCCGGCACCCGCACCTGCTGGACCAGCGAGTCGGCGAGGTCGGTCGGCTGCGTGGTGGCCGCGGCGAGCACTCCGGCCAGCGCGATCGCCCCGAGCCGCAGCGCCAGGCCGACGCCGTTGAGCAGCGTCTCGGCCCCCAATGAGAGCGGACCGATGCGCACCAGCTCCGCGCCCTCCTGGCTCGCGGCGAACAGCACGTTGAAGAGTCCCACCGAGACGGCGGCGAGCAGGATCGGCCAGGTACGGGCCAGCAGCACGCGCACGCGCAGGCCGGTGAATGGCAGGGCGGCGAGCAGCCCGGCCAGCGCGACGCCGCCGGTGACGATGTCGACCGACGCGAAGAGCGCCACCATCAGGACGAGCGCGGCCGCGAGCTTGGCGGTCGGGTTGGCGCGGGCCAGCGGCGCCGCCGGATTCGGCACCAGCGGCGTGAAGAGGCGCATCGGCGCAGGCCGGCTCAGGCTGCGCTAGGCCGCCGCGACCGCCGGCGTCCGCGCCAGGCGGAGCGTGCGGTCGGCGAGGGCGTGCACGAAGTCGAGGTCGTGGCTGGCAAAGCAGATGGCGCGGCCGTCATCGCGCAGCGCGGCCAGCAGGTGGAGGAGCTCGCGCCAGGTCCGCCGATCCTGGCCGAACGTCGGCTCGTCGAGGACCAGGATCGCCGGCGCGGTGGCGAGCGCGGTGGCGACCGACAGGCGGCGCTTCTCGCCGCCGGACAGCGTGAACGGGTTGGCCTCCGCGAGGTGCCCGAGGTGCAGGCGGTCCAGCAGCTCGTCGGCCCGCCGGCGGGCCGCGGGCGCGGCGGCGCCGGCCCGCATCGGTCCCAGCTGGAGCTCCTCGCGCACGCTGCCGGTGAGGAACTGGTGCTCGGGATCCTGGAACACGGTCCCGATGCGACGGACCAGCTCGGCAGCCGACCAGCGCCAGATCGGCTCGTGCCCGTGGCCTGACGACAGGGCCTCGCCCGCCACCACGGCCCCGAACGTGGGCCGCAGCAGCCCGGCCAGGAGCAGCGCCAGCGTGGACTTGCCCGATCCGTTCGGGCCAACCAGGGCCAGGGCCTCCGCCGTACGCACGCGCGCGTCAACCCGGGCGAGGGCCGGGGCGCGAGAGCCCGGATAGGTGAAGCTCACCTGGTCGGCGAGGAGCAACGTCTGGGACTCCGGGCGAGGCGTGACCGGCGCCCGCGGCGGCGCGATCCGACGGCCGGGCACCCAGACACCGGCATCCGCGAGGGCTCCGCCGTGCTGCGCGAAGACGAAGTGCGGCCGGCCCTCGGCCACCACGCCGCCCCCCGCCTCGAGCACGATCACGCGGTCCACGAGCTCGATCGCCTCGTCCACCCGGTGCTCCACCAGCACGAGCGTCGCGCCGATCCGGTCGAGCACGGTGGCCAGCACATCGCGAAAGGCCGCGCCACCGTCCGGGTCGAGGTTGGCGGTCGGCTCGTCCAGCAGCAGCAGGCCGGGCCGCAGGGCGAGGGTGCCGGCCAGCGCGAGCCGCTGCTTCTCGCCGCCGGACAGCGCCGTCGTCTCGCGATCGCGGCCGTACGGGAACTCGACCGCCTCCAGCGCGGCGTCGACGGTCGGCCAGATCTGGGCCGTCGGCACGCATCGGTTCTCGAGCCCGAAGGCGACGTCGTCGCCGGCGCGGCCCATGACGATCTGCGCCTCGGGGTCCTGGAACAGCATCGCCGTCCGCTCGCGAGCGGCGCGTGGGTGGCGTCCGTCCAGGCGCAGCGCTCCGGCTGCCTCCCCTCCGCCGCCCGAGGGATCGAGCAGGCCGGCCAGGCCGAGCAGCAGCGTCGATTTGCCCGATCCGGATGGGCCGAGCAGGAGAACGCGCTCTCCCGGATCGATTCGCAGGTCGACCCCACGTAGCGCCCAGGCGCGACGACTCGGGTGCCGCCAGCCCCAGCCGGAGGCTTCGACCGCCACGCCGGATGCGCTCATCGGCCCATCTAAGCAGACCGATGCAGACGCGAACGCCTCAGATCGGCTCCTGGCTGCGCCCGGACGGGAAGGCGCTCAGCACGCCGGTGCCGGCAAGCGCACGCACGAGCAGCCAGGCGCCGATGCCGGCGACGATCGCGCCGCTTCCGATGGTGAACGCACCGTAGGCGAGCTGCAGCGGCAGGCCGACCTCGGGGTAGTAGAGCGGCACGTCATGCACCGCCGCCGCCAGGCCCGCCAGTGCACCGGCGAGGATCGCGAACGGCAGGTTCCAGGCCCGATACAGGCCGATGGCGAACCCCAGCTCCGCGCCACCACCCTGGATGGCGCCCGAGATGAGCGCGTCGACCCCGTATGGCGAGCCCAGCAGGACGGACACGGCGGCCGATACGAAGCCCCCAAAGAACGCCGCGCCGGGCCGCCGGACGATCAGCCCGACAAGGACGCCCGGCAGCAGCCACACGCCGTACATCGCGGCCTGGGCAGGCCAGAAGAAGGTGAAGACCGGCCCGGCGGCCGCGTACAGGGCGTTCCAGGCAACGAACACGACGCCGAACGCCACGGCCACGACGGCCGCCACCACGATGTCGGTGGTGCGCCATGCGTTCGAGGCGTCGGCCGGGTTGGGGGAGGTGGACATCAGGTTGCTCCTTCGGCTGCGGTTTCGACGACGAGGAGCACGCCGCGCTCGAGCTGGACCGATGCAGGTGGCCGGACGACCTCGTTCGACAGGCCGCGCGATCGGCCCATGCGCAGCGTCTCGGCGTCGAGCCGCCAGCGCAGGCCGGTCGTGGTGACCCCTTCCGCATCGCCGCTCATCGGGAGCAGCGTCACGAGGTCGCCTGTCGCGCCCTTGAGCAGGAGCGACTCCCCGGCGTGCAGGACGCGCACCGACGTGCGCCCATGCACGATCGACAGGTCACGTCCGCGCCACGAGGGATCGGCGAGGAGGAGCAGGTTGGCGAGCTCGTGATCGAGCCGCTCCCCACCCATCGCGCCAAGCACGAGGATCTCGTCCGCACCGGCGGCAGCAGCCGCCCGGACGGCCAGCTCCGTGTCCGAAGCCTCCTTGTCCGCCGCGTGGCGCTCGACCCGCGTACCGGCCGCCTCGAGCCGCCGGACCGTCTCCGGATCGAGCGAATCGAGGTCGCCGACCAGCAGGTGGGGGCGGGCCTCGGGAGCGATCGCCTCCAGCGCCAGGGCACCGCCGTCCGCGGCGACGAGGAGGTCGGCGCCGGCCAGGTGGCCGGCATCGGCGGGACCCACCTCGCCATGGGCGACGATCACGGCCTTCATCGGTCCGGGCATGGCCTCACGCACTGCATCGGTCCAAGAAACGACGAACGGCACGCCCATCGTGGTGATGGGGCGCGCCGCTGCACGTGGCTGCTTCGACTCCCTGCGCTGGCATTACCCAGATCAGGTTCGAGGGTCTGCGGGTCTCGTTCGACCCGCACTCTCAGCGCGGCTGCGCTCCCCTGTCGCTCTTGGGTTGTCGCGTACGAGGGTAGCACGCGAGCCGGTGAGCGGCCACCTGGCGCACCGGCGGGGATCGGCTCGTATGATCCCGACCGTGGCCGAGCCGGTACCGATGCATCCGAACACTCAGCGCGTGATCGCCGCGGCGACCGATGCCGGGTTGCGGATCGAGGTGCAGCGCTTCCCCGCAGGCACGAGGACCGCCGCCGATGCCGCACGAGCGGTGGGCTGCGACGTGGCGCAGATCGTGAAGTCACTCGTCTTCGTTGCGGGTGGTGACCCGGTCGTGGCGCTCGTCTCCGGCGCCGATCGGGTCGACCCGCGCAAGCTGGCTGCCGCGCTGGACGCGAGCCACGCCCGCCGGGCCGACGGGGACGAGGCGCAGGCCGCCACCGGCTATGCCATCGGCGGCGTGCCGCCATTTGGGCACCGCGCGGCCCTCACCGTCCTCGTCGATGATCGCCTGCGGCGTCACGCGACCGTCTGGGCCGCGGCGGGCCTTCCGGACGCGGTGTTCGCGATCACCCCCGACGACCTGGTGCGCGCGAGCGGCGGCCGCATCGCCGACCTCGCCGAGGCGCCTGAGGACTGACATGCCGCTCGCGCTCCTCCTCGTGCTGGTGGGACTGGCCGGCCTGCTGGTGCTCGGTGCCTCGCTGGTGACGTTGCGGGCGTCCGGCGCGAGCCTGGACATCGGGCGGCGGCTGGCGGGACCTCGCGAGATGAAGGTCGGCAGCCTGCTGGATTCCGGCGAGCTTCCGGACCGGCCGGTACGCGTCGTCGGCCGGATCCGCTGCGCCGACCCGCTGCACGCGCCCGGCGGCGAGCGGTTGGTCGCCTTTCATCGCGATGTCGAGGTGCGGGAGCAACGAGGCTGGCGGAGTATCGAGCGGCTGCGCGAGACACGCTCGTTCGAGCTGTGGGACCACGACGGGTCGCTGACGATTGACCCGGGGCTGGCCGCCGAGCCGCTCATCGCCATTCCCGAAGTCTGGCGCGGCCGCGTCGACAAGCTCGGCGAGCCACAGGCGTCGGCCGCCGCCCGCCTGTCCGAGCGGCACGGGCGGCTGCTCGAGGCGCGATCCGTCACGCGCAGCCTGAACGTCACCGATCGGCTGCTCGTCCTTGCCCGCGCCCGGCGGGACGACGACGGCCGGGTCCGGCTCGAGCCGCCCCCCGGCGGCTTCCTCATCACCAACCTGGCCCTGCCGGATGCCATGCGGCTCCTCGGCGGCAGGCATCGGCGCGCAGCCGTCATCGGCGTCGTCGGCCTGGCGGTTGGCACGGCCCTCCTGTCAGTCGGAGCGGTGGGCGCGCTGGTCGCTCTCGCGCTGGGGGCGTGAAGGCCTGCGGTGGTGGCAAATGGCAACGCCGCGAGGAGACGCGGGCACGGGCGGGGGCGGCACGGGTACGGGGCGGTTCGGTACCAACGAGGTATCCGCAAGTGGCCCACGGGTAACTAGCATCCGGTGCACGGGACCTACCAGAAGTTCCATACACGGAGCGACCATGGCCCACCAGCCAGGCCACCGCGGCACCGATCCCGATGCGCTCATCAGCGTCGCCCAAGCGGCGGCGCTGCTCGGCGTGCATCCCAACACCGTCAGGATCTGGACCGAGGCGGGCCGCCTTCCCGCCTACCGCATCAACGCCCGAGGGGACCGCCGCTTCCGCCGCTCGGACGTCGAGCGCCTGCTGGTGGGCGCGCTGGCCGAGGACACCGCGCCGGCGAGTCCCGCCGCCGAGCTGCCGCCCGATGGCGAGCTGGCGGTGCTGGGCAAGCTCGCGCGCGGCGCGGCGTCAGCGCGGAGCGTCGGCGCGGTCGCCCGCATCGCCATCGAGGCGCTTCGCATCGACCTCGGCATCGATCGGGCAGCGGTCTACCTGGCCGGCGGCGGCGACCTCGAGCTGGAGACCCACGCGGGCTACCGCGTGGCACCCCCCGCCCGGCTGCCGCTGTCGAGTCTCACCGCGCCCGGCGGCGGCTCGGCAGTGTCCGACGGCCAGGCACGGCTCGAACTATCGCTCACGGCGCCCGGTGGGCCACTCGGCCTCCTCGTCCTCGAATGTGCGCCCGGCGGGGCGCTCACCGCCTTGCGAACGAGATACTTCGCCACCCTCGCCGCGGGGCTGGCGTGCGCCCTTCACAACGCCCATCTCCTGGAGCGCGCACGCCGTGAGGTGCGTCGTGCTCGCGCCCTGCGGGCGGTGACGCAGGAGCTGACCGGGCAGCTCGAGCTGAGTGCGGTGCTGGATGACGTCGTCGAGCGAACGCGCTCGCTGTTCGAGGCCGACAAGGCAGGCCTCTGGCTGCTCCAGCCAGGCGACCTCCCGTTCGAGCTCGCTGCGCATCGCGGCCTCGGAGAGGACTTCCTGGCCGAGGTCCGCCGGCTGCGGCTCGACAGCGATACGGTCGGCGTCCGCGCCATTCGCGATCGGCGCTCCTACGCATTGCGCAATGCCGATAGCGGGCAGGGAACCGGGCTCATGCGCGGTGTCTACGCTCGCGAGGGGATCCGGACTGTATGCCTCATCCCGCTCATCGGCCCCGACGAGGCGCTCGGGCTCATCGGCCTCTACCACGCAAAGGATCGGGCCTGGCCCGACGACGAGTTGGCCCTGGCCCAGGCGTTCGCCAACCAGGCAGCGGTGGCGATCCAGAACGCGCGGCTGTATCGGTCCCTGGCCGACCAGGCGGCGCGGATGCGCTCGATCCAGGATCTGTCCGCGCGACTCAACCGCCTGACCGACGTGCAGGCCATCGGCGAGGCGATCGTGGCCGAGGCCCGCACGCTGGCGGACTATCACGACATCCGGGTGTACGCCGTCGACTGGGAGTCACGCATCTGCGAGCCGATCGCGTTCACGCGCGAGATGCTGGGGGACGACCAGGAGGACGCGGTGGGTCGCCTGCGGGTCGAGATCGGTGAGGGCTTCACCGGCTGGGCGGCCGAGCACGGCGAGCCGCTCCTGATCAACGACGCGCTCGAGGATGAGCGTGGCAAGACGATCGACGGGACGGAGGACGTGCCGGAGTCGATGCTCGTGGTCCCCATGCTGTTCGAGGGCAGGGCGCTGGGCGTCATCGTGCTCTCGCAGCTGGGCTTCCACCGCTTCAGCGCGGACGATCTCCAGACGATGAGCATCTTCGCCGGCTACGCCGCGCAGGCGATCGCAAACGCCTCCGCCTACGAGCAGCTCACCTCGCAGTCCGCGGAGCTCGAGCGGCGGGTCGACCTGCAGCGGCGCCTGCTCGAGATCAACGAGCGGCTCCTGTCGAGCCTCGACCACGCCAGCGTGCTCGAGACGGTCGCGGACGGCCTGCGCGACGTCGTCCGCTACGACAACCTGTCCATCTATCGCACCGATCACCAGCGCGGGGCGATGATCCCCGTCCTCACCCGCGAGCGACACGCGGAGCAGGTGAGCCGCTACCTCATCCCCTTCGGCCGCGGCCTGATGGGCTGGGCCGTCACACACAACGAGCCGATCCTGGCCAATGACGCGCTGGCGGACCCGCGCGCGCTCCAGATCCCGGGCACGCCAGCCGATCCCGAAGCGGTGGTAGTCGTACCCCTCGTCGCCGACGGCGAGGTTCTCGGGGCGCTCAACGTCTCGCGGGTCGGTGGGCCGGAGGTGCACTTCAGCATCAGCGACTTCGAGCTGGTCCAGCTCTTCGCGGCCCAGGCCTCGATCGCCCTGCGCAACGCCGACACCCATCACGCCGTCAGCCAGCAGGCGGAAACCGACGCCCTCACCGGCCTCGGCAACCACGGCGCCTTCCAGCGCGACCTGGCCGAGGTCCTGAAGGGGGCGGAGGCCAGCACCGAGCAAGCCGAGCAGCGCGTGGCGCTGCTCATGATGGATCTCGACCGCTTCAAGGCCTACAACGACCGACACGGACACCCGGCGGGTGACGCGCTGCTCCACGCGGCGGGGACGGCGATCTACGGGGCGACGCGCAGCGACGACCGGGTCTACCGCTACGGCGGCGACGAGTTCGTCCTCATCCTGCCCGGCGCGAGCGTGGCCGAGGCGGCCAGGGCCGGCCAGCGAATCCGGCACGCGGTGCGACGCCTGACCACCGGCAACGCCACGCCCGTCACCATCACGGTTGGGGTGGCCGGGTATCCCGGCGACGTGGCGGCCGACCGCGCCGAGCTGGTGGCGGCCGCGGATACCGCGCTCTACTTCGGCAAGCAGGCGGGGGAGGACCGTGTCGTGCGCGCCGACCAGGTGCCGCGCGACATCCGTGACCTCCGTGGCGCGCTCGACCAGCTGGCGCGTGAGGCACTGCGCCAGGCCGACGACGAGCACGCCGTCGAGCACATCGTCGAGCGCGCGGCCCTCCTGGCAACCCACGACGACCGCGCGGAGTCCGTGCGCGAGGCTCTGCTGGCCGTCGCGCGCTCCGTCGACTCGCGCAGCACGAAGGGACGCGGCCACGCCGACCGCGTCGGCCGGCTGGCTGCACGGATCGCCGGCGAGCTGGGCATCGCCGCCGACTCGATCGGTGCGCTCGAGCTCGCGGCACGGCTCCACGCGCTGGACGAGCGCGGACTTGAAGAGCTTCAGCCGGTGAAGTCGCTGCGCGGCGTGGCCGAGCTGATCCGCGGCTACCGCCGCCTCCTCATCGACGGTGAGCGGCGGTCGCGCCGCGGGTCGCGGTCACGCGGCGCGGTGGGCCCGCACGTCATCGCCGTGGCGAATGGCTACGATGAGCTGACCGCGGGTGTTGGCACTCGCCGCGTGGGGCGCTCCGGGGCACTGGCGCGGCTGCACGCGCACCCCGCCACGTTCCGACAGGACGTGCTCGAAGCCCTCGCCGCGGTGGTCGCCCACCGCACCGATGCGGGCCGGCGACGACGCCAGAGCGACGCGCCGGACCAGGCCCGCGGCGTGGCGTAGCTCGCACAAACCTGGGCCGTACCACAGCGGGCGTCCCATGGGCGCGCGACGCGCAGAGGCGCATGTATCATGGCGCCCGCCCATGACGATCACCCGCCTCGCCTCGCGGTGCGCGCGCGGGGCGACGGGAAGCGTCGCCCTGACGCTGCTCACACTCCTGATCGCGGGCTGCTCGGCAGAAGAGCCAGATCCATCGCCCAGCGCACCGGCGGCATCGTCCGCCACCCCGGGCGAGCCGAGCCCGACCCCGGTTCCCACGCCCAGCCCAACGCCGAGCCCACCCCCCACTCCGCGCTTCACGAACGAGCCGGATCCCGACCTGTCCGCGCTGATCCCGGAGTCGGTTGGCGGCGCGACGCTGGTACAGCCCGCGCTGGACGTGTTCGGCCTGACGCCGGGCGACGTCGGCACCGCGTACGGCGAGATCGGCGACCGCTTCGCGTCGCTCGTCATCGCCTACGTGGAGCAGCCTCGCACCACCCTCTACGCCGTGCGTGTCGATGGGGACCCGGTCCAGACGGAGGATCTCGAGCCGTACCTGGAGACCGCGGGCCGCTACGTGGGCATCGCCGGCCTGGTCCGCGACCCGTGGCAGCTCGCCGCCGCCGGCGGCCATCAGGTCTGGGTGCGGCCCGAGGACAATGCCACGGCCGCCGGCACCATGGTCTACACCTGGTCGTCCGGCGAGTTCGTCTTCCTGCTCATCGGCGTCGACGATGCCGTGAACGAGGCGATCGTGGCCGCGCTGCCCGGCGAGCCGGCGCCATCGCCGACCGCGGTGCCGTCCGTATCACCGTCCGCGCCCGAAGGGACCCAGCAGCCGTCGCCGAGCCCCGGCGAGTGAGCTCGAGGGTCGCAATGGATCATCGGGCTATCATCGGGCTCGTGCTGGAGACGGGCTCGTGAGCGACGAGAGCTGGGACGGCTGGGACGACCGCGTCGATGAGCGCGTCGGGCGCAAGCGCGATCGGCTGGCCCGCCTGCTGAGCGTGGCCTCGATCCTCTATTCGCGCGGTGCGGGCGATACGGGCGTCGCGGTGACGGAGATCGCGAAGCTCACCGGCATGACGACGCGGACCGTGTACCGCGACATCAACGCCCTCGACGAGGAGCTCGGCGTGCCCGTCTTCCAGGCCGGGCGCGGCCGGTACGGGATCGAGCGCAAGTTCTTCCTGCCACCGCTGCGCCTCTCGGTTCCCGAGGCGATCGTGCTGTTCGTCGCCGCACGGCTCATCCGCCGCTGGTCGGACGAGTACGACGCCGCCGTGGTCAGCGCCTTCACCAAGCTGGCGGACCTGCTGCCGCAGCCGATCGCGCGCCATGTGGCGGCCACGATGCTGGCCGTTGGCGAGCGAGGCCCGAACGAGCCGTTCACGCGCAACTTCGCCACCGTGGCCCGCGGCTGGGCGGAGGGCCGCGTCGTGGAGATGACCTACGAGGCGGCAGGCGCCGAGCCGAAGAGCACGCGCGTGCGCCCCTACCTGCTCGAGCCGGATGCCGCGAGTCGCAACGTGTACCTCATCGCCTTCGACGAGCCGGCGGATGCCATGCGCACCTACAAGGTCGAGCGTATCCGTTCGTCGACCCTCACCCAGGACCGATACGAGATTCCTGACGACTTCGATCCCGACGCATGGCTCGCGCATTCGTGGGGAATCTGGTCGGCCGACACTACGCCGACGGCACGCATCCGGCTCCGCTTCGACGCGAGCGTCGCACATCGCGTGCGGGAATCCCTCTGGCATCGGTCCCAGCAGCTCGTCGAGCTGCCCAACGAACGGGTCGAGCTGACCCTCACCGTGGCCGGGATCGTCGAGATCCGACCGTGGGTCCTGTCGTGGGGCGAAGCCGTCGAGGTGCTCGAGCCGGCGGAGCTTCGCGCATCGGTGGCATCGGCGGTGCGTGCCGCCGCCGCTCGCTATGCCGACTGAGGTCGAGGCCAAGTTCCTTGCCGCCGATGCAGCCCCGCTCGAGAGGCTGGAGACGGCCAGCCGCCTCGGCGACGCCCGGCTCGGGCCGATCGTGGTCGCCGATGAGCTGGACCGCTACCTGGACACCGCCGCCGGTCACCTGACCGAAGCGCGCTGGGCGTGCCGTCTACGCGAGCGCCAGGGATCCATTCGAGTCTCGCTGAAGGGCCCGCCGATCGCGGTGGACACGAACCGTCCATGGCTGCATCGTCGCCCCGAGGTCGAGGGGCCCGCCACCGAGGAGCTCCATCCGCGCGCCTGGCCTGCCAGCGAGGCGCGCGACCAGCTGGTTCGCCTGAGCGGCGGGGCAGCGCTGGTCGAGCAGCTGTGCCTCCGCCAGCGAAGAGGTGAACGCCCGGTGGTCCTGGACGGGGAGCGAATCGGCACGCTCAGCCTGGACCATTGCGAGGTCGAGACGGATGCGGGCCGTGTGGGCATCCTGTACGTCGTGGAGCTCGAGCTCGCTGCCGGCGCCGGACGGGACGAGGCGGCGCTCGACCGCATCGCCGAGGCGCTGGCAATCAGCCCCGGGCTCGAGCCGGAGCCGCGCACGAAGTACGAGCACGCGCTCGCCATGCGCGCCACCGCGGCGTGAAGAGCGACAGCCTCGCAGCGGCCCCCGCCTGGGGTCGCCGGCAGACCGCGGCCGACTGGCTGGCGCTCGGCGCCGGGCTCGCCGTCTTCGCCTACGTTGGCTGGGACGCCGCGCTGTGGCAGCCACAGCTCCAGCTCGTGCTTCACCTGCTCGCCATCGGCGCCGTCGGGGGCGTGCTCGCCGTCGGGCTGAGGGGAGGGCTCCTGCCGCGCACGGCGCTCGACCTTCCGTTGCTGGCGCTCCTGGCCGCGTTCGCGCTCGCCACCGCCTCCGCGCTCAACCCGGGGATGAGCCTGCGCGCCATGGGCTCGATCACCGCGTTCGCGGCGATGCTGCCGGTCGCCCTGCTCGTCCTGCGGCGTCGACCCGCCTGGCTCGCGCTCGTCGTCTGCGTCCCGGTGCTCGTCCTATCGGCGATCGGGCTCGCGGCACTCCTGGCGCGACGCGTCGAGTGGTATCTGGCCGGGGCGCCGGGGCTCCTGCCGCCGATCCGGCTGCCGGCGGAGGGCACCCCATTCGGCTCCGTGGCCGTGGCGCCGTTCATCATCAGCGCGGTGCTGCCGCTGAGCCTGCTCATCGGTCCCGCCAGGGTTCGCGGCATGGTGCAGGGAGCGCTGCTGGCGCTGGGAGTTCCGCTCACCATCCTGTCCGGCTCTCGCTCGGCCTGGCTCGCCATTGGCGTGGCGACCGTCGTCTTCGTCGCGCCGGTCGCCTGGCGGCAGCGGCATCGGCTGCGCTATCGGGGCGAATGGACGGCGCGCCGTCTTGCCGTGGCCGGCGTGGCGCTGCTGGGAGTCGCAGCCGCGGCCGTCCTGGTGGCGCCGCGGCTGACGGCGGTCACCTCGCTCATCTACCGGGGTGCCCTGTGGCGCGATACGCTCGCCGCCTGGAGCGTCGACCCGTTGCTCGGGCTCGGCCCCGGGATCATGCCGTACGCGAGACAGGCTGCCGCGCCCGCGCTCAGCCTGCCGGTGCGGCAGCCGCATTCGCACAACCTGCCGCTCGGCGTGCTCGGTGACGCGGGCATCGTCGGCCTTCTGGGCGCATTTGCCCTGGCCGCGGCGTTCTTCTGGTTTGCCGGGCCGTGGCGCAGCCGGTCGATCGTCGGACGCGCGTCGGGCTCCACCCTGGCCGGCTTCGCGATCGCCGGCCTGTTCGAGGACCTGACGTTCCTACCGAACTTCAACCTCCTCGTCATCCTGCTCGTCGCCATTGCCCTGGCCGATGCCGGCGCCGTGCGCTGGGCGCCGCTGCCCCGCCTGTCCGGGTGGCGCCGGGCCGGTGGCATGGCCGCGGCCGCTGCCATCGGCGGCGTCCTGCTGCTGGGCATGGTCGTTGCCGATGCCGGCGCGCTGGCCTACCGTGCCGGGACGAATGCCGCGTCGGCGGAGCGATGGGCGGTGGCCACCGCCTGGCTGGCCAGATCCGTCGCCATTGACCCCTGGCACCCCGCGGGGCCGAAGGCGCTCGTCGTCGCGTCCGATGCCGCCGGCGAGCCGGAGCTGGCACGAGCCGCGGCCGAGCGCGCGCTCACGCTGAACCCCGGCGACGGCGCCACCTGGGCGAACCTGGCGATCCTGTGCCTCAGCGCGGCCGACGAGCGCTGCGCGGATGACGCGGCCGAGCGCGCGCTCGACGCCACCGAGCCGTTCGGGCGGGAGGCCGTCAACGCCGCGCTCGTGCTCGAGCAGCTCGGCCGCACCGAGGCAGCCGACCGCGCGTTCGAAGTGTCGCTGATCATCAACCGGCTCACCTCCCTGGCGCTGGATTGGCCGCGGCCGCTCTCGGTCGAGCCTGAAACCGTGCCCGAGTTCGGCGGCCAGGCGCTCGAGCTCAACCTCCTGCTCGCCGCGCATGCCGAGGGAGCGCCGATCGATCCCGCCCCGATCGTCGACCCCGCGGTGCGCGCCCTGGCTCACGCCATCCTCGGCGAACGCGCGGCGTCGGAGGAGGCGCTCGTCATGGCCGAGCGCGCGCTCACCGAGTCGGTGCTGACCTGGGACGTCGCGGCGGTCCTGCGCGAGCACTGGGGCGAGCCGCTGGACCGTACGCTGCGCATCGCCGAGGTGGTGCGCGGCTCTCCGTTGCCGGACCGCGGCGCCGAGCGGGCGACTCCTCGCCTCGAGTTCGACATCGCCGCCTTCCGCGCTTATCCGCGTGACGGCCTCGTCACCCGTGCCGAGCGTCTCCATGCCGAGCGGCCATTCCCCTGGTCGCTGGCCCAGGTCCTCACGGGTCCTCGAGCGGCAGGCGCTGGATCAGCGTCAGCGTGGGACGCTGCGTAGGGGCTGCGGACCGGATCGGCGCGCGCAACCACGCCTCCCCGGCGGGCCCAGACCGATAGCGCGCGTCGAGCCGGCGGGCGCTGATGGCGCCGATGCCGAGCGGTGCCAGCGCCTCGGCCAGCAGCGTGCCCTCCAGCCGGAATGCGCGCCCGACCACGCAGCGGTCGCCCTCTGCAAGCACCGATGTCAGCCGCTCGCGGCGGGCGGCGAAGCCGCGACGCACCCACGGCCGGCCACCGCACCACGGAAGGTCGGACGCGACGAAGGCCGGCCGCCCGGCGCGGCGTGTCCCGCCCAGCCGCGCCCGCAGCGCCTCGCCGTCGATGCGGCCGGAGCGGTCGAGGGCAAGCAGCGTACCGTCGAGGACGACCGCGTCCTCGAGCAGCAGCGCCGGGAGCTCGTCGCCAAGCTCGGGAAAGGCGGCATCCGCATCGGCCAGGCCTTCCGCCTGCAGGCGCAGCCGCCCGTCCTCGACGAAGGCGAGCGCGCGCACCCCCGGCCACCATGGCTCGAACAGGTAGCCGGGATCGTCGAATGGCCCTGCGGCCTCCGTCGGCTGCATCGGGCTGATCCGAGCCGGCAGGCGCCCAGCGGAATCACTCGGTATGGAGAGCGGAAGCTGCGGGCCGGGCACGCGCCTCGTCAGGCGGTCTTGCGCCGTCGCTGCTTCGGAGCGGCGGCCTCGACTTCCGCCTTGTCGGTCGCATCCTCGGCCTTGCCGGCCTTGGCGGCCCGCCGATCCTGCCTGGCTGCCGAGACCGACGCCTCCAGGGCGGCCATGAGATCGGTGATGTTCGTCGGCTCGGCTCGCTTCGCGGGCTCTGGCGCCTCTCCGGCCACCTTGCGCTCGATGACCGCCATGAGCGCCTGGCGGTAGTCGTCCCGATAGGCATCGGCGCTGAAGTCGCCGGTCATGGATGCGACCAGCTGCTCGGCCATCTTCTTCTCGGCGGGCTTCACGTCCACCTGGTCCTCGGGGAGGTTGAGCTCGTCGAGGGCGCGCACCTCATCGGGCCAGTGGAGCGTGGTCAGCAGCATGGTCGACGAGTACGGATTCAGCGCCGCCAGCTGCTCACGATCCTTGAGCACGATCTTGCAGATGGCGCTCTTGCCCTGCTCGGCCAGGACGCCCTTGAGCAGGTAGAACGCCTTCGTGCCGATCGCCTCCGGCTCGAGGTAGTACGCCTGCTTCACGAACTGCGTGCCGTGCGCGTCCCGGCGCGCGTCCACGAACATCTCGATCTCGATGGCGCGCATCGTCTTGAGCGGGACGGCGTCCATGTCCTCCTCGCTGACGACGACGTACTTGCCCTTCGACCACTCGTAGCCGCGGACCGTCTCCGATCGCGGCACCACCTCGTCGTGATAGGGGCAGTAGATCTTCATCTGGATCCGGTTCAGGCAACTGGCGTGGAGCATGTTGAAGCCGATGCCCGACTGCTCGGTCGCCAGGTACAGCTTGACCGGGATGGTGACCAGCCCGAACTGGATGGCCCCCCGCCACATCGATCGCGCCATGTGCGTGTCGTGCTCCGTAGCGGCGCTTCGCCCGTCGTTCCTGCAGGATCAGCGCGGGCGGTGACTATACAACTCCGGTGCAAACTGAACCCCAGGACCAAAGGTCCCACCCGGGTACCTGCGCATAGACCGATGCGGCCATTGCCGCCGCGGGGCGGGACCGGCGACACTGGCGGCGATGAACGACCTGACCGACACGCTCCGCGCCTACGTCCTGGAGGACGACCCCGACATCGCCGCCCTCGAGGCCGATCTCCTCCGCGAGATGGGCTTCGGCGTCGTGACCTGTACCCGCATCGTGGAGCTGGGCGACCTCATGGACGTGGCCCTGCCGCACCTGCTCGTGGTGGACGTGATGCTGCCTGACGGAGATGGCGGGGACATCACCGAGCTGCTGCGCACCGCGTGGCCGGGAATCCCCGTCGTCATCGTCAGCGCCGCGAGCCGCGATCGGCTCTCCGAGCTGGAGCCCCTTGGTCCCGTTGTCGCCAAGCCCTTCGACATCGAGCGCTTCAGGGTCGCCGTGAGCGAGGCGCTGGGCGACGCGCAGGAGCTGCGTCCGGCCTCGTGACCGGCGAGGCGGCTGCGACCCGATCAGCCCGCGCGCGGACCGGTCACGGCCACGAGCGCCGAGAGTTCCGGCTCTCCCTCCCGCACGAGCCGGTACCGATGCTCGATGCGCACGCTCGCCGACAGCATGGCGCTGACCGGACAGTAGCGCGTCGCGGAGAGCTCGATCGACCGGTGCAGCGCCTGCGGCTCGATCGAGCCGCGAACGACATGCTCGACCTGGATGGCCGTGAAGACCTTGGGGTGCTCCGTCGCCGATTCGCCGTGCACCAGGATCTCGTAGCTGTCCGGCGGCTGTTGCCGCTTCTTGAGCAGAATGCTGGCGACGTCCATGCCGGTGCATCCCGCCAGGGCCGCCAGCAGCGTGGCCCTGGGGCCGGTGGCGACTCCCTCACCGTCGGGTGTATCGCCATCCATGACGATCGGTCGGCTCTTCTCCGTGGCCGCCTCGACCCGGTTGCGTTCGGGATCGACCACGGCTCGCACGCGTATCGTCATGGCGGCAGGCTAGCCCATCGCCGGATCGACCGATGCGCGTGATTCGCCCCGCGGCCCTGGCCGCGCACGAGCGCCGACGCGGCCTGCTGCTCGCGTTCACCATGCTCAGCGTGGGCGTGCTCGGCGCCATGCTGGCGGTGCTGGTGAGCATGCCATCGATGGCTGCCAGCGCGCTGATGGCGATCGCCGCCGCGCTCGGGCTGGGAATCGGCGCTGCCTGGCTGGTGCGCGCCCTGCGCCCGGATCCTGTGCGGGGGCGAGCCGCCGCGCTCGAGGCGCTCCTCGGCGAGGCGTTCAACGAGGACTACACCCTGCTGCTGGCACCGCGGCTACCGATCCGCGCGGCAGGCCTCAGCGGCCTCCTCGTCGGGCCTCCGGGCGTCCGCGTGCTCACGGTCAGGGAATGGGAAGGCCGCTACCGCGTCCGCGGCCGCGGGTGGGAGTTCGACGCGGGCCGCCGAGGCTGGATCGCGTGCCGGACGAACCCCAGCTTCGAGCTGACGAGGCTGGTCGACGGCGTCACGCGCTGGTCTGCCGACGCGGGGCTCGTCAACGTGCCGCTGCGCGGCGCCATCGTGTTCCCGGGGGGCAGGAGCCGCCTCGTGCTCGAGGAGCCGAGCGACGAGATCGTGACCGCAGACAACGTTCCGTGGTGGGCGAACCGCATCGGTCGGCTCCAGCGGCTCGATGCCGTCGCCGTTGCGCGGTTCGTGGAGCGCGTCATCGACGCCGCTGAGGCTGAGGCGGCGCGAGCCACCACCGCCTCCCCCGTGATGAGCCGGGAGCGACAGGGATAGGCTAGCGCCCTGACTCCTCGCCGGCTGCCCGAAGCCAGCCTTCGGCCGTCCGCTCGTCGAGCACGTCCGCCAGCAGCTCGTCCGGCCGCTCGTCGTCGGAGACCATCAGCACGTGGACGCGGTCCCGGCGCAGCGCCACAGCGGCGACGGCGCGCTCGAGCTCCGGATAGGCACCCGAGGCGATCGTCACGTCCGTCATCGCCACGAACTGGTCCACCAGGTTGAGCAGGCCGTCGGCCGGCCGGCTGCCCTGGGGCACGTGGACGGTCCCGCTCAGCATGAACGGTGGAAGGGCAAGCTGCGCTCGGACCCCACGCTTCGGGACCTTCATGTCAGGGCGCGGATCACCCTGGATTCCGGTCGCGACCATCAGGAGGATCTCGTTCAGGGCCACCAGCGACTGGGGCGCGGCGGCGGCGGCTGCCGCGTGCCCGTACTCGCTGATCGTCGCGTTCTCGATCGGCAGATGCGTGGACGTCAGCTGGTTGAGGATCTCGGCAACGCGCGCGAATCGCGTCCGCACCTGGCCCGAGACACGGTAGGCAGACGTGTACACGTCCACCGCAACGGACTTGGCGGCGGCCAGGTCATCGACGCCGAAGGCAGCCATGAACCCGCATCCTAGGCAGCGCCTGCGTGGTCGGCAAGCATCGCCGGGCATCCTGTTGTGCGGCCGCGCACCGCGGTACCATGCGGTCATGGCCACTGCCGCCGACGATCGGCTTCACTTCACCGGTGATCCCGAGGCCGACCGCCTCCTCGTCGCCGAGCCGATGGCGCTGCTCATCGGCTTTGCGCTCGACCAGCAGGTGCCGGTGCAGAAGGCGTTCGGAGGACCGCTCGAGCTGAAGCGGCGGATCGGCCACCTTGAGCCGGGGCGCATCGCCGCCATGGACGCGGCCGAGCTCGACGAGGCGTTCCGCCGACGGCCGGCGTTGCATCGGTTCCCCGGCGCCATGGCGAAGCGCGTCCAGGAGCTGGCAGCGGCGGTGGCCCGAGACCACGGCGGCGACGCTGCGCGAATCTGGACCGACGCCGCCGACGGCCCGGACCTCAGGGCGCGGCTGCTGGCGCTGCCCGCGATTGGACCGATGAAGGCCGATTCCCTGATCGCCATCCTCGGCAAGCGCCTCGGCATGGAGATCCCCGACCTGGCTCGGGTGATGCCACTTCATCCCACGCTCGGTGACGTCGACTCGCCCGAAGGGCTCGCGCGCTACCAGGCGCAGAAGCGGGCCCACAAGGCGGAGCTGCGGGCTGCCACGAAGGACTGATTGCGACGCGCGGTCAGCCGGCCTTCCGCGCCTTCCAGATCTGCTCGGCCGGCCAGCGGCGCGACCACTCAGGGTCGACCAGGTGATAGCGGGTCCGGGCGCCTTGCGGCGCCTGGATCTCGATCAGGTCCGTCACCTCGAAGCCGTTGGCCCGCAGCAGGCGGATCCAATCGCCGTAGCCGAGATGGAACTCGACGCCCGGCTCATCCGGCCACTCGAAGCGATGCATCCCGAAGTAGGGCCGCAGGAGCCGATCGGCCGCGGGACCTTCGTTGTCGGTGTCCGGAACGCAGAGCACCCACAATGTGCCGTTGACCAGAAAGATGAGCTCGCCGCCCGGGCGGAGGAGTCGTGCCGCCTCCGGGATCCATCGGTACGGATCGGCCCAGATGGAGGCGCCGTACTCGCTGATGGCCAGGTCGAAGCTCGCGTCCGCCAGCGGCACGGCCTCGGCGTTGCCGTGGATGAGCGGAAACGCCAGATCGTGCTCGGCCTGCATAGCGCGCGCCGTCTTCAGCTGCTCCTCGGAGTTGTCGACGCCGGTCACCCGCGCGCCGCGGCGGGCAAGCCACGCCGAGACATAGGCGGTGCCGCAGCCTAGCTCGATCACGTCCTTGCCGTTCAGGTCCGGCGGCAGCGCTCCCACATCCGTCTCGGGCACGCCGAAGACGCCCCAGGTGATCTCCTCGCGGGCCCAGGCGCGCCGTCCCGGCTCCGCGTAGACCGGGGCGTTGATCGTGTCCCAGTACTCGCGGTTGCGCCGTACGTGCTCGGGCAGATCGGTCGTCATGGCCGGGCGATGCTAGCAGCCGAGGTCAGTAAGCGGCGCGTAAGCGAGCAGTAATGCCCTGCATGCCAGGATGCGCGAGTGTGCAGGTGTCTGGACACTCGCCGGCTGAGGCTGCCCGGGCAGGTTCGCGCCGCTGGTGCGCTGGCTAGCCCTCGCCGGCCTCGCCCACGGCGGCGATGTGCTCGGTTTCGCCCCGCGCGCCGGTGGCGAGCAGGATCCGGCCGGAGGCCTGCGCCTCGAACAGCTGCTCGGCCGCGGCGAGAGTATCGATCTCGGCGGGCGCCTTGTCGTCGCGCATCCGCACGATGCGCGGGAAGCGCAGCGCGAAGCCGCTCCGGTGCCGGGCGGAGCGCTGGATCCGATCGAACGCGATCTCCACGACGACCTCCGGGACCACGGTGCGGTACCGCCCGAAGTCGCGGAGCGTGATGGACTTGAAATGCTCGGTCATCTTGGCGATCTCGAGGTCGGTCAGGCCGGTGTAGGCCTTGCCGATGGTGAGCAGGCGGGCATCGGGCGCATCGGTCTCGCGAACGGCGAACGTGTAGTCGGACAGCACGCCGCGTCGCTTGCCATGGCCCCATTCGACGCCGACCACCACGCAGTCAAGCGTGGCGAGCGCCTTCTTCAGCTTCAGCCACCCAAGGCCGCGCCGTCCGGGCTGGTAGGTCGAGTCAGGGTCCTTGACCATGAGCCCCTCGTTGCGGCGGTCGCGGGCGTCGTCGAAGTGCGCGTCGATGGCCTCCGAGCTGCGTGCCGTGGCCAGGTGCGCGTAGAGCATCCGCTCCCCGGTCCGCTCCGGCAGCGCCAGGGCCTCGAGCCGCGCGCGCCGCTCGCGCAGCGGAGCCTCGAGCAGGTCGTGGCCGGCATGGTGCAGCAGATCGAATGCGACGAGCGCCACCGGCACGTCCTCCAGCAGCTTCGCGCTCGGGTTGACGCGCCCGAGCCTGGTCTGCAGCGCCGCGAAGTCAAGGACCGAGCCCTCCCGCCACGGCACGAGCTCGCCGTCGATGAGCAACGGGCCCGGCAGGCTCTCCGCGGCGGTCACGATCTCCGGGAAGGCCCTGCCGATCTCGTTGAGGTCCCGGCTGAATAGTCGCACGCTGCCATCCTCCAGCCGATGGAGCTGCGCCCGGATCCCGTCGTACTTGTCCTCGATCCAGGCCTCCTCGCCGACGCGGCGCATGACCTCGGCCGCATCCGCGACGGGCGTGGCCAGCATGAACCGGATCGGCCGGCCGATGTGCAGGCTGGCCTCGTCGAGCCGGTCCTCGCGCGCCAGCAGCGCGGCCTCGGCGGGTTCGCCGAGGAGCATGTGCGCCCGCCGCACCTTCGCCAGCGGCCGGTCGAAGGCAGCAGCGATCGCCTCCTCCAACAGCCCCTCACGCAGCCCAATTCGGGTCTCGCGCGCCGCGATCCGCGCGACGTAACGAGCCTCGGATGCCGTCGCGAAGCGGAACAGGTCGGCCATGAGGCGCACCCGCTCCTCGGCGGTCGAGGCCGCGCTCATGGCGCGGAAGCCTGCCGCCACGTCTGCGACGCTGATGCCTCTCCCAACGGGCGCTCGCTCGCGAAGGAGCTCGGCCGCGACGTCGCCCAGGTCGGAGTGACGCAGGTACGCCGCGCGCAACGCCGTCTCGTCGGCACCGCTGGCCGCGGCGAGCGCCGCGCTCTGCTGCACCCAGCCCAGACCGAGCCGCTCCTCGGCATTCGACAGGGGCCGGCCTGCGAAGAACGTCACTGCGGCGGTCAAGTCGCCCCGCTCGAGCGTGCGCAGGTAGCCGGCCAGCAGGTCGCGCTTGCGGAGCTTGCTGCGCGTGGCGCCAACCGCATCGGCCGTCGCTGCGAAGTCGGCAAAGGGAGCGGACATGCACGCGAGTCTAGGTCCAGCGGTGTCTCGTGGTGCTGGGCCAAGCTGTGATAGTCAGCTCGACATGCGACTCGGCAGCATGAGCGTCGATCCAGCCACCGTGAGCGAGCGACGTCGGACGCGGAGGCGACGCGAAATCCTGGAGCGCGGCCCTCAGGGCTGAGGCGATCGGGCGTTAGAAGTTCAGTTAGGCCCGATCTGTCTGATCGAGGCGCTTGGCGCGCGCGATGAGCTCCGCCACGCGCCGGCCACCCTTGCGCCCGATCTCGCGGAAGTGCTCGTTCGAGTAACGCTCGCTGACAGCTTTGCCGCCCTTGGCGCCGATCTCCTGGAAGAACTCGGCGCCATATCGCGCCCGCGTGGTCTTGCCGCCCTTGCGCCCGGCTTCCCGGACGCTCATGTTGCCTTCGTTGGCGGAGCCGTCATGGTCGGCGCTCCTGCGCTCAGCCATCAAGGCGCCTCCTCGTGTTCGTGCGTGCTTGGTCGATCCTCTGCCGAGACGATCGAAGCAAGTTACGTACCGCGCCGCCGGTCGAGTCTGCGCTGACGACTAGAATGGCGCGCCGATGCATCCCTTCCTCCGTAACGTCGTGATCGGCATCGTGGGCCTGATCATCGCCGGGGCGCTCTCCGCCCTGGCGCTGCTCGGCCGTGATTCCGGCCTGTCCGTCCTCGCCATGCTGGGGAGCGCGCTCCTCGGGGTGGCGGTGGGGATCTTCCTCTTCGCCCAGGGCTGGATCTGGTCAGGGCGAGCCGCCCGCCGCGGCTACGCCGGCCGCTCCACGCTCATCGCCGTCGGAGGAGGCCTCATGGTGCTCGTGGCGGCCGGCGCCATGGCCGGGGTGGCGATCCTGGTTCTGCTCTTCTACGTCGGTTGAACCCCCAGCGGCATATCAGGGCCCGGCGGCGAGATGAGTCCGTCTTGCTACGATAGCCTGAGCGAGCGCCGTCGCCCCCATCGTCTAGAGGCCTAGGACGCCACCCTTTCAAGGTGGAGATCAGGGGTTCGAATCCCCTTGGGGGCACCATCTTTCGGCCCGCTCGGCGGGGTGTCTTTGCATCAGGTGGAGACAACGGGGAAGAAGAGGCCCGGAATGCCTCCTTCTTCCCCGGTGGCGTCATCCCGTGCAACAGGCGGGGAAGATGAGTGCCAGATTCTCGCCTTCTTCCCCGTTATCTCCATCCCGTGCAATGGCGGGGGCCGATCAATCGTCGGACGACCCATCAACACCGGAGCCGAAGGTGCCGCGCCGATGCGATTCCCCCACGCACGGCATCGGTCCGGAGCGACCGATCAGATGTGGTTGATCTCCACCCGATCCCCACAGTTGCCGCAGTAGAGCAGCAGCAGCTTGGGATCCTCCGGCATCGGCCGCCAGGAGTGGACGTCCTCCTCGGTGATGCGTTCGCCGCAGCGCGGGCACTCGCCGCCCTGGTCGAGCCACTGGTCGCGCGGGACGTTCTGGCGGCCCATCAGCGGCCGTCTCCATCACGCGACCGGCGGTCGAGCGGCGGCGGTGGCTCCCATCCCGGCAGGGGGCCGGTCGGCGCGGCCGCCTCGGCGTCGGGGGTGCCGGCAGCCGCGATGGCCGCGCGCGTCTCCTCCGCCTTGGGAGATGGGGCGATGAGCGGATAGGACATGGCGGCGTACCCCGGCCAGTACCCGACGTCTCCGTCGCGGATCATGACCGAGGTCTTCGTGAAGGCGCCGGTGACATCGCGAACGGAGCGGTCCAGGACCTGGAGATCCCGTCCCGTCACCTCCTTCAGCGCCGACGGCAGCGTCTCGACGAGGTAGGCCGGGTTGGGATCGCGGGCGAGGGCGGCCTCGAGCGCGGCCACGACCTGCTCGTCGGGCAGGTCGCGGGGCAGAGGGCGGCTGATGTAGGCCATCCGTGGGTCCCGGCTCGGACCCATGATGGTGCGCTTGAGCTGCTTGAACATGGGCGGGGCGATTGTAGCGTTCCGGGTCCTGCAACAGCGGTTGGTATACTGGCGTCCCCTGTGAGGTACCTGTCGCGGCTTGGCGCGCCCGTGGCCACGATCAGCGCTCAGCCGCGCGCCCGCTCAACACGCATCAAGGAGAGCCCCGATCACCGTGCGCGTACGTAAGGCCGTACTGCCGGCGGCAGGCTTCGGCACTCGCTTCCTCCCGGCCACCAAGTCAATCCCCAAGGAGGTCATGCCGCTGGTTGATCGGCCGATCATCCAGTACGCGGTGGAGGAGGCGGTCGCATCCGGGATCGAGCAGATCATCATCGTCATCGCCTCGGGGCGCAGCGCCATCGAGGATCACTTCGACTCCGACCCCGCGCTCGAGCGCTGGCTGGAGGATCGTGGCGACATCGAGATGCTGCGCACGATCCGGCGCCTGAGCGAGTTCGGCACCATCGCCTTCGTGCACCAGCGCGAGCAGCTCGGCCTCGGCCACGCCGTGCTGATGGCCAAGGACCTGGTGGGCGACGAGCCGTTCGCCGTCCTGCTCTCGGATGATGTGATGCTCAATCCCGGCGGCGAGGCCGTGACGCGGCAGCTGATCGACGCGTACCACGCGCACCGCGGCTCCGTCATCGCCGTGCAGCGAGTCGAGCGCGAGGACGTGATCCGCTACGGCATTCTCGATCCGATCCACGAGGAGGGCCGGTTGATCGAGATGCGCGACCTGATCGAGAAGCCCACCGTGGAGGACGCCCCGTCGGAGCTGGCGGTGCTGGGCCGCTACGTCCTGACGCCCAAGATCTTCGACGTCCTCGAGCAGACACAGAGCGGCGCCGGAGGCGAGATCCAGCTGACCGACGCCATCCGCTCGCTCAGCCGCGAGCAGCCGGTGTTCGGTTACCTGTTCGACGGAACGCGCCATGACGCGGGAACGCGCATCGGCTGGCTCAAGGCCAACGTGGCGGTGGCGCTCGAGTCCGACGAGGCGGATTCGTTCCGCGCCTACATTCGCGGGCTCGACCTGCGAGACTGACGCGCCTACGTCGCCGCCATCGGTGCAGGCGACGTAGCCACTACGGAGGACCCGGCGGGTGGAGATGATCGGCAGGCTGATCAGCGGGCGCTACCGCCTCATCGCCCCACTGGGCGAGGGGGGGATGGCCACCATCTGGCGTGGCGTTGACGAGCAGCTCGATCGCGAGGTGGCGGTCAAGCTCCTGCGCCCGCAGTTCGGTTCCGACACCGGCTTCACGGCCCGCTTCAAGCAGGAGGCCCGCGCCGCCGGCTCTCTCTCGCACCAGCACATCGTCTCCGTCTACGACTACGGGACCGATGGCGACAAGGGCGACCAGTACATCGTCATGGAGCTCATCGAGGGTCGCGACCTGTCGTCTGTGCTCCGCGAGCGCGGGAGCCTCGGGACCGATGACGCCGTCCGCGTCGCGATCGGCACGGCCGGGGCCCTCGAAGCGGCCCATCGCAAGGGAATCGTCCACCGCGACGTGAAGCCGGGAAACATCCTCATCACCGATGCCGGTGACGTGAAGGTCACCGATTTCGGGATCGCGCGCGCCGTCGCCGAGGCGTCGATGACCGTGACCGGCACCACGCTCGGATCGGTCCACTACTTCAGCCCCGAGCAGGCGCGCGGCGACGAGGTCACCGGCGCCTCCGACGTCTACTCGCTCGGCATCGTCCTCTACGAGATGCTGACCGGTCGCCGGCCGTTCGAGGGCGACTCCGCCGCCGCCGTCGCGCTCAAGCGCCTGAACGAAGACCCCGCTCCGCCGTCGGCGATCGGCATCTCGCTGTCCCCCGGGCTCGAGGCGGTGCTGATGCGCGCGCTGCGGCGCGAGCCGGGGGATCGCTTCCCCGACGCGGGAGCCTTCGCCGAGGCATTGCGCGTCTGGCGGCGCGATCCCGACGCCATTCCGCCCCTTCTTGCCGGTGCCGCAGCGCCGGCCGCAGCCAGCGCGGCCGCGGCGGCCACCACCCCGCCCGCCGGAGAGCCGACGGTATACGTGCCTCCCCGCGTGGCAAGGCCCGCGGACCGCGTGCCGGTCGCTCCCCCTCCCAGGCGCACCGATCCTTATCGTCGCGAGCGAGATGAGGGCCAGCCGTGGTGGATCTGGCTCCTGGCGCTGCTGGCCGTGGTGCTCCTCGGCGCCATCGGCTTCCTGGGTGCGCAGATCATCGGCGGCCTGGGGCCGGGCGAGACGCCCGAGCCATCGGTGCAGCAGGTGACGATCCCGGACTGGGAAGGCGATCCCATCACCCAGGTCCGCACCGACGCGCGCCAGCTCGGCCTCGACCTGGAAGAGGAGGACGAGGCATCCGACGACATTGCCGAGAACCGCGTCATCCGCAGCGACCCCGTCGCGGGCCAGTCCGTCGACGAGGGCTCGACGGTGACCGTCTTCGTCTCGAGCGGCGAGGAGGAGGTCGAGGTGCCCCGGCTGCGGGGGCAGACCGAGCAGCAGGCACAGCAGACGCTGGCGGGGGTCGGCCTGCAGCTGGGCAGCGTGTCCCGCGAGAACGATCCGTCCGTGCCCGAGAACTCTGTCATCCGCAGCGACCCGCCGGCCGGGACCACGCTGGGCAGGGGCGACCAGGTGGACCTCGTCATCTCGCGCGGGCCGACTCCCAGCCCCACGCCGAGCCCGACACCGACGCCGGCGCCGACCCCGCCGCCCACGCCGCCCCCGACACCCGTTCCGCCGACGCCGAGCCCGACGCCCGAGGAATAGACGGCGTCGGCGCCGAGGCCGGTGCTAGCATGCTGCGCATCAGCCCTTCCGAACTTGGAGGCACCTTTCGTGGCCATGTCAGCCCCGGTCAGCGTCGACGAGTCGAGCTTCGACTCGGACGTTCTCAACGCGGACAAGCCGGTCCTCGTCGACTTCTGGGCGCCCTGGTGCGGGCCCTGCCGGCTCGTCTCGCCGGTCGTCGAGAGCTTCGGCGAGAAACACGCCGAGAAGATGGCGGTCGCCAAGGTCAATACCGACGAGAACCAGCAGCTGGCGATGCGCTACAGCATCTTCAGCATCCCCACGCTGATCGTCTTCCAGGACGGTCGCGAGGCCGCCCGCCTGGTGGGTTACATGCCGCAGGCGGCGATGGAGGAACGACTCAGCCAGTTCCTCGCCTGAGGGAGTTCCCGGCCCGTCACCGGTCACACGCAAACCGGGCGCTCGCGTCGCCAGATTCATACCGGGTCTGCACGAAGCGACGCATCGGCCCCTCCTGTCGTCCTCCTGCAGCTGCCGCGTTGCGTTTGGTGACCTGAGGCAGCCCACAATGCCGCGGCCGGCGGCGAGTCGGTTCGGGGTACGCGCTACACTCGGGAGCGGGAGGGCTGCCGAGCACCAATGATCATCAAGACAGAGCGCCGCGCGGGCTCCGATCGCCGCCAGACGAGCGACCCGTTCGCCGAGGATCGTCGTGAAGGCGACCGACGCACGATGTGCTGGGAGGTCGAGAACTGCGACCTCACCATTCGCTATCGCTGCCCGGCCTTCATCCTGCGCCGCCCGTGCTGGGAGCTGTGGGCGGTTGAGGGCATCGGTCCGGCGAGGGCATGCTGCTACAACGACAAGGAGTGCGAGCCGGGCCGCTGCATCATCGCCGAGAAGCGCTTCGCCGGGACAGCGCAGCCCCAGCCGCAGACGGTGCACATCGGGCGGCGCGGCGTACCGCTCGGCTACAGCAAACCGCGCCGTCACCACTGCCCCCACTTCTACCTGACGCACGGAACGAAGGGGCGGGTCCCGATCCAGGCGCCGCAGCTGATGCGAACGCTGATCAAGCAGGAAGGCACCGTGAGCCGATGCGAGCTGCGCGGGGGCGTGCATCTCGACTCCGGCTACGTCAACGACCTGTGCCTCACCGGCCAGTTCAATGACTGCGTCTTCTTCGAGGACAGCTCCGACTGACCGATCGCTCGCTCACCTACGCCGATGCCGTCGCGGCGCTGACCTCGCGCGGACGGTTCGGCATCAGCCTTGGCCTGCAGCGCGTGTCGCGCCTCATGGCGGAGCTCGACCATCCGGAGGAGCGGTTGCGGGGCGCGCTGGTCGGTGGCACCAACGGCAAGGGCTCGGTGGTGGCGATGGTCGGTGCCGTGCTGGTCGCGGTCGGCCTGCGCGTCGGCACCATGCCCAAGCCGCATCTGGTCAGCTATCGCGAGCGCGTTGCGATCGACGGCGAGCCGATCAGCCCCAGCGACTTCGCTGCCGCGGTCGAGCGCGTCCTGCCCGCGGTCGACCGCGTCGCGGCCGCGCTCGGCCCGCCGACCGAGTTCGAGGCCCTGACCGCGGCGGCCATCGCCGACCTGGCCCGGCGCGAGATCGACGTGGCGATCGTGGAGGTCGGTATGGGCGGTCGCCTCGACGCGACCAACGTGCTCGACCTGGGCGTGGCCGTCATCACCAACGTGCAGCGCGACCACGAGCGCCATCTTGGCAGCACGCTCGCGGCCATCGGCACCGAGAAGGCGGCGATCGTCAAGCCGGGTAACCTGGCCGTGACCGGCGCGTCCGGGCGTGGCCTGCGGCCGATCCTGGACCGGTGCGCCACCGTCAAAGCTCCGTTGCGCCGGGCCGGATCACGTCAGCCGTACCGAGCCGACGTGCTGGAAGCCGGCTGGGACGGGCTCGTCGTGGACGCGCTGACGCCGGAATGGGAGCTGCGCGACCTGCGGATTGGCCTGCTGGGCAGGCACCAGGCACGGAACGCGGCCGTGGCGTTGGCATCCCTGGCCGCGCTGCGCGAGGACGGCGAACGTCGCGATCGACTCCTGGCCGGCCTCGACGAAGCCGCGCTGCGGAGGGGGCTGGCGGAGGTTCGTTGGCCGGGCCGACTCGAGCTGCTGGACGCCTCGCGCCTTGGCCTGGGGCGTGTGCTGCTGGACGGCGC
>JBOGTC010000030.1:0-25397 GCA_050692055.1 Candidatus Limnocylindria bacterium | reverse complement strand
GGCATGGGCCTGTCGCTCGAGGCGCTCGTCGGCCGCGCCAGCAAACTGCCGCGCATCGAGCTGCGGCGGCCGCCGGCGGCCATCGGCGCCAACACCGTGCACGCGATGCAGTCCGGCGCGGTGCTCGGGTACATCGGCCTCGTGAGCGGCCTGCTGACCGCCCTCCGTGGCGAGCTGATCGAGCGCTCCCCTGCCGGCGCCCGCATCACCGTCGTCGCCACCGGCGGACAGACCCACCAGCCATGGCTGTCGGAGGTGCCCGGGATCGACGCCGTCGAGCCGGATCTGACGCTGCGCGGCATCCGCTACGCGTGGCAGGCGCTGCGCGCCGCCGACGCATCTCGCGCTGGCCGGGCGGTGGACCGGTGAGCGACGCGCGCGAGCCGCTGGCCGGCCGGCGGATCGTGGTCGGCGTCAGCGGCAGCATCGCCGCCTACAAGGCGGTGGCGCTGGTGCGCCTGCTCATCGAGCGGGGCGCCATCGTCGACGTGGCGATGACCCCGGCCGCCACCCGCTTCGTGGGACCGCTGACGTTCGCCAGCCTCACGCATCGGCCAGTGTTGGCAGACGTGCTGGAGCTCGACAGTGACCAGCAGATCGCCCACATCGAGCTCGCGGAGGGCGCGGACGCGATCGTCCTGGCTCCCGCCACGGCCAACCTGCTCGCCGAGCTGGCGGCGGGGCTGGTCGGCGACGCAGTGACCGCCATCGCCTGCGCCAGCCGCGCCCCGGTGATCGTGGCGCCGGCCATGGACGCAGGCATGTGGACCCATCCCGCCACGCAGCGCAACGTCGCCGCGTTGCGCGAGTTCGGCTACCTCGTGGTCGAGCCGGAAGTTGGCGAGCTGGCGAGCGGGCTGACCGGCATCGGACGCCTGGCGGAGCCTCCCACCATCGCGGAGGCGGTGGAGCGTCTCTTTGCCCGTGCCGGGGATCTCGACGGCGTGCGGGTGGTCGTCAGCGCGGGCGGGACGCGTGAGCCGCTCGATCCTGTCCGATTCATCGGCAACCGCTCGTCGGGCAAGATGGGCGTCGCCATCGCCGAGGCGGCACGCGACCGTGGCGCGACCGTCACCCTCATCGCCGGCGCCATGAGCGTCACGCCGCCCCGTGGCGTGACCGTCGTCAACGCCACGACCGCACAGCAGATGCGCGAGGCGGTGCTCCGCGCGGCCCCTCAGGCCGATGTCCTGGTCATGGCCGCCGCGGTGGCCGACTTTGCACCGGCGCGCGCGCAGCAGCAGAAGATCAAGCGCTCCGGGGCCAACCTGCAGATCGAGCTGGTGCCGAACCCCGACATCGTGGCCGAGGTGGGTGAGATGCCGGACGACGTGCGCCCGTTCCTCATCGGCTTCGCGGCCGAGAGTGGCGATCTCGAGGCGAATGCGGTGGGCAAGCTGCGCGACAAGGGGCTCGACCTCATCGTGGGCAACGTGGTCGGCGGGCCCTTCGACGCCATCGGCTCGGACGAGAACAAGGTCACCGTCTTCGGCGGCGAGGGCCGGCTGACCGACTGGCCGATGCTGCCCAAGCGCCAGGTCGCGGAGCGGCTGTGGGATCTGATCGGCGACCGATACCGACGCGCTCGCCAGGACCCCTCGAGCACCAAGTCCGGCGACGGGGGTCGCCGGCGCACGTGATCGTCGTCGGCAACGTCGAAGAGCTGCGCGACGCGATCCTGCACCGACGGCTGGCCGGAGACAGCGTCGGCTTCGTGCCGACCATGGGCATGCTCCACGACGGTCAGCTCTCGCTCGTCCGCCGCGCCCGCTCCGAGAACGGCTGCGTCGTGGCCTCAAGCTTCATGGACCCCGGTGCCTTCGCCAACCTGGACGAACCCGCGCACGGCAAGCGCGACCACGCCCGCGACCTGGCGCTGCTCGAGCATGCCTCGGCAGACATCTGCTTCCTGCCCGAGGTCGGAGCACTCTACCCACCCGACGACACGACGCGGGTCACCGTCGAGGGCCTGACCCGTCAGCTGGAGGGGGCGTCACGTCCCGGCCACCTCGACGGCCTGACCACGGTCATGCTCAAGCTCATCCACGTGGTGGGGCCGGCGCGCCTGTACCTGGGCCAGAAGCATGCCCAGCAGGTCGTCATCCTGCGCCGCATGCTGCGCGACCTGTTCCTCAACGTCGATCTCGTCGTCTGCCCCACCATCCGCGACGCCGACGGCCTGGCCCTCTCGTCCGCCAACGCGCAGCTCTCGATCGAGGAGCGCCACGCGGCTGCCTGCCTGTTCGCGGCCCTGACGGCGGCTCACGAGGCCTATGACGCCGGCGAGCGTTCGGCGGAGGTCCTGCGCTGGCGGATGACCGATGTCATCGCGTCGGAGCCGATGGCGCGTCCGGACTACATCAGCGTGGCCGACGCCGCCACGCTCGTCGAGCTGCAGCGCGTCGGCGGTCCCGCCCTGGCGCTGCTCGCGGTCTGGATCGGGCGCACGCGCCTGACCGACAACCTGCCGCTCGCCTGGGACGCCGCCTAACCTCCGCCCCATCCCGGCGGCCTTCTCGCCAGATTCATACCGTGGCTGCATCGGGTGCGGCTGCGGGCCTTCTGGTCGCCAGATTCACATTCCATCTGCAGGGTGGCGACGAGAGGGTCGGTATCGGCCTCTCGTGCAGGCCTCGCATGAATCTGGTGACTCGTTCGGTGGGGGGCGATCCGAGGGGCTCGGACCGAAACGGAAGTACCAGTGCTGTCCTGATCGGGAAACCTATGATTCTGCTCGTCACCGCGACCGGCGGCCCCCCACGGCCGCCCTTCGTTGCAGGTTGACCAGGAGGCCGGCGGGTGCCCACGTCCGGCCTCCTTTCCTGTTCTCTCGCAAGCTCACCATCCCGACGTGCCGTGGCACCGCAGCCGCTACAGCCGGGCAAGCAGCTCATCCACGTCGAGCGATCGGCCGACGAGGTCGATGATGGTGGCGATCTTCTCGGTGTCGCTCGCGTGGGTCTTGACCAGGATGTCGTCGACGGCCTGCGCCGTGCGATAGGTATCGGTCTCGACCAGGAAGGCGAAGAGATCCGCGGCGCGGAGCTCGGCCAGTACCGGCTCGGCGGGGCGGAAGCCGCCGGTCAGCACGATTCCGGTCACCTTCGGATGCGCCTGAGCGAGGCGATTGGCCGCGATGGCCGCCAGCAGCAGATCCTCGCGGTCGCCCGGCGTGATGAGGAGGGTCCGGTCGCTGAGCAGCTGCATCGCGTGGCCTGCCTGCATGGCGCCGATGGCCACGCGTCCAATCGTCCGACCGGGAGCTGCGCCGCCGGAGAGCAGCTCGCCGTCAAGGTGCGTGACGATGAGCTCGAGCGAGGGGTTCGCCAGGAACTCGCTGTACGGAATGCAGCCCAGGAGCTCGATCCCGTGCTGCTCCAGGCCCGCCCCCAGCACCTCGGGCAGGTGTGGATGCGACTCGACGTCGACCTTGTTGACGACCGCGCCCAGGACGCGAACGCCGTGCGCCGCGAACAGCGCCACGTTGAGCACGATCTCGTCGATGGGCCGACCGACGCCGCCCTCGGACACGATGATGACCGGCGCCTCGAGCATCGCCGCGGCCCGCGCATTCGAGAGGCCGATGACGGCCCCCACCCCGGCGTGGCCGGTCCCCTCGATGACCACGAGATCCTTGCCCGTTGCGACGCGGTCGAAGGCGGCGAGCGCCTGTGCCGCCAGGTCGTCGGTCACCCGTCCCATGACGAAGTCGGTTGTGAAGTGACGCGGAAGCGTGACCGGGCTCATGTCGTTCAGCGAGTCCGGCAGGCCGAAGACCTCCTGCACGAGCACGGCGTCCTCGTCCGCCCGCGTCCCATCGACGACCAGGTAGCGCTGCCCCACCGGCTTCACGAAGCCGAGCCGATGCCCTCGCTCCCGGATGGCGGCCAGGAGCCCAAGGCTGGTGGTGGTCTTGCCGCGGTTCTGGCCGGTCGCGGCGAGGAAGACCCGCCGCGCGCGCGTCACGTTCGCGCGGCCTTCGTTCGGCGCTCGATCAGCTCCACGCCCTCGCGCAGGCGCCCAACGAGCTCCGGGTCGAGCATCTCGGGCTCCAGGTGCTCGCCCAGGCGCTCCATCATGTCGGCCGCGACGGCGAGGAGCACGTCCGCATCGGCGATGAAGAACTGCGGCTCGTTGTTGTAGCGCACCAGGGTCAGGCGCCCCTGGAGGGTCAGGCCGCCCTCCGCATGCGACAGCTGCGTGCCGAAGTTGTGGCCCTGGATGCCGTCGGGGTTGTTGAGAAAGTTCAGCGCATTGTCGATCGCCAGGCCGAACCGCGCGCGCCACGACACGAGGCGCTCGTGGACCTCGGATGGCAATCCCATGTCGCCCAGCTCATCGAACACGCTGCGATCCACCGTGAGCAGGCCCACCAGCGTGGAACCGGCTCGCCCGCCGAGCATGACCTGCAGCGAGCGCTCGAGAGTGAAGACGTCGGCGTCGAAGCGAGGACTGGTCGTGACCTCGGCCAGCAGGTCCTCGACGTTGTCGAGCTGGCCCGGCTCGGCGAGCGCGTTCGCCAGGTTCAGGATCTCCTCGCGGAAGAGGAAGCGCTCCTCATGGTCGAGCATCGGCGAAGTCCTCCTTACCGATGCAGACGGGCGCCGCCTCGCGGCGCCCGCATCGGTCCTTGCGAAGCCTGTCAGGGATAAAGGCCGCGGAGCGTGGTAGCCTCCGCGACCCGGGCGACGGCCACCATGTATGCCGCGGTGCGCATGTCGACCTCGTGCCTGTCGCTCATGTCGTAGACGCTGTCGAAGGCGCGATCCATGATCTCCCGCAGGCTCTGGTTGATGCGCTCCTCGGTCCAGAAGAAGGATTGCATGTCCTGCACCCACTCGAAGTAGCTGACCGTCACACCGCCAGCGTTGCACAGGATGTCGGGGATGAGGAAGACGCCGCGGTCGTGGAGGATCGCATCGGCCTCTGGAGTGGTCGGCCCGTTGGCCGCCTCGGCGATGACCTTGGCCTGGATCCGATCCGCGTTCTGGTGCGTGATCTGGTTCTCGAGGGCGGCCGGCACCAGGATGTCGCAGTCGATCTCCAGGATCTCCTGGTTCGTCACCGATTCAGCGCCCGGGAAGCCCACGACAGTGGCGTGCTCCTGTTTCCAGGCGTTCACCTTGGCCGGGTCGAGGCCGGCGGAGTTGTAGATACCGCCCTGCGAGTCGCTGACCGCCACGATCAAGCCGCCCTCGGCCGCGAGGAGCGTGGCCGCGATGGACCCGGCGTTGCCATATCCCTGGATCGACACCGTGGCGCCGCCGAGCGGATGGCCCTTCGCCCTGGCCCATTGCTGGAGCGTGAAGACCGCCCCACGAGCGGTCGCCTCGTTGCGACCGAGCGAGCCGCCGACCGCGATCGGCTTGCCGGTCACGACCCCGGCAATGGTGTAGCCATGGTGCATCGAGTAGGTGTCCATGATCCAGGCCATGGTCTGGGCATTCGTATTGACGTCCGGCGCGGGGATGTCCCGGTCGGGACCGATGAGGGGGCTGATCTCGGTCGTGAACCGACGAGTGAGGCCCTCCACCTCACGGCGGGTGAGCTGCTTGGGATCCACGACCACCCCACCTTTGCCGCCCCCGTACGGAATGTTGACGCAGGCGCACTTCCAGGTCATCCACATCGCCAGGGCGCGAACCTCGTCGAGCGTAACGTCCTGGTGATAGCGGATGCCGCCCTTGGCCGGTCCGCGGCTGACGTTGTGCTGCACGCGATGGCCGGTGAAGACCTGGACATCGCCGTCGTCCATGGTGACCGGAAAGTTGACCGTGAGCTCACGCTGCGCGACGCGCAGGACGCGGCGCATCCCATCGTCGAGATCGAGCTTGTCCGCGGCATGGTCGAACTGCGACTGGGCGACTGCCCAGATGTTCGGTGCCTCGGAGACGGGGTTCTGGCTGGCCATGGGCCTGGCTGATTGCCTCCTCTTCGAGCGACGCGGCGCCTCTACGCGCCAGTCCGTGGGCGGAAGCAGGCCGCGTCGCGGTCACGGGGACCGATTATACGCACGCTCGTCGGCGAGCTGGCCGCCTAGAATGAGGCCGCAGCGGGACCGGATGCGGTAAGGATGCTCCACCAGTGGTGAGACGCGACCTCAGGGCAATGAACGAGGAGTCGACGGACGCCGTCCCGCCTGCCCCCCATGCCGAGCGTGGCTTTCTGCTCCTCGGTGACATCTCCGGCTACACGAGGTTCCTCGCAACCGTCGCAGCTGCCCACCCTGAGATGACCGCTCCGGGCGCCACGATTCCGCCCGCGTACCCTGTGCTGACCAGCCTGTTGAACGTGGTCGTGGACCGCGTGACGCCGCAGTTCACGCTGTCGGAGATCGAGGGCGACGCGGTGTTTGCCTACTCGCCCGGCGAGTTGCTCAACGAGAACGGCGACGCGCTCCTGGCCATGCTGGCATCCGTCCACCACGCCTTCCACCGGCGGATCGAGGAGGCTCGCGTCCTGCAGAACCACGAATGCCAGGCCTGCGTCATCATCAGCATCCTGGACCTGAAGTTCGTGCTCCATTGGGGGACGTTCGTCGTCCAGCCCATCGCCGGACGGATGAAGCTGGTGGGGCCGGAGATCAACGTCGCCCATCGGCTGCTGAAGAACTCGGTGACGGACCAGACCGGGCTGAGCGCATATGCGCTCGTGACGCAGACCGCCGCGCGGCAGCTGGGGCTCCTGCCGGATGCCGGAGTGGCACACCGCGAGGACTACCCTGACACGGGGCCGATCGGGACCATCCTCATCGACCTTCACGGCGACCGGACGACAACCTGACGGGAACCGATTAGACGCACGCTCCGTGCCCGAGCAGATGGATGACACGTGCCCGGACCCAAGCGTGACACGCGGCGTGGCATAGCGGCCAACGATGCCTCGATCCGCGGCCTATCTTCGTCCTCATTCCACCGGCGTAGCACGGTTCCCAACGCGCGAGCGTGAGCGCGGGCGATTCCCGAGTCGCCTAGACCGTCTCGACCGCCATGGCGACCGCTCCCCCGCCGCCGAGGCACAGCGTCGCGAGCCCGCGGCCACCGCCGCGGCGCCGCAGCTCGTACAGGAGCGTCGTCAGGACCCGCGCCCCCGACGCGCCGATGGGATGGCCCAGCGCGATCGCCCCGCCGTTGACGTTGACGCGGTCCCAGTCGAAGTCGAGCTCGTTGCCGTCGGCCAGCACCTGCGCCGCGAAGGCCTCGTTGATCTCGATCAGGTCGAAGTCGGCAACGGAGCCGCCCACGCGCTCGATCAGGCGACGTACCCCGTAGATCGGTGCCTCGAACAGCCACTCGGGGCCGACGTCCGCCTGGGCGTAGCCGGTGATGCGGGCGATCGGTGTCAGGCCGTCGCGGTCGACCGCTGCCTCCGAGGCGATCACTACGGCCGCCGCTCCATCGGTGATGCCTGGAGCGTTGCCCGCGGTCACCGATCCGCCATCAGGCTGGAAGGCCGGATTGAGCTTGGCCAGCGCATCGAGCGAGGTGTCCGAGCGCGGCCCCTCATCGGCCTTGACGAGCGTATCGCCCTTCCTGCCGGGCACGCTGACGGGCACGATCTCGTCCGTGAAGCGGCCCTCTTCCTGGGCCGCGATGGCGCGCTGATGCGAGCGCAGCGCGAACTCGTCCTGCGCCTCGCGGCTGATCTCGTGCTTGGCCGCCACGCGCTCGGCGTGCAGCCCCATGTGCACGTTGCAGGTGGAGCACCACAGGCCGTCGTGCACGGTCGAGTCGACCAGCTTGCCGTCGCCGAGCCTGTAGCCGGTACGCGCCTGCGGCAGGAGGTGCGGACCCAGGTTCATGTTCTCCATGCCGCCCGCGACGATGACCTCCGCGTCGTCCGCCCGGATGGCCGATGCGCCCATCATCACCGCCTTCAACCCGGAGCCGCAGACCTTGTTGATGGTCGTGGCGCTCACGCCCTCCGGCAGACCGGCGCGCAGCGCCGCCTGCCGGGCCGGAGCCTGGCCCGCGCCGGCCTGGATGACCTGGCCCATGATCGCCTCGTCGATGCTCTCCGGAGCGATGGCGGCGCGCTCCACCGCCGCGCGGATGGCGATTGCCCCGAGCTCGGTCGCAGGCGTGGTGGCGAGTCCGCCGCCGAACTTGCCGATGGGCGTCCGAGCGGCAGACAGGATGTAGACATCATTCATGGCGCAATGGTACCGCTACCGGGCTTCGACCCCGCTCGGGGCCGCCTCTCCGGATGACTTGCATGGCGAGTCGGCAACTCGCGAAGTTCGGGCCGCCGCTTCCCTTTCCTTGCATCTCGCGCCGCAAGTCGGGCAGGCAGAGCGTGAATCGGTCCCTCCCGCCGAGCAGCCCGGCGCCATCACCACGTACTGCTCGCCTCCTGCAACTTATCCGAGCGCTGACAGCCCAAGCGGCCCAGCAGCTTGCATCAATGCGCCGCTGGTGCACGTTGAGCCGCTCAGAAGGCCCTCCGGTCGTGCCTCCAGGCGCGGTCAGACCCGATAAGTTGCACACGCCGCGCATTGATGCGAGGTGGCCACGTGGGCGGCGGAGCGGCGCCCTGCCCGCCGGGGAGCCGGGCGCACACGTGTCGCATGGGCGTATCCACGGCTCGAAGTGCACAGGAGCTCGCGTCTCGTGTGCCCGTTCAGCCGTGGGGCGGCTGGGAAACTCGCAGGGCGGGCGCCGCTACGCTCCTCCGGCCTTTTCGTCGAAGAGGTAGGCGATCTTGTCGGCCCACTTCTCCTGCACGACACGGTTCTTGGTCTTCAGCGACGGCGTCAGCTCTCCCTCCTCCTCGGAGAGCAGGCGCGGCAGCAGCGCGATTCGCCGCGGGCGCTCGTAGATGGCGAACGGCTCGAGCGTACGCTTGACCTCGCCGTCGAACAGCTTCTGCACGGACTTCTCCTCGACGAGCTGCTCGGGCGGCATCTCGGCCAGCCCATTGGCGGCCGCCCACGTGCCGAGCTCCTCGAAGTCGGGCGCGATGAGCGCCCCGGTGTACGGATGGCGGTCGCCCAGGATGACGGCCTGCGCGATGTACTTGGAGCTCGACATCGCGGCCTCCATCGGTCCGGGCGAGACGTTCTTGCCGTTGGCAAGGACGATGATGTTCTTGAGCCGATCGGTGATGCGGATGCGGCCGATCTCGTCGAGCTCGCCGATGTCGCCGGTGTGGAACCAGCCCTCGGTGTCGATGGCCCGGGCCGTCTCGGCAGCGTCGTTGAGGTAGCCCTGCATGATCTGCGGGCCGCGGACGCTGATCTCGCCGGTGTCGGGCTCGATTCGTACCTCGGACCCCGGAGCCGGCCTGCCCACGGTGCCGAAAACGAAGTCACCGGGGCGATTGATGGAGACGAAGGGCGAGGTCTCGGTCAGGCCGTAGCCCTCGAGCACCAGCATGCCCATGCCGTAGAAGAACTCGCCGATCTCCCGCGCCAGTGGCGCCGATCCGGACACGAAGTAGCGAACGCGGCCGCCCGTCCGCTCGCGGATCTTGCCGAAGACCAGCTTGTCGGCGAGCTTCAGCTGCAACGTCAGCCACGTGGAGCCGGCGCGTCCGGCAAGATGGTTGGCGTACTTCTGGGCGCCCAGGCCGGACGCCCAGTGGAAGATCCGCTGCTTCAGGGGAGACCCGGCCTCGACCGCGGACAGGACGCGGCCGTAGACGCGTTCGTACAGGCGCGGGACGGCCCCCATGACGGTGGGCCTGATCTCGATCATGTTGGCCGGCAGGCGCTCGATCAGCGGCTCGGCGTAGGCCACGGCCGCTCCTTTCCCGAGCGCGACCACTTCGTCAACGATCCGTCCGTAGATGTGGCTCAGCGGGAGGAACGAGAGGAACAGGTCAGTCGGATAGAAGTCCACGACCTGGTTCGCCGCCTCGTAGTTGAACAGCAGGTTGCCGTGCGACAGCATCGCTCCCTTGGGATTGGCCGTCGTCCCGGAGGTATGGATGACGGTCGCCAGGTGGTCGCGACCGATGGCCGCGATCCCCTCGCGCCACTGGCGGCGCGCCGATGCATCGTTTCCGCCACGGGCGATGACGTCCTCCATGGTGAGCGTGCCATCCGGGAACTTGCCGGCCGAATCCATGGTGATGACGTGCTGGAGGGTTGGGCACTCCGCGCGGATCTTCGCGATCTTCGCCGCCTGTTGCGCGTTCTCCACGAAGATCGCCTTCGCCTTGACGTTGTTGATGACGAAGGCCGCCTGGCCCGGCTCCGACTGCGGGTAGATGGGACAGGTCACGGCGCCCAGCGCCATGCAGGCGAGATCGGCCACGACCCACTCCGGGCGTGTGCGGGCGATGATGGCGACGGTGTCGGCGTCGCCGATGCCCACGTCCTTGAGGCCCAGTGACAGCTCGGTGACCCAGTCCCACAGCTCGCGATAGGTGCGGCTCACCCAGGGTGCGTCCTCGTCCGCGCCGGCCTCGGCGCGCTTGACCTTCGGAAGCTTCCAACGCATCGCCTCACGGGCCGAGTTGCGCTCGACCGAGCGCTGGATCAGGTCGACCACGTTGCGCGTCTGCTCCTCCGGCGCGACGACGAGCGGCTCGATCTCCGGCGTGCGGGTCAAGCGTCGCGGGCTGCCCTGCGGAGCCGCGGCCGGGGGCTCCGGGTTGGCAGTCTCGGTGGTGGTGGCGGTCATCGGTCCTCTCCTCCTCCTCCAGGCCTCAGCTCTCGCGGCGCAGCTCGTCGAGGAGCTGCTGGGCAACGATGAGCCGATGGATCTGGTTCGTTCCCTCGTAGATCTGGGCACCTTTGGCATCGCGCATGAGGCGTTCAACCGGGTTATCGCGACTGTAGCCCGCGCCACCGTAAATCTGCACCGCGTCGGTGGCGCAGCGCATCGCCACGTCCGAGGCGTACCACTTGGCCATGCTCGACGCGGCGTTGATTGGCTGGCCGGCGTCGCGCATGCGGGCCGCGCGCCAGGTGAGCAGCCGCGCCGCATCGACGCCTACCGCCATCTCGGCCAGCATGGCCTGGATCATCTCCTGCTGCGCGATCGGCTTGCCGAACTGGGTGCGCTGGAGCGCGTAGCGCCCGGCGTATTCGAGCGCCGAGCGGGCGAGGCCGGTGCACGCCGCGGCGATGCCGATCCGACCGGCGCCCAACGCCGAGAGTGCGACCCTCAGGCCCTGCCCCTCGTCGCCCAGGCGATTCGCAACCGGCACGCGGGCCTCCTCGAACACCAGCTCATACCCGGTCGTGCTGCGGATCCCCATCTTGCGTTCCTTCGAGCCGAGGCGGAAGCCGGGGGTATCGGCCTCGACCACGAAGGCGGTGATGCCCTCCTTGCCCTTCGACCGGTCGACGGTGCCGAAGACGATGTACCTCGCCGCCTCGCCGGCGTTGGTGATCCAGATCTTCGTGCCGGTCAGCAGGTAGTCATCGCCGTCGCGCCACGCACCAAGGGAGAGCGCCGCCGCATCCGAGCCCGCCTGCGGCTCGGTCAGGGCGAAGGCGCCCATCTCGCGGCCGGCGGTCATTGGCGGCAGAAAGCGCTGCTTCTGCTCATCGGTCCCGAAGGCGAGGATCGGAAGCTGTGACAGGACGTGCACGGAGAGGCTGACCGCGATGGCCATGTCCGCCGCGGCGATCTCCTCCATCACCAGCGCCCAGGCGAAGCTCGTCATTCCCGCGCCGCCGTACTCCTCGGGGTACGGGAGCCCGGTGATTCCCAGCTCTCCGGCGCGATCGAAGAGACGACGGTCGTAGCGCTCGGCCTCGTCCCGCTCGGCCGCGCCCGGCGCAATCTCGGCGCGGGCGAAGTCGCGCACCGTGTCGCGAACGCTGCGCTCCTCCGCGGAGAGGGCGAACGGATCCTGCGCGCGGGCCTCGGCGCTGACAGCCATCAGCCGATCTTGTTCCCCTGCTCGTCGTACCGATAGAAGCCGCGCTGCGTCTTCCGGCCCAGGTGCCCGGCCATGACCATCTGCCGCAGCAGGGGCGCGGCCCGGAACTTCGGATCACCGAAGCCGCGATACAGGACGTCCATGACGTTGAGCATGATGTCGTTGCCGATGAAGTCGGCCAGCTCCAGCGGGCCCATGGGATGGTTCAGGCCGAGCTTGGCTCCGGTGTCGATGTGCTCGGCCGTGCCGGTTGACTCCATGAGTGCGAACACCGCCTCGTTGATGAACGGTCCGAGCATACGGTTGACCAGGAAGCCCGGATAGTCCTTCGACTCGATGACCGTCTTTCCCAGCTCCTCGGCGAACGCCCTGCACACCTCGTACGTGGCGTCATCGGTCTCCAGCCCGCGGATGATCTCGATGAGGCCCATGACCGGGACCGGCGAGAAGAAATGAAGGCCGATGAACCTCGCAGGGCGGTCGGTCGAAGTGGCAAGGCCTGTGATGCTGATGCTGCTGGTGTTGGTGGCGAAGACGGCGTCACCGTCTGCGCGTTCGGTCAGCTCGGCCCACGTCTGGCGCTTGACCGCCTCGTCCTCGAAGACGGCCTCGATGACGATCTCGTGGCCGGCTGCGCCATCGGTGCCTTGAGCGGTTGAGATGCGATCGATGATGGCGCTCGCGGCCGGCTGCGCGAGCTTCCCCTTGTCCACCTGTCTCTTCAGGTTTCCGGCTATCCGGGCGGCGCCCTTCTCCGCCAGCTCGGCCGTGCGGTCGGAGAGCGTGACCTGCTTCCCGGCCGCGGCGCTGACCTGGGCGATGCCATGTCCCATCAGGCCGGCGCCGATGACGAAGACGCGTTCAATGCTCATGGGCACCGAAGCGTACCAGCCGCCGCCATCCGCGAGTGGCCACTCTCCCGTCGCTGCCGCTCCCTAACGGCTGCGCCAGCCCGCAACGCCGGCCCTCCCCACTTTGCCACATAGTCCCCGGATGACTACAAGGCATACTCGCGGGCAGATTCTGGAGTTCCGGACCGGTGAATCACGCTCAGCGGCGATGGCCGGATGCCGACAACCCTGCCTAACAGTCTCCCCGTGACTATCTGGCAAACTGCGCCCGCCTGAGCGCCCTTTCGACACGCGGCCGCTACTCGATCGAGGTCCACAGACTCGGTCGCCGGCAGGCACAGATGTCAGGCGTGTGCGGGCTCGAGGAACTCCAGGCGGTTGCCGAACGGATCCGCGGTATAGAAGCGGCGCATTCCCGGGATGCTATCGTCCCATTCGAGACGATGGCCGGCGCCCGCGAGCCGAGCCGCCACGACGTCCAGTTGCGGGACGAGCAGGCCGGGATGAGCCTTGGCGGCGGGCCGGAAGTCGTCCTCGATGCCGAAGTGGATCTCGATCCCATGCCCGCGGAACCAGCAGCCGCCGCGGTGGGCGAGGGCCGGCGGCTTCGCGATCTCCTCGAACCCGAGTACGCCGACCCAGAAGGCTCGCGCCTCCTCCTCCGCTCCGGCTGGCGCCCCGAGCTGAACATGGTGAATCACCCGTCGGCATCCATGAGGCGCTCCGCGGCCGTGAGCGGATCGAGCTCACGGTCAGCCACGGCACGGATGATCGGCTCCCAGTCCGAATGGACGGTGGCCCGTCGCGCGGCGAGATCGGCAAGCGCTCGACGAACCTGGTGTCGAGCGCGATCTCGCGCCTGCTCTGGCGAGCGAGCTTCGGACCGATGCGCGTCGATCGCATCGGCCAGCGCCGCGACGCCGTCGCCGGTGGTGGCGGTGGTGAGCATGACCGGAGGAGGCTTGCGCTCGACGCGGCCGCCCGCGGTGGAGAGCATGGCCCGCAGCTGGCGAGCAGCACGGTCGGCACCGGGGCGGTCGCCCTTGTTGACGGCGATGACGTCGGCCACCTCGAGCAGCCCCGCCTTGATGGCCTGCACCTCGTCGCCCATGTCGGGCGCCTCGACCACGACGGTCGTTTCAGCCAGATGCGCGATCTCCACCTCCGACTGGCCCGCGCCGACCGTCTCGATGACGACCGGGTCGTAGCCCGCGGCGTCGAGCGCGGCTGCGGCGATCCACGTCGTGGCGGCGATGCCGCCCAGCTCGCCGCGGCTGGCCATCGAGCGCACGAAGACGTCGCGGTCGGCGGCGTGCTCCATCATCCGGATCCTGTCGCCCAGGATGGCGCCGCCGGTGTAGGGCGAGCTCGGGTCGACTGCGAGGATGCCAACGCGGCGATGCCGCTTCCGCCACTCCCCGATGAGCATGCTGACCAGCGTCGACTTGCCACTGCCCGGCGGACCGGTGATGCCCACCACGTGTGCCCCGCGCCCCGCGGCGAAGAGCCGTGGCAGCTCCCTGCGGACCGCCGCATCGCCGCTCTCGATCGCCGTCAGCAGGCGCGCCAGGGGTCGCCGCTCGCCGGAGGCCAGCAGGTCGACCACCGTTGCCGGCGCCTCCATCAGCGGCAGAGACCGAGCATATACGTATATATCAGCGTCACGACCGCCGAGCGTGCTCCCTGAAGTAGCGCGCGATCTGGCCGATGCTCGTGCCGGGCCCGAAGATCTCGGCCACGCCGGCCTCCTTGAGCTTCGTCACATCGGCATCGGGGATGATCCCGCCGGCCGCGACGAGCACGTCCTCCATGCCGCGCGAGCGCAGCAGCTCCACGGTCCGTGGCAGCAACGCCATGTGGGCGCCGGACAGGATCGAAAGGCCCACGACGTCGACGTCCTCCTGCTCGGCGGCGTCGGCGATCATCTCGGGGGTCTGGCGCAGGCCGGTGTAGATCACTTCGAAGCCCTCGTCGCGCAGGCCCCGGGCCAGCACCTTGGCGCCGCGGTCGTGGCCGTCCAGGCCGGGCTTGGCGATCAGGACGCGGATGGGAGTGGTGCGGCCGGCATCGGTCTCGTCGGTCATGCGGGAACCGATTCTAGTCGCGCGCGAGCTCGTCGATCCGCGCCGCGAGGTCAAGATCGCGCTGCGTCAGGCCATTGACTGCGTGCGTGACCAGCGTGAGCGTCACGCGGTTGTAGCCGCGGATCTCGATGTCCGGATGGTGGTTCGCCTCCTCGGCCGCATCCGCGACACGGTTCACCAGGGCGATCGCCCCCCGGAAGTCACGCAGCTTGATGGTCCGCGTGATGGCACCGCCCTCGTGCCGCCACTCGGGCAGGCGGGTCAAGCCGTCCGCGAGCTCGTCATCGGTGAGGAGCGGCGCGGCCGGCATGGGTCCTACCGCTCCGCCGACGCGCGGCCGATGAAGGTCAGGAACTCGGATCGCGTCTTCGGATCCTGGCGGAAGCGCCCGAGCATCGACGAGGTGACCATGGTCGCCTCCTGCTTTCGCACGCCGCGCATCATGGTGCACAGGTGCGTGGCCTCGACTACGCAGCCCACGCCCTTCGGTGCGAGGCGCTCCATGAGGAAGTCGGCGATCTGCACGGTGAGCCGCTCCTGGACCTGCAGCCGGTGGGCGTACATGTCGACGATGCGCGGGATCTTCGAAAGGCCGATGACCCGGCCGCGCGGCAGGTAGCCCACGTGGGCGCGCCCGTGGAACGGCAGCAGATGGTGCTCGCAGAGGGAGTAGAGCTCGATGTCGCGCACGACGACCATCTCGTCGTAGTCGACTTCGAAGCATGCGCCGTTCATCAGCTGCTCGGGATCGGTCCGGTAGCCGGCGGTGAGCTCGGCGTACATGCGCCGCACGCGCTCCGGCGTACGGATCAGGCCCTGCCTGGCAGGATCCTCGCCGATCTCGACCAGCAGGGAGCTGACCGCCGCCTCCAGGTTGCTACCGGTGTCGTCCACGGCCGAAATCATAGGCTGACGCCACAATCTCTGGGCATACAGCGTCCAGGACGGTACAATCGCATTTGCCCCATCCACCATCCCCGAGATGACCCCGACGCTGCCATGATCGTTCATCCCCCCGCCTCCCGGTCCCGGCGACTGGGGCTCCAGGGCCTGGGTCACGGCGACCGACTCGCGGCCGAGCTCGGCCGCCACCTGGACGACGCCCACCACTGGTTCCGCGCCGTTGTGCCCGGCGGTCCGGAGCCCATCGACGCGGTCGTGGTCGGCACAGGCGGCTCGTGGGCGATCACCCGCGCCGGCGAGCGCGGCCGCTTCCACCGTCGCAACGGGCACTGGTACCGATGGAGCCGCGCCACCGACTCCTGGGTGCCCTGGGAGGCAGAACCCGTGACCACCGCGCGACTGGCCGGACGACGGCTCTCGCTCTACCTCGAGCGTGCCGCGCTGCCGGCCGCCGTCGAATCGGTCCTGATGCCCCCTACCGGCACCGAGCTCGAGTGGGAGCCCGGCGAGAGGATCGGCGTGCACATCGAGCCTGCTGCGGACCGGCTCGCCGAGCGGATCGCCCGGGACGAGGTGCTCAACCCGGCGCAGGTCGACCGGATCGTGGCGCTGCTTGATCCTCGGCAGCCACTACCTCGTCTGGCGCCATCCGCACGGAACGGGTAAGCGCCGCGAACGCGAGCACCACCATGCCCCCGGCGATCCAGCCGGCCAGGACGTCGGTCGGGAAGTGCACTCCGAGCCAGACGCGGGACGCTCCAATGAGGAAGACCACGAGGCCGATGATGGCCGTCACCCAGTGCTGCGCAGGCAGCGGAAGCCGTGATCGGGAGATGAGGACGGCCAGGATGCCCCATGCGACCATTCCCAGCGCCGCGTGCCCGGATGGGAAGCTGAAGCCTCGCTCCTCGATGAGCGGTTCCAGCATGTCAGGCCGCTGCCGGGCGACGGTGATCTTGAGCAGGCTGTTGCCGATGGACGCCAGGAGGATCGTGATCGCCGCCAGCATGCCCAGCCGCCGAGGCCCGATGAGCAGGCCGAGCACCAGCGCACAGACCGCCACCGCCGCGACAGCCCAGGTGGAGCCCAGCTCGGTGATCCAGCGCAGTGGCGAGAGGAGATTCGCCAACGCCGCGCTGCGAACGACGTCGATCAGCGTGCCGTCGACCGGATCAGAGAGGCCCGTCGAGACCAGCACCGCGAGCAGGACCAGTCCCGCGGCGCCGCCCAGCAGCAGTGCAGGCGTCGCCGCCCTGACCAGGTCTCGCATGGTCCGGCCAGTCTAGGCTCGGGTCGTATCATCCGCAGCCCATGAGCCCTCCCCTGGTGCGCGCCGCGATCGCGACGCTGGGCGTGGCCGTGGCCCTGGCGGTCGCATGGTTCCTGCCGATGCTCGCGGCAGCCACCGTCTGGCCGATCCTCTTCGTGGTGCCCGGCTGGGCGGTGATCGCCTGGACGCAGCCGCGGATCGACGGCGCGGGGCGCATCGGCCTTGCGGTCGTGCTGTCCATCGTCCTCTCCACGCACCTCGTGTACTGGCTCTCGCTGGCCGTCGGCGCCTACGGACGCGAGACCGTGTTCGCGACGGCGGCGGCCCTGGCCCTGCCGATCCCGATCGCCGCCTGGGGCGGCATCCGGCCGCCGCACCTCGGCGCCCTCCGCGGCGCGATCCCCGGCCTGGCGGTGGCCACGCTGGCCGTCGTCGTGGTGGGCGGCACGCTGGCGGTCGGCATGTGGCGGGTCACGCCGGAGGGCGTGTACGCGGGCGGATCGAACTGGAGCGACCTCGGCGTGCACCTCTCGATCGCCGAGACGCTGAACGCCGGCGCCAACTTCCCGCCCGAGGTCCCCTACTTCGCCGGCGTGCCGCTCATCTACCACTGGTTCGCGGACTTCCATGCCGCCATCGTGGCCGAGGCCGCGGGTATGTTCAGCGTCCCCGCCATGGTGCTGCAGTCGACCATCCTCGCCGCAGCCCTCGCCCTGCTCGTCTGGTCGCTGGCGCGGCGCCTGCTGCGCGGACGCGACGCCCGGCGCACGGCGACGATCGCGGCCGGGATCGCCGTCTTCGCGGGCGGCTTGGGCTGGTTGCGCTTCGTTGGCGACCTGTCCGCGGGCCTTGGCCCGCCGCTCGAGCTCATCGCGCAGAACAGCTACGACAACCAGTGGCTGACCGGCTGGCCGTACTTCCGCATTCCGTCGGTCATGGGCACGGGGCTGCTGGCGCATCGAGCCACGACCGCGGGCCTGCCGATCTTCGTCGGAGCGGTCCTGCTCCTCGTCGCAGGACTGCCGACCGCTCGGCAGCGGGCCCGCGGCTGGCGCGACAGGCCGGCGCTCATCGGTCTGGCGGGAGTTCTCGGCGCCCTGCTGGCGCCCTTCCACTTCTTCTTCTTTCCGGTGCTGCCCTTGCTGGCACTGGCCTTCGTGCTCATCGGCGGCCGGCTGGTCGACCGAGATGCACCGCGGAATGCGCTGGCCCTCCTGGCGCCCTATGCGCTGGCGCTGCCGTTCGTCACGGCGCCGGCGCTGCAGGCCAGCGGATCGGGGGCGGTGCGCTTCGTCGCGTGGTGGCCATCCGCACCGATCGCCGACGGACCGGCGGCAGTCGCCTTCTTCTACCTGACCAACCTGGGCGTGCCATTCGTCCTGGCGCTCGCAGCGCTGCTGGTGCCCGGGTTGCCGCGGCGCGCCTTCCTGGCCGTCTGGCTCATCGGCCTCTTCGCCATCCCGAACGTCGTGCAGCTCAGCGTGATCGACTTCGACATGAACAAGTACTTCCAGGCGATGTGGATCGCCGTCGCGCTCCTGGCGGCCTGGCTCATGCGCCGATGGCCGGCGCCGGCGCTTGCCGCCGTCCTCGTGGTGAGCATGGCCTCACCGCTGCTCGTCGCCGCGTGGACCGCCACCTCGCGGCTCCAGGTCATCTCGACCAACGCCCTCGCCGCGGCCGAGTGGGTCTCGGAGCACACGCCGCCGGGCTCCGTCTTCGTCACCGACGGCTGGCTCAACTCCCTGACCGATCCCGCCGGGCGCCTGCGCCTGACCACCTTCGCACCCTACGTCGCCAACCTCGGCTACGCTCCCGATGAGCGGATCAGCCACGTCCAGACCATCTACTGCGGCGGGAGTCCGTCGCTCTCGGCCGATCTCATGCGCCGGTATGGCGCGGCCTACCTCATCGACGCCGGGCTGCCACAGTCGTGCGCGATGCCGACCGACTTCGCCTCCGCCGGCGCACCGTTCGAGCTCGTCTACGAGAACCGCGGCCTCCGCATCTGGCACCTGGGCGATCCATGAGCCGCCGCGCCCGCCCCTATCATTGGCGCCCATGACCGACGCCTCCGGCGCCGTTGTCGCATTCGAGCACGTCACCAAGGCGTATGGCTCGCCGGATACGCCTGCGGTCACCGACCTGACGCTCGAGATCCCGGCGGGCCAGATCTGCGTCCTGGTGGGGCCATCCGGCTGCGGCAAGACCACGACCATGAAGATGGTCAACCGGCTCGTGGAGCCGACGAGTGGTCGTGTCACCATCGACGGGCAGGATGTCATGAGCCTGCCGGCCGTGGAGCTCCGGCGCAGGATCGGATACGTCATCCAGCAGGTGGGGCTCTTCCCGCACCTCACGGTCGCCGATAATGTCGCCGTCGTCCCGCGGCTCCTGCGCTGGAAAGCGCAGCGCGTCAAGGAACGCACAGAGGAGCTGCTCGACCTCGTCGGCCTGGAGCCTGGCCAGTATCGGTCCCGATATCCGAATGAGCTCTCCGGCGGCGAGCGCCAGCGCGTCGGCGTGGCACGCGCCCTTGCCGCAGACCCGCCGGTCATGCTCATGGACGAGCCATTCGGCGCGGTCGATCCCATTCGCCGCGATCGGCTGCAGAACGAGTTCCTGCGCCTGCAGGCCAGGGTGAGAAAGACGATCGTGTTCGTGACCCACGACGTCGATGAGGCGATCAAGATGGCCGACCGCATCGCCATCCTGCAGCGCGGCGGCATCCTGGCCCAGTACGACACGCCCGATGCCATCCTGGCCGCGCCGGCAAGCGAGTTCGTCGAGCGCTTCGTCGGGGCGGATCGCGGGCTGAAGCGCCTCTCGCTCGGCCGCGTGGGCGACCTCGAGCCGATCGAAGCGGTGACCGTCAGGGCGGGTGAGGAACGGGCGGACATCCGCAAGCGCCTTGACCGTGTCGACGAGCTGACCTACGCCCTCCTCGTCGACGACCGGGACCGGCCCCTGGGCTGGATCGATCAGCACGACCTCGCCGGCGAGGGACCGATCGATCCGGACGCCGCGACGCCCGGCGCGCCCACCGTGGAGCCCGAGTCGACGCTGCGCGACGCGCTCTCCGCCATGCTGGGGTCGTCCGTGCAGCTCGGCGTCGTGGTCGACGAGAAGGAGCGCGTGCTGGGCCTGGTGAGCGTGGACGCCATCAGCGAGGCACTGCGCGCCCCCGTCATCGGCGTCGACGGTGAGCTCCACTCCGTCGGCGAGAGCCACGAGCCGGCCGACGAGCCACGAGCCGCGGAGGCCGCGTCTTGACCGACGAGCCGCTCATCCGATTCGACTGGATCGCCGACAACCTCGACGCCATCGTCCAGCGGCTGAGCGAGCACGTCCTCATGACGGTCATCGCGGTGACGGTCGGCTTCGCCATCTCCTTCGCGCTGGCGCTGGTCATCCGTCGCAGGCCGCGCCTGTACGGGCCGATGATCGGAGTCACCGGGACCATGTACTCGATTCCATCCCTCGCGGTGTTTGCGATCCTCATTCCCTTCACGGGCATCAGCCTGCTCACGGCCGAGATCGCGCTCGTGAGCTACACGCTGCTCATCCTGATCCGCAACATCGTGGAGGCGCTCAACGGCGTGCCCGCGGACGCCGTGGAGGCGGCGACCGGGATGGGCTATACGCGCGCGCAGCGGCTGTGGCGCGTGGAGCTGCCGCTGGCGATGCCGGTCATCGTCGCCGGCCTGCGCATCGCAACCGTCACGACGGTGGGCCTCGTGACGGTAACCGCGCTCATCGGCATGGGCGGCCTGGGCTACTTCATCGTCAACACCGGCATCAACCGCTTCTTCCCGACCTCGATCTACACCGGCGTCGTGCTCTCTGTCGCGCTGGCGCTGATCGCGGATCTCGCCCTGCTCGCCGCGCAGCGCAGCCTGACTCCATGGGCGCGAGCGAGAGCCTGAGGGTGGACCGATGGAGCTGATCGCCGAGGTCGTTGCCTGGTTCACGGATCCGGCCAGCTGGACCGGCCGCAACGGAATTCCGATACGCCTGTGGGAGCACGTCTCCCTGTCGGCTGCCTCGCTCGCCGTCGCCGTGGGGCTGGGCCTGCCCTTAGGGCTGTTCATCGGTCACACGAACCGAGGCTCGGCACTCGCCATCGGCTTATCGAACGTCGGGCGCGCCGTGCCATCGCTCGGCTGGATCGGGATCGTGCTGCCATTCTCCCTGGCGCTGGGCCTTGGGCTCGGCTTCTGGCCGTCCCTCATCGCGCTGGTGCTGCTGGCGATTCCACCCATCGTCACCAACGCCTACGCGGGCCTCCGGGAAGTAGACCGAGACACGATCGAGGCCGGCCGCGGCATGGGGATGCGCGAGTTTGAGGTCCTGGCCAGGGTCGAGATCCCGCTCGCACTGCCCGTGATCCTGGCCGGGGTCCGCACCTCCGCCGTCCAGGTGGTGGCCACCGCGACGCTGGCGGCCGTCATCTCGGGCGGCACGCTGGGTCACCTCATCCTGCAGGGCTTCCTGGTCCAGGACGACGGACGCCTCGTGGGAGCGGCGATCCTGACGGCGCTGCTGGCCATCCTCACTGAGCTGGGATTCGCCGCGCTCCAGCGCTCGGCCGTCTCGCCGGGCCTGGGCGTGCGGACCACCTGGAATCCGACCCAGCCCGCCCAGGTGGGCCGCGGTGGAGGCGACGTGGCGTTCTGACCAGCCGCGCCGTCATGCGGCGTCATCGGTCCTTCACGGGTTCGCTGCTAGACTTTTTCGACCTGTCCACGTCGCAGGTGCGACACAGGAAGCAAGCTAGTGAGGAGGACCCAATGCGGCTTCACCGCACGCTCGCCCTCGGGGCGGCGCTGCTGGCGCTGATCGTCAGTGCCTGTGCGCCGGGTGAGGGGAGCAGCCCTACCGCGGGCGACGTGACCGATCCGGCCGCCACCGACGGCGGGATGGACATGGAGACGGCCATCACCATCGGCTCGGCCAACTTCTACGAGGCGGCCGTCGTGGCCGAGATTTACGCGCAGGCGCTGGAGAACGCCGGTTACACCGTGGAGCGCCAGCTCGAGCTCGGCGCACGCGATGTGCTTTATGCCGCTCTCGAATCGGGCGACATCAACCTGACACCCGAGTACATCGGCGGCGCGCTGGCACAGCAGTACTCGGGCACTCCCACGGCCGACACTCAGGAGACGTACGAGGCTCTGCAGACGGAGCTCGAGGCCGACGGCCTGGTTGCCTTTGAGCCGAGTCCCGGGACCGATGCCGACGGCTTCGTGGTTCGCCAGGAGACTGCCGATGAGTTCGGCCTGACCACCATGAGCGATGTGGCCGAGGTGGCTGATCAACTGGTCTGGGGTCTCGCGCCGGAATGCGGGGAGAATCCCAACTGCGGACCGGGGCTGAACGAGGTGTACGGGATCGACATCTCGCAGGTCGAGGTGGAATCGCTGGCGCCGTGCAGCTCGGCGATGGCAGAGGCGCTCAATGCCAGCGCCATCGACGTGGCGCAGGTCTGCACCACCCAGCCGGACATCGAGCGCTTCAACTTCGTGCTGCTCGATGACGACGGTCAGCTGCAGCCGGCACAGAACATGGTGCCAATCGCGACGCAGGAGCTCGCAGACGAGGCCGGCGACGCGCTTGCCGGCACGCTGAACGCGGTCAGCGAGCTGCTCACCACCGAGGAGCTCACCTCCCTGGGAGTGCAGGTCGCGGTCGACCAGGAGTCGCTCGAAGACGCGGCGCGACAGTGGCTCGAGGACAACGGGCTGCTGTAGGCGATCAAGGCCATTCACGCAGTCCCTCGAGGGCGGGCCGGTTCACCGGTCCGCCCCTCATCGGTGCATCATGGACGGACCGATGACCAGACCGATGCCGGCGCACCTGGCGCTGGCCGACTGGCGCCGCCGGGTGGCGGCGCTGTACGCCTCGCTGCGCGAGGACACGCGCCCGGGACCGATGCGGGCGGTCGCCTTCCGCTCGGCCCGTGACCGGCTCTTCGCCGACCATCCCTCGTCCCCCATTCCGGATGACGAGCGGCATGACTTCCGTGGGCTCGCCTACCACCGGCACGATGCCTCGCTGGCGCTCCGTGCCCGCCTCGAGCCCGATCCCGACGCTCCGGGCCTGGACGTCCCGCGCTCGAGCGAGGGGCCGCAGATGCCCTTCGCCCGCATCGGCTGGGTCCGCTTCGAGGTCGATGGCACGCCCTGCCGCCTGTCGGTCTTCTGGCTGAACGAGTACGCCGGCGGCATCTTCATCCCGTTCCGCGACGCGTCGAGTGGCCGCGAGACGTACGGCGGCGGCCGCTACCTGTGGGATTCGGCCAAGGGCGTAGACCTGGGCACGAATGGCGACGAGCTGATCCTCGACTTCAACCACGCCTACCACCCATCGTGCGTGTACGACCCTGTGTGGTCGTGCCCGCTGGCGCCGCAGGAGAACTGGCCGTCCGTGCCGATCGCGGCCGGCGAGCGTCTCCCCGGGAAGCGCGGCCGATGACCGCGCCGACGTCGAGCGGTGATGCCCGGGAGTGCATCAAGTGCGGCCGTGAGATCGGTCCGGACGAATCGATCTGCGAGGTCTGCAACCGCGCCGGGATGGCCACGCCCTCCGCGTCGCAGTACCACGGCACGGTGGTCGTGGCGATCGTATTGGCCGTGGTCGCGCTGGCGGTCGCCGCCAGCCTCTCGCTGCGCGGCGTGGGCCCATACGAGGCGCGAGTCAGCGACGTCGCGCCGGCGCAGCCGGAGAGCTACGCCGCCACGATCGAGGTGATCAACGAGGGCACGGCATCGGGACGCGCCAAGTGCCAGCTCGTGGCGCTGGGCGATGCCGGTGAGCGCCTGCGCACACGGTCGATCATCACGCTGCCGATCGGCGGCGGCGAGACGCTGACCGTCACCGAGCGCATTCCGGGGCTGACCGAGGAACCGGCCGAGATCACCGTGGAGTGCTCGTAGGGCGCTTCGCAGCGCGCCGCCGCGTTGCCGGGCCGCCAGGGTTGCCCGCTCAGGGCAGCCAGCGTTCCGCCGCGCCGGCGTTGCATGAGGTGGAGATAACGGGGAAGAAGACGGCGTGAAGGGCCGGATCTTCCCCGTACGTTGCACACGGTGACAGCGGCGGGGAAGAAGGCCGGCTGATCGGCCTCTTCTTCCCCGTTACCTGCACGTGGATGCTTCTATGTTCGTCAACCGGGCAGCGGGGCGAGCAGCCGGTATACCTCGCGTGCCAGGTAGCGCTTGAGGCAGCGCATGATCTCCTTGGTCGTCTTGCCCTCGGCCGTGCGTCGCTCGAGATAGGCCTTGGTGCGCGGGTCATAGCGCATGCGATTCAAGGCCAACAGGTAGAGCATCGCGTTGGCCTGGCGGTCGCCGCTGCGGTTGAGCCGGTGGCGAGTGGTCTTGCCCGAGCTGGCCGGGACGGGCGCGGTGCCGGTCAGCATGGCGAAGGCCGCCTCGCTGCGCAGGCGCGCCGGGTTGTCGCCGGCGGTGACCAGCAGCTGGGCCGCGATCTGGACACCGATGCCCGGCCGTGCCAGCAGCTGCGGCGCGGCCTGCGCCACCAGCCGCCGGAGCTGGACGTCGAGGCGCGCCATCTCGGCGCCCAACGCCAGGTGGCGTCGCGCCAGCGACCGCAGTGCGGTGCGTGTCGCCGCCGAGGGTGTGTCGACCACCACCGGCGCGCGGAACCGGGCCGCACGCTGGGCGAGCCCGGTCAGCGATAGGCTGCGCAGCTCGGCGCGCAACTCGTCGGGCGCCGTGACGCGCAGCGCGTGCAGCTGGTTGGCCACCCGGCTGCGGGCGTCGAGCGCACTCTGACGGGCGATGCGCAGGGCGCGGATGGCCTCGACCCGCCCGTCGCCAGCCTTGGGGCTGCCGCTGGCGCGCCCCGACTGCACCGCTCGCGCCGCGCTCTCGGCGTCGAGCGGGTCGGACCTGCCGCGCTGGCGGCGTGCCCTGCGGTCGGGACGGTCGACCTCGACCACCGCCAGGCCCTGGCTGCGCAGCCAGCGCGCCAGACCGGCCCCATAGCTGCCGGTGCCCTCCACCCCGACCTGGTCGATCGTGCCGTGCCCAGCCGCCCACGCCAGCAGCGCCTGGTAGCCGGCCGGGGTGGTGGGGATGATGGTCGTCTCGATCAGGCGTCCGCGCTGGTCGAGCGCGGCCACGGCATGCACCTCGGCGTGGGTGTCGACGCCGAGGGTGACGAGTTGATCGGGGTCTGGCATGCTGAGATCGGTCACCGGAGCTGCTCCTCGCACTGTGAAGCGACGGTGACACGCACCCGCTGGGACGGCGGACAGCACTGTGACGAGGCCGTTATGCCAGGCTTCTATCAGGTCACTGCCGCCCGACCGGTGGTGTCGTTTCTGACGCCCTCCGCTGACTCGGCCGACAGATCCACATCAAGGCACGAGACCAGTGCAACGTTGAGTCAGGCCGTAGCGAAAGACGCCGCCCACATTCTCACAGTGCAACG
>JBOGTC010000029.1:0-7304 GCA_050692055.1 Candidatus Limnocylindria bacterium | reverse complement strand
GTCCTGGAGCCGGCGCCGCTGGCCGCGGAGCTCGAGCCCGAGCCGGTCGTCGCAGAGCCCGAGCTCGTGGCCGCGGTCGAAGACGCGCGCGTCAGCGCCGAGGCCAAGGCTGAGCCCGGGCCCGTGGAAGCAGGGCCCGTCGTCGATTCCGAGGCGGAGGCTCCGCGCCGCATTCGGCCGATCTCGGAGACGATCCTCCGCATCCCGTCACCGCCAGCGCCGCCATTCGAGGCTGATGAGCCCGCGGCCGCCCAGGCCGATGAGACCGAGCTTGCGGCCCGGCGGTTGCAGCTGGATGAGCTGGGCCTCGGCGATCCTGGCCAGGGGCCGGTCACGCCTGAGCGGCGGAGGGTGCTGCCATATCGTTCTCGTGGGACGGCCGCCAGCGCCGCCGAGCTGGCGGCACGTACTGCTGCCGCCGGGACCTCGTTCTGGGAGGCCTCGGCCCGCGAGGTTGCCGGCGCCGGTGGTCACGTCGGCGTCCAGAACTGCGGCCACTGCGGCCTGTCGCTGTCGGCGAGCGCGCGCTTCTGTCGCCGATGCGGCACCCAGCAGGCTCGCTCGGCCTGATTTCGGGGACCTGACCGGCGATCGCCGCCCGGGCACGAAGGCCGCTGGCGACTCAGCCCGCGGCGGGCTTGTCGGGAGTCGAGCCGCTGGTCGCGTCCGTCGCGGCGCCTGGAGCCGATGACGCTTCGCCTGGAGCCGAAGGCGCTTCGCTCGCGGTCGAGGCCGCATCGGCCCTGTCGCCCTGGGCATCGCCTGACGATGCACGAGAGTCCGTCCGATAGAAGCCGCTGCCCTTGAAGATGATCCCCGCTGGATAGAGGATCCGCCGCAGCTCGCCGCCGCACAGGTCACAGCTCGACGGTCCGTCCTCCAGCATGGAGTGGATCACCTCGGTGACGGCGTCGCAGCGCCGGCACTGATAGTCATAGGTTGGCACGGGCTGCTCCCCCGCCGTGGCGGGATCCTCATGAAATCGTCAGATCGGGCGGCGGTCCCGCATGGCTTCGGCTGTTGGTCCGCGGCGGGCATCATGGCAAAGCCCGGCACATGGCGCAACGTAACGCTCTACCCGTCCGGGCCCGCAACCCTCAGGCTTCGGACGTTCGCGTCCCGAAGCGAGCCCACCAGCGGCGGCTGACCGACCGCGACGGGGTCGGCTGCGCCCTGCCGGCATCCGGCTGCGAGATGAGCCGCGCCACTGCGTGCAGGTCGTTGGCGATCTTCTCCTTGGGGAACTTCGTCACGATCGGCTTGCCTTCGTTCGAGGCGATCACCGCCTTGGGCCCGCTGCTGATCACGGTCGCCGCGATCGGCAGACCGAGCGCGGCGGCCATATCGTTCAGCCGGATTCCGTGGTTCGCACGGTTGACGATCACGCGCACCACGCTTCCCAGGCCCAGCTCGCGTGCAAGCTCCAGGAACTGCGAGCTGTTGCGCAGCGCTCCCACCTCCGGGGTCACGACCAGGAAGATCTCGTTGGCGACGGCGAGCATCGCCATCGTCCGGTCGTCGTATCCCGGATGGTTATCGACGATGACGTACGAGTGGTGGTTGCGTGCCCAGCGCAGCGCCGCAAGCATCAGGTCGACCGTCACGCGCTCCGACTCGGCGGGGTCGCTGCCCCAGGTGAGCACACGCACGCCGCTCTCGGCGTGCACGCCCACGGCCTGCTCGAAGGCGAGATCGGTCAATTCCTCGGCCGAGCTGTCGGCAAGGTCGGCCAGGCCATAGCGGTAGGCGACCTCCAGAACGGAGGTGACGTTGCCGACTCCGACATCGGCATCAAAGAGGAGGACCTCCGAGCGCGTCTGCTCGCGCAGCGCCACGGCCACGTTGACCGCGATCGTCGTCTTGCCCACCCCGCCCTTCGGCGCGAAGACACTGATGACATGGCCCTCTCCGGCGATCGGGGCACCCGACAGCGACTCGCTGTCGGCCCATGCGCCTGACTCGGTGGGCAAATGCCGCCCGGTGCGGATGAGGAGCGCCTGGAGCCGGTAGACAAGAGACTCGGGGGCAACCGGCTTCAGCGCGACTTCATCGGCCACGCGGCCGGAGCCGATTCCCTTGGGCAGGACGGTCTCGAGACCCACCATCAGCAGCGTCGGCACGGTTTGCTCGGCGTGGAGCGCCTGGTAGAGCGTCATGAACCGTTCGGCGGGCAGGTCGCAGTCGATGACCGCCAGGTCGGGGGCCCGCTCGGGGAGCGTGGTCGTCGCGCCCATCGGATCGATGGCGGTCGCGTCGAAACCCGCGCGCGTCAGCGCCTCAATGTGCTCGCTCGGCTCGCCGTCGATCGCGAGCAGGACACTGGGTCGCTCCATGGGCCTTCCTCGTGGTGGGGTGCGTGAGGGTGCGCTACGGTCGCAGTGTCAGCCGCGGCTCTTTCCGCGACAATGGGACTCAGGCAATGCCGGGCCAGCCGAAAGTACCGCAGGCAGCGGGACGGTCAGGTGCCTCGTACCATCCGCATGCCACACTTGGGGCAGTAGAACGCATTGGCGCTGCCCGCCTCGAAGCCGCAGTGCGGGCAGCTGAGGCCGGATCGACTGCCTATGGCGGGGAGGCGTGCCAGCTCTGCTTCTCCCAGGCTGTACCCCGACGCCACGACCTGCTGGTAGAGGCCGCTGAGAAGGCGCTGACCGATGCGCTCCGTATCGCCCCTCAGGCCCTTCCCGCCCCACCCGACGACGGCCCGGACGATCAGCTCGCCCGACAGCTCATCCCAGTGCGAGGCGAGGCCGCCGACGATCGCGTTGTATTCGGGGTATCCGCTCGTGTCGGTCTCCCCATGAAGGAGGCCGACCGCGAAGGTATCGACCGTCATGTCGAGCGCATCGGTCAGCTCGAGCACGTACAGCGCATGCCGACCGATGGGCCCCAACTCGCGATGGGCCAGCACCCACTGCTGCACCTCGTTGAAACGTTCGATGGTGGGCGCTGCATCCGAGTACTCGAGAGGCAGCGGCCGGATCACCTCGATCGGCGTCTGGCTGAGCGGCTCGACGATGCCGGGGATGGCGTTCGCCACGTTCGGATCGGCTGGCAGCCGCAGGCCGTCGCTGCTTCGCGCCAGGAACGAAAGGCGGAGGGAGTACTCCTGGGCACTCACATCCTCCTGCACCGGCATCGGCGGCGGCGGAGCTTCTTCCTGTTTCTTGTTGCGCCTCAGAAAGGACATCGACCGATCAGGACCTGGCAGGGGTGGACAGCCGGCCGATTCTAGCAGCCATCCCGGGGCCGCCCGCCATGGCCCGATCGATGCCCGAGCCGATAACGATCGGCGCCGACTGGCCGAGCGGGACGCGGACCGAGTCAGCCCTCGGACGTGGGCTGCTCCAACTGGCGCAGTTGCGCCTCGAAGCCGGCCAGCCGAGCCCGCTCCTTCTCGACCACGGCCGCCGGAGCTCTGGCAATGAATGCGTCGTTGGCCAGGAGGCCGCGCAGCCGGTCGATGGCTCGCTCCAGCTCCTCGGCCTGGGCGGCACGCAGCTGCGCGGCGTTCGAGCGGTGCTCCTCCGTCGCCTCCAGCCACGTCAGGCCGGCAAGTGTCGGGATGGCCGTTTCCGGCGCGCTCCGCGCAGCGTCCGGGGGCCGCACCTGCAGACGCACGCGCGCCAGCGCCTCGAGGTATGGAGTTGCCGCCTCAAGCGTGGCCTGGTCGGCGATCGATGCCGAGACGATCGTCGCCATCGGCCGCTCCGCTGCCGGCAGATCGAGCACGTTTCTCAGGTTGCGCTGGGCGCGCGTCAACTCGATGACCCTGCCCATCTCGGCCTCGGCCGCGGCGTCGCGATCACCCGCCGCCGGCCAGTCGGCGCTGACCAGCAACGGCTCGCCAGAGGTCGCCGACGGCGCCGCGCGCCCGAGCTGCTCCCAGATCGCCTCGGTCACGAACGGCATGATCGGATGGAGCAGGTGCAGGAGCCCGCCGAGCGTGTCGGCGGCGGCCAGCCAGACGCGCGCGCGGTCCGCGTCCGTGGCATGCTCGCCACGCAGCTCCACCTTGGCCATCTCCAGGAACCAGTCGCAATAGTCGCTCCATGCGAAGTCGTAGACCGTCGCCACGTAACCGGCAAGGTCGAGCTCGTCGAGCTGCTGCGTGGCGCGGACCGTGGCCTCTGCCAGCCGCGAGCGGATCCATCGCTCGGCGAGGCTGGGCTTTCCCCCCGGCTCGCCAAGCGGTTTCGGCCGGCTGCCGAGGATGTAGCGAGCGGCGTTCCAAAGCTTGTTCGCGAAGTTGCGGCCGCTTTCGAGCTTGGCGGCGGTAAGCCGCTGGTCACTGCCGGGCGACGTTCCCGACACGATCCCGAAGCGCATCGCGTCGGCGCCCATCTCCTCGATGACCTCAAGTGGATCGACGACGTTGCCCTTGGTCTTGCTCATCTTCACGCCGCCCTCCGCGCGGACCATGCCATGGAGGTAGACCGTATGAAACGGCTCGCGGTCGGTGCAGAAGAGGCCGAGCATCATCATGCGCGCGACCCAGAAGAACAGGATGTCGTAGCCGGTCTCCATGACCGACGTCGGATAGAAACGCCTCATGTCGGGGGTGTCCGCCGGCCAGCCTAGCGTGCTGAACGGCCACAGCGCGCTGCTGAACCACGTATCGAAGATATCGGTCTCCTGCTCCAGGACCGATGCGGGCCTGCCGCAGTCGACGCACGCCTCGGGACCGCCGTCGGCATCGGTCACCGTGATGTGGCCGTCCGGGCAGTACCAGGCCGGGATGCGATGCCCCCACCACAGCTGGCGGCCGATAGCCCAGTCGTGGATGTTCTCCATCCAGCGGGCGTACTCCTTCTCGAAGCGCGCCGGCAGGATCCGCGTGCGTCCTGCCCGGACCGATGCGAGCGCGCGCTCGGCGAGCGGCTTGACGTGGGCGAACCACTGCACGCTGAGCCGCGGCTCGACAACCGTGCCGCACTTGTCGCAGCGCCCGACCACCATCTCGTGCTCGCGCTCGGCCTCGAGGTCACCCATCTCGCGCAGCGCGTCGACGATCCGGGCGCGCGCGTCGAAGCGATCGAGGCCGCTGAAGGGTCCTCCCGCCTCGTTGATGCGTGCGTCGGGATCGAGCACGTTGATCGCGGGCAGGCCGTGACGCTTCGCGAGCTCGTAGTCGTCGGGATCGTGGGCCGGCGTGATCTTCACCGCGCCGGTGCCGAACTCGCGCTCGACAGCGTCATCCGCCACGATCGGCAGTCGACGCCCGAGGAAGGGCAGGATGGCGTGGCTCCCGACGAGCGCGGCGTAGCGCTCATCCTCGGGGTGCACCGCCACCGCCGTATCACCCAGCAGCGTCTCCGGTCGGGTGGTGGCGACGCTGATCCAGGCCTCAGGATCGGGTGTCCAGTCGGGACGCTCGAGGTGATAGCGGATCGTCCATAGCGTGCCGGTCTCGTCGCGGTGGACGTTCTCGAGGTCGCTGATCGTGGTGAGGCAGCGAGGACACCAGTTCACGAGCGCCTCCCCGCGGTAGACGAGCCCCGCGTCCCACAGGCGCTTGAACGCGACCCGCACCGCGCGTGCGCTGCCGTCGTCCATGGTGAATCGGGTACGACCCCAGTCGGCGCTGGCGCCGAGGCGTCGCAGCTGGAGCGCGATGACGTCGCGCGTCTCATCCATGAAGCGCCACATCCGCTCGACGTAGCGCTCGCGGCCGAGCGACGCCCGGCTCTCGCCCTCCGCGGCGATGATCCTGTCGAGGACGAACTGGGCCGCAATGCTCGCGTGGTCGACGCCCGGCAGCCAGAGCGTGTCGTCACCTCGCATGCGGTGATATCGCACCATGACGTCCTCGAGGGTCACGAAGAGGGCGTGCCCGTTGTGCAGCGCACCGGTGACGTTGGGAGGCGGCATGATGACGACGAAACGCTCGGCGCCCTCTGGAGCTGCGGGCGCCGGCGTGAACGCGCCGCTCTCGAGCCAGCGCTCGTAGATGCCCGGCTCGACGGACGCGGCGTCGTAGCGCGGCGCGAGGTCGGCTCGCATCGGCGTCGTCGTCATCGGTCCATCTCCTTCGTGGTCCAACCATGCACAAAGCCCGCTCGTCGAAGGACGAACGGGCTCGTCGTGGTACCACCTTCGTTCGGCGCCGGATGGCGCCCTCGCTTCCGCGCTATCGGGCGGACCCGCTCGGCTCGCGTGCGACGTTCGCTCTCTCGTTCCGCGGCGGGCTCTCAGCCAGCGGCTCCGCCTTCTCTGGTGCGGCCGATGGAGGGCTACTCCTCACGGTCCATGCCGTGCCGCCGAGTCTAGCACCCGGCGGAAGGCCTGTCAGCGCTGGCGGCTGAGCGTGACCTGCAGCGAGCCGTCGGGGCCGGGCTCCACCTTGGCCGCGTCGCCTTCGAGCCGCGCGATGGCGGCGGCAACGTCGAAGCCGCTGGCGTGCGATGCCCGATACACGAACTCTCCGGTCGGTCCCAGGCTGAGGCTCACCGCGTCGATCCCCTCGGCGGCGGCCAGGCTCTGGCGGAAGCCGGTGATCGCGCCAAAGCTGCCGAGGCCCTTGACCACGATCGATGTCGCCTCGGCCGATGAAGCCGGCGGGCTCTCCGCCTCGGCGCTGGTGCGGGTGCCGCGGGAGGCCGGCTCGTCCAGCTGGCTGTCGAGCTCGGCAAGGCGGCCTGCGAGCTTCTCATCGGTCGGCTCGTCAGCGTCGCTCGCGGCTGCCTCGGTCGTGACGCCGTTGGTCGGTGCCGACGGCTCGGCCGGCGTGGCCGGGGTCGTCCCCGTTGCAACGGCCGCCGCCGGGCCGTCGCCCGTCGCTCCGATCTGCGGCGGCCGAGGAATGCGCTTCGCGGCGGCGGCGAAGGCCGCCGGATCCGTGATCTCGATAAGCTGGGCGTGATAGGCGTCCAGGTCGCGCTCATAGGCGCTCAGGCGCGCCCGCAGCGCGGCGGCCTCCTCCTCCGAGCGCTTCGTCTCGCCGGCGAGCTGCTCATCGAGCTGCGTCCGGCGTGCCGCGACGCGCTTCTCCGCCTCCGCGCGAATGCGCTCGGCTTCGGACTTCGCCCAGTCGCCGATGCCGGCGACGTCGGCCTCCGCCCGCTGTCGGAGATCGGCGGCACGCTGCTCGGACGCGGTCTGCAGCTGTTTGACCTGCTCCTCGGAGCGCTCTCGCAGCTGCGCCACGTTGGACTGTCGTGCCTCGTCCGCCACCCTGCGCATGGCCGCCACCAGCTCGTGCAGGAACTCGGGTGACGCCTCGCCCTCGGCAGGCACCGGCGCCGGCTCCGGGGCAGCGGCCGCCGGCTGGGATCGAGCCGCAGGGCTCATGTCGGGCGCGCTCG
>JBOGTC010000028.1:0-17298 GCA_050692055.1 Candidatus Limnocylindria bacterium | reverse complement strand
CGGCCGCTGGACGAGAATAGCGATCGGCGGGCATCGTAGGACCATTCGGGCACGTCGCGGAAGGGGTCTGTCCACCAACTTATCCACAATTCGCTCCACACGACGCCGATGTGGTGGAGATGGCCCGCGCTTCGGTGGAAAGACCACATCGCATCACCCCGGCACCCAGCCGCGCGCTAGGTAAGGGCGTGAGCGGATTCGCCGGTAGCTTCAGAGTTCCCGACGCCGCGCGCAGAGCCACCGCCCTGCAGGACGAGGTTCATGCTGCTTACGGCCGGGTCAGGATCGTCCGGTCCGACGGCAGGTCGGGCAGGTTGTTCGCCCATGCCGGTTAGCGCCCCGCGCAGACCCTCCTACGGGCCCTCCGTCGGTGCTAGGCTCGGGTCTCGCTCGGAGATGGCCCATGGCTCGCATCGTCGTCGTCTTCACCGGTGGCACGATCTCAATGCGTGCCACTTCCGATACCCGAGGCAATGAGCCTGCCCTCGACGGTCGCAAGCTCCTTCGAACCATTCCCGGCATTGATCAGCTCGCCGATGTGGAGCTCATCGACTGGGGGCTGGTGCCAGGATCGCACCTGGGATTCGAGGATGTCCTTAGCATCGGACGCTTGGTGCACGAGAACCTCACACGTCCCGAGGTTGATGGCGTCGTCATCGTCCAGGGCACGGATACCATTGAAGAGACCGCGTTCGCCTGGGACCTGCTACCCATGCCGCAGAAGCCGGTCGTGGTGGCGGGTGCCATGCGGTCCGCGTCACAGGACGGATACGACGGCCCCGACAACCTGCGTAACGCGATCACTGTAGCGGCTGACCGCATGCTGGCGGACCAGGGCGTGGTCGTCGCAATGGCGGGCGAGATCCACGGTGCTGATGCCGTTCGCAAGACCCACACGCATGCGTACGAGACATTCAAGAGCCCAGGCGCAGGGCCGCTCGGGAGCGTGGCGGATGGGCGCGTGCATCTATCGCGGAAGCGGCGACCGTTTCATCTTCCCAGCGCACCCGAGCGCGGCGCGCGCGTCCTTGGCATCACGGCCGTCCTTGGCTGGGATCCTGCCGCAATGGAAATCGCCCGATCTCAAGCACTCGAGGCCGTCGTGGTCGAGGCCATGGGCGGCGGCAACACGCACCCTCACGTGCTGGACCTTGCAGCCGCCCTCATGAGCAAGGGAGTGCCCGTGGTGCTTACGACCCGTTGTCCATCCGGGCAGGTTCGACCCGGCTATGGCTTTCCCGGTGGCAGCACGAGATGGTGGGAGGCGGGGGCGATCTTTTCGGGTGACCTGGGCGGCCTCAAGAGCCGAGTGGCGCTCGCTCTGGCTATTGGCGCGAGGCTTGATCGCCCTGCGCTGGGCGAGCTCTTCAGCCAGTTCGGCGGCGGAGCAAAGGCCTGACGGAGCCCAAAGCCATGGGCCGATGCACTTGACCGTCTGTCGTATCATCCTGACATGTCAATCTGACACGCCTAGGAGGTTCGGATGGAGCCGCTCGCGCTTGGAACAGACGCGCTACAGGCAGGAAACACGCCCCCCTCTGCGGCCCGCGCTGGCCGAGGAGCGTGGAAAGCCCACGTCGCAGTGGCGGTGAGCCTGATCATGGTGCTGGCGGCGTGCGGCACCGGCACCACGGACCCAACGGAGCCCGCCGCTCCTGGTGACGACGGCGACGAGCCACGTGGCGATGCCGAGCTGACCCAGATCGTGGTGGCACGCCCGAATCCCTCCACGGTGAACATGTTCAATCTGTGTTCTGCGTGGGGCGAAGGCTATTTCGAGGAGGAGGGCCTCGAAGTGTCAACCGAGGCCGTCGACGGCGTGGGCGCCGTTCTCCAGGCGGTCGTGGCCGGGCAGGCCGAGATCGGCGGCGCATCGGCCGGTCCGGTGTTGCTCGCACGCGAGCAGGCGACTGGCCCTGAGCAGGAGCCGGTGCTGTTCTACAACCAGTACGCTCAATCCACGTATGGACTCGTCGTCTCTGAGGAATCGGGTTATACCGACCCGGCGGATCTCGCCGGCACGATCGTCGGCGTCGGCACCGCCGACGGCGCCGAGGCCTTCTATGCCCGCTCGATCCTGGCCGACGCCGGGCTCGAGGAGGACGTCGACTTCGAGGTCCTGGCGGTCGGCGATGCGGGGCCCGCACTCGCGGCCTTCGAGCGCGGTGAAATTGAGTCGTACTCTGCCTCGCTTGTGGACATGGCCGTCCTCAACACACAGGGCTTCCCGTTGCTCGAAATCACGCCCGAGGAGTACATCGGCTACTTCGGCTGGGGCTTCGCGACGACACGGGCCTTCATGGATGCGAACCCGGGAGTAATCCAGGGCTTCACCCGCGCGATCGTGCGCGGCACGGAGTTCGGCATCGCCAACAAGGAGGCAGCGCTCGCCCACTGTGCGGACCTCAATCCCGAGGAGGGTGCCAACACTGAGCTGACCGATCCGCTGTTCGACACGACCGCGACCCGTGGGTTCACGCCGCAGGGCGGCGGGCCATGGGGCGTCTACCCGACCGAGGGCTGGGAAGCGTGGCACGACACGCTTCTAGCCAGCGGTGAGCTGGATGGTCCGATCGAGGATCTCCATGAGGCGTACACGAACGAGTTCGCCGAGGCCGCCAATGAATGAATGCTGCGGGAGGGTCACTCCGTAGGTGGTGCGCATCGCCACAGTTCGTGATGGAGCGTCGAACTTCGTAGCGGTAGAGCGCGACGGCGCGCTCTACCGCTGGAACGATGTATTCCCGGGACATCGAGTCGCCTCCGCGCTCGACCTCCTCCAGCAGGAGGGGCTCTCCCACCTCCGCTCCGCCTACGAGGGCGCGCGGCCGCTCGACGGCCACCACGAGCTCGGCGCCCCGTTTCCGCGGCCGCCACGAGATCTGATCTGCCTCGGGAAGAACTTCACCGCGCATGCCACCGAGTTCGCCACCGCCATGGGAGAGGCTGAGGAGATTCCCACGGCGCCGATCGTCTTCGCCAAGGCCACGACGAGCGTGTGCGGGCCCCGTGACGTGGTTGTCGTCGACCCCGACGTCACGCAGGCGGTGGACTACGAGGTGGAGCTCGCGGTCGTCATTGGACGTCGAGGCCGATACATTCCCGCCGACCGGGCGTACGAGCACGTCGCGGGTTACACGGTCCTCAACGATCTGACCGCACGTGACCTCCAGCAGCGCCATGGCCAATGGTTCCTCGGCAAGTCGCTCGATACGTTCGGGCCCATGGGTCCGGTGTTCGTGACGGCCGACGAGATCCCGGACCCGAGTGCCCTGACGCTCTCGAGCTGGGTGGACGGCGAGCTGCGACAGCAGGCGTTGGCCTCGCAGATGATCTTCGATATCCCCGCCGTGCTCACCATCGTCTCGCGGATCATGACCCTCGAGCTCGGCGACATCATCGCCATGGGCACGCCCGCGGGCGTGGGGATCGGATTTGATCCGCCCAGGTACCTGCGCGACGGTATGATCGTGGTGGCGGAGATCGACGGCATCGGCCGCCTCGAGAACCGTATTTCGTTTCGGCGCGGCTGAGGGTCAACGAGCCGCCGGCGTCCATCGGGCTCAAACGTCGAGCATCGAACTCAGCACAACGTTCTCGACCGCGTCCACGTGTTCGACCAGGCCGCGTCTCAGGCGCGCACCGTCCCGCGCCCGCAGGGCCTCCATCACGGCGACGTGCTCGCGGTGGCGCTCGACGGCCATCGACAAACCATGACGCTGCAGGTAGGTCGCGATCTGCAGGTCCAGGTTCAGGCTGGCGTACAGACGAGAGAGCGTCGCGTTCCCGGCCAGCCCGACAATTCGGCGGTGGAACTCGACATCAGTCCCGAGAAATCGCGAAAGCGAGCGGACCGACGGCGCCTTCCTCAGCGACTCGACCTCCATCTGCGCAATGAGCTCGTCGAGCTCCTCGAGCACGTCGCTGGTCACGCGGTTGACCGCATGCCCGGCCGCGTGACGCTCGAGCAGCCTGCGCATGGCAAACATGTCGCGAATGTCCGCCGGCGTGGGCTCATGGACAAACGTGCCGCGCCGGTCATGCACGCTCATCATGCCCTCGGCCGTCAGCCTGGTGATCGCCTCCTTGACCGGAGTCCGACCCAGCTGGAGCCGATCAGCGAGAACCGCCACCGAGGTGCGCTCGCCGGCGCGCAGTCGCTGATGCAGGATGAGCTCCCGGATGCCGTGATATGCCTGCTCGGTCGCGAGCGGGCCGCGAGTACCATCGTTGTTCGTGCCTGCCATCGTCCCTCCCGGCGATCGTCGCATTGTGGCTAGTCGCGTGTCGCGAACGAGTCCGCTGTGTGCACGGAGTCGCTCGCGAACGGATCGGCGCTGGGCAGGTCATCCGATCGCCCGTCGCGCGTGATCGAGTTGACGGTTGGGCCGGTCGGCCCCGCATCTTGACCCCGGACGCGGAACTCGAAGATGTCCCAACGGGCGTAGTGACCGACGGTGTCGAGGTACGCCTTGGCGATGGCTCGATCTGCCGGGTCGCAGTCGGCGATGAGTAGCGTCTCCTCGTCGATCACCGGGCCGGCGAGATAACGACCGCTCGGATCCACGACTGCGCTGCCCCCGCGCGCCAGGTTGTACTTCATGATGGCGGCAAGGTCCGAGGGGATCACGCGGGGTGGGAGGTACGCGTTGGCGGAGACAACGAACGATTGGGTGGACAGGGCGTAGTCCCGGACCACGGCGTCGATCTCGCCGTGGCGCCGTGCTGGGCCGGGCACCTTGTCGGCAATGTGTCGGCCCGTCTCCCAGTACCCCGGCCACGCTGCGCAGTGGATCTCCTCACCAGCCAGTGCGAGCGCGATCCGCGCCGCCAGAATGTGGTGCTCATAACAGATCAGCCCTCCGACGGCGGCCGAGGGATAGTCGACGACTCGGAGGTCGCTCGCGCTGCCTGCCCCCCAGTACGCACGCTCTGTGTGGGTGGGGACGAGCTTGCGGTGGCTTCCGACGTAGCCCGCGCCCGGAGTAAAGAACAGCTGGGCGTTGAATGCGGTGCCGCTGCCCGGCCGCGCGTCGCGCTCGCTGGCGCCGACCACTGCCCCCACGCCGGTTTCGATCACAGCACGCGCAATGGTCTCGACGTGCGCATCACCGCCGATCACGGATACCTCCCACAGGCGAGCGGCGAGCTCCGTCTCCTCGCTCACCGACACGTGACCGCGCCAGTACGGGTAGCCCCCGAGGAACGTCTCCGGAAACACGACGACCTCGACGCCTTCGTGTGACGCGGCGGCGAGCGCTTCGCACACCTTCTCGACGCCTGCCGCCGTGTCGAACGGAGGCACAGCGAACTGGGCGGCAGCGACGCGAACCACGGCCTGCATCGCGCTCAGCCGTTCCGCCGTGCGCCGCGGGCGGCATCGAGCGCAGCGAGCATGCCGTGTGCCACGCGCGTCGCGGGCGTCGGCACGCCGTTCGCCTCGCCCAGCTCGATGACATAGCCGGTGAACGCGTCGAGCTCGATCGCCCTGCCCGCCTCGAGGTCGTCTGCCATCGAGGAAGAGATGTCCATGCGCAGCGCGGTCGCCATGACGCGGTCCTTGGCATCGGCTGGGAGCGGGGCACCCGCAGCGGTGGCCGCGGCGATTGCCTCCTCCACAAGCGTATCGAAGACCGCAGCAACGGCCGGCACCGCGAGGAGCTGACCCATCCGCAGGCGGGTGATCGCCGTCAGAGGATTCAGACCACAGTTGAAGAGGAACTTCTGCCACTTGGCGGCCAAGACCTCGGGCTCGACCGTGCATTCGATGCCGGCCGCTGAGAACGCATCCCGTACCGCACGGCTCGCGCCGTGATCGATCCCGTCGTACGGACCCACGATGACGCGCGGCGGAGACGAGCACTCGATCACCCCGGGGGCAACGCGCTGTGAACCGATGTAGAGCACGCCGGAGAGCACGCGCTCCGGCCCGACGGCGCTCGCCAGGATCTGCTCATTCTTCACCCCGTTCTGGAGGCAGACCACGTGACCCGTCTCGCCAATGAGCGGGCCGAGAAGTGCGGCGGCGGAATCCGTGTCGTACGTCTTCACGCAGAAGAGGACAAAGTCACACGCCTCATCGAGGGCATCGAGGTCGTCAGCCGCCCGCACGTACGTCGGGTTCGCCACCCACCGATCGCCGTCGGGGTCGGTAATCTCGATCCCATGCTCCCGAATGCGATCGAAACTTTCGCCACGGGCGAGCAGCGTGACCGACAGACCGGCCCGGCTCAGCCGCCCCGCAAGGTAGGCGCCCGTGGCCCCGGCCCCGACCACGCCAACGATCTTGGAATTGCTCATGCTGTGACTCTCGTTCTGCATGGCCGCTTAGGCGGCCGACACAACCTCGGTCGGATCGGGTTGATGCCAGAAGACGATCCGCCGTTCCAGCCAGCCGACCGCGGCGAACAGAGCGATGCCGATCAGGCCCAGGTAGAAGATCAGCGCAAAGACGCGCGCCAGGTTCAGGTACTGGGATGAGAGCCGGATCAGCTCGCCGAGTCCGCTGCCGCCACCCAGGTACTCCCCAACGACGGCGCCCACGACCGCGAACACCGACGCAGTCTTGAGGCCCGCGAAGATGAACGGCAGGGCATGCGGCAGCTTCAGCTTCCAGAGTGTCTGCCATCGACTGGCGCCCATCGACTGGAAGAGCATGATTGAGCTGCGCTCCGCCGTCGCCAACCCGGCCGCGGTATCGACGATGACTGGGAAGAAGGCGATGAACAGCGCCATCGCGATCTTCGATTCCATTCCGAATCCCAGCCATGCGACGAAGACGGGCGCGAAGGCTACCTTGGGCAGGGCATTGAAGGCGACCAGGTATGGCATCACCGCCCGCTGTCCGAGCAGGGTCTCGCCGACCACGACGCCCAGTCCGAAGCCGAGGACCGCGGCCGCCAGGAAGCCCCACAGAACCTCCTGAAACGTGATCCATAGCGCCTCGGCGACGTGATCGCCAGTGAGGATGCCCTGGGCCGTCGTGACAATCTGCTCGAGCGTTTCGGCCGGTCCCGGCAGGAGGATCCTCGCCACCAGCTCGAGGCTGACGATCAGCTGCCATGCCCCGACGAGAAACGCTCCGAGCGCCAGCACCGAGACCCACTGAGGGATCCGGTCCAGAAATGACTTGGTTTCGATCGGATGGCTGCGGGCCACCGGTGCGCTTACGCTGTTCACAGCTGACCTCCAAGGTCCAGGTTGGCGCGGACCCGCTGGCTCAACTCGACGAAGCGCGGGTCGGCGGTCATGGCGAAGGTTCGCGGTCGTGGCAGGTCGACCTCCACCACCTCCGCGATGCGCCCGGGACGCGGCGACATAACGACGACCCGATCCGCGAGAAAGACCGCCTCGGGTATCGAGTGGGTGACCATCATCGCCGTCGCTTCGCGCTCGATGCAGATGCGCTGCAGCTCCTCGTTCATCCGGTCGCGGGTAAGCTCATCGAGGGCGCCGAAGGGCTCGTCGAGGAGCAGGACCGCCGGCTCGGTGATGAGCATCCGACACACTGCCACGCGCTGGGCCATGCCGCCCGATAGCTCGCCCGGGTAGGCGGCAGCGAAGTCATCCACACCGACGAGCCGCAGCAGGTCATGGGCGGTATCCGTACGCGCCTTGGCATGCCTTGCGCCGAATCGGATCTCGATCGGCAGGAGCACGTTCTGCAGCGCGGTACGCCACGGCAGAAGCGTGGCCTGCTGGAACATCATGCCGATGTCATGCCTCGGGCCCACGATCGGCGTGCCCTGCAGCCGCAGCTCACCGCCCGTGGCTGGGATGAGGCCCGCCGCGATTTGGAGCAGAGTCGACTTTCCGCACCCACTGGGGCCGATGATGCTGACGAACTCGCCATCGCGAATTTGAAGATCGATGCCGTCGAGGGCGCGCACAGAGTTCCGGGGGTACACCTTCGAGATACCATCGATCTCGAGCACGACTCCGCGGTCCGATGCCCCAGCGGTGGGCCCTCGGCTCTCGGCCGCGACATGGTGCGGCATGCTGCTCACTGGCCGATCCAGAGTGGCGTGCACGGCTGCACCACGTCTGATGGTCTCATTCCGCATTCGCCGCCTCGGCAAACTCGTTGGTATATGCGTCGTGGAGGCCCTCGACCGGGCCATCCAGCTCGCCGGTCTCGATCAGCGTGGCCTCCCAGGCGTCCCACGCCTCGGGCGGGAAGACGCCCCACGGACCGCCCTCGACGGACTGCAGGCGCTGGGCGACAGTGTCGAACAGCGGGACTGTCACGTCCGTATTGGCACCCTCCTCCGGATTGAGCTCCGCGCAGTGCGCCAGGGCGGCATCCTTGTTGGCAAGCCCGAACTCGGTGCCGCGCACGAGCGCGCGAGCGAAGCCCTCAATCACCCCCGGGTTCTCGTCGATGTACGCCTGCGTTGCAGCGAACCCGATGCCGAAGAAGGCGAGGTACTCGTCGGGCGTGAGCTCGCGCACCGGCAAGCCCTGCGCGTCCAGCGTCGCCATGTCCGGCACGGCCGCGGCGTAGGCCTCGATGTCCCCACGCTCGAAGGCAGCCAGCGCCGGACCTCCGTCACCGACCGCGAGGATCTCGTAGTCGGTCCCCTCCTCCAGGCCCGCCTCCGTCAGGATGGACTGCACGAAAAAGACCTCGGCACCGTCGGCCGTGCCGACGCCGACCGTCGTGCCGGCCAGGTCAGCCGGCTGCTGGTATTCCGAGTCCTCCGGCACGACCAGCCCGTAGGTGGACTGTGCGAAGTGGTTGTAGAACATCACCGGTGCCTGCTCGGGCCCGGATGCCTGCTGGCGCGCCAGGAGCACTGGCCCCGCAGCCGGTACGCCGATCTGTGCTCGACCCGCGATCAGCGCCTGCAGCACAGGGCTCACCCCGTCGACAGCCTCGGTGCTGACCTCGAGTCCCTCGTCCTCGAAGTAGCCTTCACCCCACGCCGAGCACAGGTTGAACATGTTCACCACCGACGGATTGGGACGCACGACGGTGATCTGGGTCAGCTCGCCGGCGCCGTCCGGCTCGTCCCCGTCTCCAGGAGCGATACTGGTCGGGGCAGCGGTCCCACCGCCACATGCCGCGAGCAGAACGACCAGCGACATGAAGCCGTGCACTCCAAGCAGCCTGCATGAATGGCGCCCACCATCCGAAACACCCGCGGGAACAGCGGTCCGCGTGTTGTCGACCCATAGCGTCCTCGATTGGGTACTGCGCGAGCCCATGCGAAACTCCTTAGATGTGTCAGATTGACATGTCAGTATATTGGCACACGGGTCAAGGCGCCTCTAGCCCCGCCGCGTCACTCGGCGTTCGTCGGGGCGTCAACTGAGGATTACCGTCGACGACGGCGGCCTGGGGACCCACCGCGCGGCGTTGCATGACATGGAGGCAACGGGGAAGAAGGGACCGATTTCGTCGTCTTCTTCGCCGCCGCTTTCATCCAATGCAATAGGCAGGGAAGATCAGGCCGTCGAGGCCGTCTTCTTCCCCGTTATCTCCACCTCGTGCAATGTGGCGCATCGGCCGGGCGAGGAGGCCGCGTGAGGCTGGCTACTCGACGGTGACGGTGATCTCGTGCGTCGCGTCGAGCGCGGTATGCACGCCATCACCGACCTGGAGGCAGAGGGTATGCTCGCCGGGCTCCAGCTCGATGCTGGTCTCGGTGCTGCCGTCGCCGAAGTGGAGGTGATCGTCGTCGGCAGGGATGACTTCGCCTGGCTCCATGCACCCGACATCGACCATGACGTGGAAGTGGCCGGCTCCTTCTTGCACTTCCCCGGCCGGCTCGATCGTCACCTCTTGGGACTGCATTACCAGCCGGACCGGGCTCGAGACGGTAGCACCATCGGCTGGCTCGGCGAAGCTGACGCCGCCGGTCCCGCCGGTCCCGTCGGCACACGCGGCCAAGGCGAGAACAACGGCCGTGACCAAGAAGACGCGAGCGCCCGAGCCGGTATGCATGCCCTTCCAGTCGACCTGGTTGCGAAGCATCGCGATACTAGCACTCGACATTGAGGCCGGGCAATGCCGATGGCACCCATTACGGAGCCACCGAGGCTCTTGGATAGACTGGCGGGATGATGGCGCGCGCGGCCAGCCTGCCCTTGGTCGACAAGCTCCTCTACGGCGTTGCCAGCCTCGGCAACTCGGCGCTTTTCTGGAGCCAGAGCCTATGGCTCGTCTTCTTCTACTCGGGCGCGGAGGGCGCAGGCGTGCCGGAGCGCCTGCCCGTGGCGCTGGTCGGCGTGGTCCTGGGGCTCGGCCGGTTCATCGAGATCTTCGACGATCCGGTCATCGGCTGGTGGAGCGATCGGACCCGCAGCCGGTGGGGCCGGCGCATCCCGTTCCTCCTGCTCGGCACGCCGCTGGTGGCCATTGGCTTCTGGCTCATCTGGAGTCCGCCCGACCCCGAGGCGACGCTCCTGAACCTCATCTTCTTCTTCGTCGTCATCCAGCTCTTCTTCCTGGGCAGGACCGTGGTGGAGGCACCGTACGACGCCCTCCAGGCAGAGCTGGTGAGCACCTCGCCGGAGCGGGTCAGCCTGGGCGCCTGGAAGGTCTTCTTCGCCATCTTCGGCGTGGTCATCGGTCTTGTCCTGAGCCCCCTGCTGATCGGCGCATTCGGCTTTGGCGGGATGGGGCTGGTCCTGGCCGTGGTCGCAGTGGTGGCGCTCTACACCATGCTCTTCGGGCTGTGGCGACGCGGGACGCTGCGTGCCACCGACCCGCCTCCGGCCCAGCGGCCTCTCCTCTTCCGCTCACTCCTGGACGCCCTGCGCCACCGAGCGTTCCTGGCCCTGGCCGCGAGCTTCATGCTCTTCAACCTCGGCTACCAGCTGCTCATCATGCTGCTCCCCTTCTACCTGACCGTCTGGCTGGGCGTCAGCCGCGACGACGTCACCTGGTTCACCGGAGGCGTGACCCTCTTCGTCCTGCTGGCCCTGCCGGGCATGACGTTGGGCGCCAGGCGCCTCTCCAAGCGCGCCCTGTATGCGGGGTCCATGGCGGCGCTGGGCATGTACCTGATCTTCCTGGCGCTGGGTGCCTACCAGCCCATCCTGCCGGCGATGGGCCTGTTTGCCCAGGCACTGGTGCTCGTCTCGCTCTCCGGGCTGGGGTTTGCGGCGCTGTTCGTCTTCCCGGGCGCCATGGTGGCCGACGTCATCGACGAGGACGCCCGGCGCACCGGGCAGGGCCGCGCGGCGATCTACTACGGCATGTTCAAGACGCTCGAGAAGCTGGCTCAGGCCGCCTCGGCGGTCCTCTTCGGCGTCATCCTGGGCGTCTTCGGCAGCACCTCGGCAGAGCCGCTTGGGATCCAGCTGGTGATGCCGATCGCCGGGGCTGCAGTGCTCGCCGGTTTCGCGGTCGTGTACCTCGGCTACCACCTGCGCGAGGCAGCTGGTGGACCGATGCTGAACCTTGGCGAATCACAGGTCGCCGATCCATCCTGACGCACGGCGGGTGGCCGCGCGCCCAAGTCCCGCCTGGCACGCCAATGTGACGGCGCCGGTTCCGACGCTCAGTCGTTTGCGGAGGAAACGCGCCGGCGGCTTCGTCACGTGAAGGGTGTGCGGGACGCCGCGCGGCAACGTGGCCAGCGTCCCAGCGCGGCAACCAGCGTCTGATCGCCACACGTCAGCGACATCTCTCCGTCGAGGACGTAGACGAGCTCGTCCCAGGGATGGCTGTGAGGCAACAAGGGCTCCATGTCCGAGCTCTCGTCCTCGACGACGGTGATCGGGTCGGGTCCCGAAGTCTCGAGGCGCAGCGTCATCGCGTCGCCGCCGGCGCCGGCGAAGCGTTCGCCGCTGCCTGGTGGATGCACCTGGGGTCCAAGCCCATGACTCATCGGCCGCTTGTGTACACACCGGCCGCGGTCGCGGAAGGCGTAGGCGCCTTTGGCCTACGCCACTTCTCGACGTAGCGTCGTGGCCGCGGCCACCACGGCCAGCACGAAGAATCCGGCGAGGACCGCGACGTCCAGCTGCACCGCCGACGACGTGAGGTCGGCGCCACGCAGCATCACCTCTCGCAGCGCGTCCACCGCGTAGGTCAGCGGCAGCGCATTCGACACGACCTGCAGCCATTGCGGCTCGGACTCGACGGGCACCAGCAAGCCCGAGAGGAGGACCTGAGGCACCACGACCAGCGGGATGAACTGCACCGCCTGGAACTCGTTCCGCGCGAAGGTCGACAGGAAGATGCCGAGGTTGACGGCGCCAAGCGCCAGGAGCACCGCGATCCCGAAGATGAGCCAGATCGATCCGGCGTTGTACAGGTCGAGCACCACCAGGCCGAAGCCGATCACCTCAGCCGCCTGGATGAGCGCCAAGAACGTGAAGCCGAGCATGTAGCCCACCACGATCTCGGTACGGCGCAGCGGACTGGCCATCAGCCGCTCGAGCGTGCCGAGCGACCGCTCTCGCAGGAATGCGACGCTTGTCACCAGGTAGACCAGGAGGAAGACCAGCAGACCGATGAACGGGCCGCCGAGCAGATCGAGCGTGTCGAGATCAGAGTCCCCGCCGAAGAGCGAGCGGATCTCCGGCTCGAACGCCGGGGTGCCCGACGGCGCACCAGCCAGCACGGCCTGCTGAAGCGCCGCCGGCACGATCCGTCCGACCTGCGGATCGGTCCCTTCGACCACGATCTCGGGACGCAGGACCCCCTCGGAGTCCGGCGCATCGGGCAGGACGAGGTAGGCGTCCAGCTCCCCGTCGCGCAGGAGCGCGTCGCCATCATCAGCAGCGTCGAGGGTGATGGCCTCGACCGTATCGGCCTCCTCCAGCGCTTCGACGACCAGGGGCGCAATGGCGGAGTCATCGGCCTGCACGCCGACGCGCGGCACGGCCGCATCCGTCTGGAAGAGGATGGCGAACAGGCCCAGGATGACGAGTGGAGCGACGAACAGGACGGCGAGGGTCCGGCGGTCGTGGCGGAACTGGGCCAGCAGGCGCGCCGTGATGGCGAGAGTGCGCTTCATGCTCATCGCGTCGCCCCGGAGAGCGTGAGGAAGGCGTCCTCGAGGCTGTCGACGCCGGCCAGTGTCAGCAGCTCGGGCACGCTGCCCTCGGCCAGGAGCCGCCCGTCAAGGATCAGGCCCAGCCGGTCGGCGCGCTCCGCCTCGTCCATCACGTGGCTGGAGACGAGGATGGTGGTGCCGGCAGCGGCCATCTCGCGCAGGCCGTGCCAGAGCTGGGCCCGGAGCAGCGGATCGACGCCCACGGTCGGCTCGTCCAGCAGGAGCAACGAGGGCCGATGCACCAGCGCGCAGGCCAGCGACAGCCGCGTGCGCATGCCACCGGACAGCGTGCCGGTGATCGACGTCCGTCGGTCCCACAGGTCGACGAAGCGCAGCGCGGCCTCGACATCGCCGCCGCCCTGCACGCGGGCGAAGAAGCGAACGTTCTCCTCGGCTCTGAGATCGGGGTAGAGGGCGGCCGCCTGGGTCATGTAGCCGATGCTGGCCAGCACCTCCCGCCGCGGCATGCGCGCGCCCAGCACGCGGAGCTCGCCGCTCTCCGGCTTGACGAGGCCGACGAGCGCGCGGATGAGCGTCGTCTTGCCCGCGCCGTTGGGGCCCAGCAGGCCGTAGACCATGCCGGCCGGGACCCGGAGATTCACGCCATCGAGCGCGGCGACCGTGCCGAAGCGCTTCCGGACGTCGCGGGCTTCGATCGCCATCGGTGTCATGCCGTCAGCCCGCCCAGGATGCTGGCGGTGAGCTGGTCCACCACCTCCTGAATCGGCACGTCGAAGCCGACCACCCGCTCGGCGAGCCGTCGCGAGAGTAGGTGGAAGGCGATCGGGCCCAGGACGGCCTGGACGGCGAGGAGCGGGTGCATCGGTCTGATCAGGCCGGCCTGCATGTTGCGCACGAGGTAGCCGCCCAGCGCCGCCAATGCCTCCGGCATGAACGGCTGGATACCGCGGACCGCATCCGGCCTCACCGACAGGGCTTCGAGCAGGACGCCACGCATGATTCCGATGCGTGCGGCCCCCACCGCTGCGAACAGGTGGGTGATGCGTGGGATCACCTCGTCCGGCGGGCGATCACCGTGCTCAGCGAGCAGCGTCACCAGGGGCTGGAACGGCGAGAAATGCCGGACGACCTCGCCGAAGAGCGCCGCCTTGGTCGGGAAGAGGCGATAGACCGTGGCGCGAGACACCCCGGCCGCGGTCGCCAGCTGCTCCATGCTGAAGGCGTGGAGACCGCCCTGGCCGATGAGCTCGGCGGCGGCTGCCAATACCCGCTCGCGCGCCGGAGTCGGTGGCTCCATCTCCACGGCCTGCAGCAGGGCGTCGCGGGATCCGAAGTGGCGATACAGCGTCGCGCGGGAGACGCCTGCCTCGCGGGCGATTCGCGCGATCGGCGCCCCTGCGTCCTGGCCCAGCAGCGTGCGCGCGGCGGTCACGACCTGGCGATGGATGGTCGGGTCTGCGCTGAGTGCCATGTCTGCGAGACTATGTAAGACGTCGTGTCCCGTCAAGTCTCACGTTGTCGCGAAGTCGGTGGCCGCGATCGGCGCTTCTCGGCCTTGAGAGGATTAGGTCTTGGGGGCCGTGGGCGTTGGGCCTATGATCATGGCAGCACCGCTCGGAGGAGACGCGATGTCCGCCACCACCCCCGCGGAGTCCTACCAGATCGGCGTGAGTCGTCCGCCGCTTCCGGTCATGGATCTGCCCACCCCCGAGGAGGTGGTGGGCCAGCCCCGGATCACGAGGCGCGTGCTCATCTCGGCGATCATTGGCCCCAGCCTCATCGCGCTGGGCGTGTCCATCGGCAGCGGAGAGTGGCTGCTGGGACCGTTCAACTTCGCGACCTACGGGTTCGTCGGCATCGGCTGGATCATCCTCGCGTCGGCCCTCCTCCAGGTCTTCTACAACGTCGAGCTCGCGCGATTCACGGTGGCCACCGGCGAGGTACCGGTGGTGGCCTTCGGGCGCATCCCGCCCGGCTTCCTGCTGTGGGTGCCACTCGGAGTGCTCCTGTTCTTCATGGCCTTCATCTGGGGAGGTTGGGCCGCGGGAGCCGGGGACAGCGCCTTCGCGCTCATCAACGGCCGCGTGAAGGACGCCGAGAACGCCGGCGAGGTAATGCAGGCGCGACTCTATGCCGTTGGGCTCCTGGCAATCGCGTTCATCATCACGCTCTTCGGGCAGCGCATCAGCCGCACGCTCGAGCTCGCGAACTGGGTGATGGTGGGGTTCATCCTGATCTCGGTCACGGCCATCGCAGTGATCGTGGTCCCGCTGGGGGTGTGGGGTGAGGCCATCGCCTCGCTCGTCACGCCGGCCGTGCCGCCTGCAGGCAGCAGCGCCACCGACCTGGGCGCGCTGGCCGGCTTCACCGCCCTGGCATCGGGGCTGAACTACTTCATCATTGGGCACTATCGCGATAAGGGCTACGGGATGGGACATCGGGCCGGCGCCATCGCCGGGATGGTGGGGGGTCACCAGCGCGCGATGCTCACCTCGGGGGTGACCTTCCCGGACGACGAGCGCAACGAACGGGTCTGGCGTCGATGGTTCCGGTTCATCCTGCTCGATCAGTGGGGCGTCTTCTTCGTCGGCGCCATCCTGGGGATCCTCATCCCGAGCACGCTGGTCGGGTACCTGTCGCGCGCCTCGGGCGTCGTGCCGACCACGGCCGACATGCCGACCTTCGCCGCGGCGCAGCTCCAGGCCGGCTACGGCGACTTCTTCTTCTACCTGGCACTGGTGATCGGCCTGCTGATCCTGTTCAGCACGCAGCTGGTGGTCTTCGAATCGCTGGTGCGGATCGTGACCGATGCCGGGAACGGCACCAGCGGCGCGTTCCAACGGATGACCGGCGGCGATCCGCGGCGGTTCTACTACCCATTCATGGCGGTGCTGTTCGTGGTCATCGCCTTCGTCATCTTCCAAGCGCTGCCGCTGGAGCTGATCCGGATCTCGGCCAACATGTCGAACCTGGCAGCGCTGATCATCCCGTTCGGGGTGATGTACCTGAACCGTCGCCTGCCGAGGCCGGCGCAGATCCGATGGTGGGGCTACGTCGCCCTGCTCGCGAACGTGCTCTTCTTCGGCTTCTTCTTCGTGAACTTCGCCGTCGAGTTCACCACGGGCAACCCGCTGGTCACGTTCTAGTGATTCCGACGGACCGATGTGAGCCGCGGTCGCCGACCGCAGCTCACCACGTATGGCCAGGCAGGTGAGGGACCGGGCTCTCGAACGCGGATAAGGGTTCTGCCGAGCCTCGGAGCTGGTGACGAGTGTTCCCCCGATCAGGTCGGCATGCCTCGTCCAGGTGGGCGGAGGGCGGGCGGCAGTGTGGGGCCTGCCCCACAATGCGTCAAATATCGGTACACCCGCTCCGATGTCACGAGGAGGAGGTCACCAACCCATGTCTGCCCCGCTGATCGCTGCTTGCCGTCTTGCCCGCTCCAGGCTCGTCTGGACCATGACCCTGGTCCTGCTGCTGGCCGCCTGCGCCAGCCCCTCGGCCAGCCCGGCCAACGGCGAGGGGGAAGGGGGCACCATCACCATCTCGGGCAGCGCCTTCATCCCGACCAGCATCACTGTTGCGTTCGGGGAGGCGATCGAGTTCACCAACAACGACGGCTTCGACCACCGGATCGTCCAAGGCGAGAACGGCACCGAGGTGGCGGGCCCGGCCTTGGAGGCCATCTCGCTGGCCAGCGGCGACCGATCGAGTCAGATCAGGTTTTCGCCAGGCACCTACAACCTGACCTGCACCATCCACCCGTCGATGAACATGACCATCACCGTCGTCGAGTAGCGGCCAAAGTGTGACCCTCCCGGGGCGGTGTTTACCGTTCGGCGCCTCATGGATGCGGGTGCCCCGACACGGCCGGCCTCACGTCACTCGCGGACTTGGCAGACACTGGGAAACTGACCGTCGTTGTGGCCCATGACCACACCTGCCTCGCTAGGCGTGAGAGCCGACTCTACGCGCCGCGGAAGGCGAGCACGGTCTAGGCCTGCGCGGATCGGTTAGAACAGCCAGAGAGGCCCCGATCCGAGCGTGGATCGGGCCTCTCTGTTCTATTTTGGTACCCAGGCAGGTGAGGAGGAGGCCTGGTCAGCAGACGTCCCCCATGTGGGACGGCTCTCCTGATCTGGTAGCAGCCGTCCAGGCCGTCATCCGTTGATGAGGCGTCGCAGCGCCGGCGTCGCCGGGTCGACCCATCGCAGGTTCGGGACCGATGCGAATGCCCGATCCGCCGAGACGAGCGCCTCCGCACCGCGTTCCAGGGCCACGGCCGCCAGCACGGCGTCGAACGCCCCCAGCGCCGGATGGTGATCGA
>JBOGTC010000027.1:0-8098 GCA_050692055.1 Candidatus Limnocylindria bacterium | reverse complement strand
AGCCCGGGCAGTGGCTCCCTGCCCAGCTCGTGCGCCTGGGTGAAGGCCTCTTCGGCCGCGGCCAGGTCGCCCATGCGCAGGCGGATCTCGCCGATCTGGTAGAAGCCCTCGGCAGCGTACTCCAGGCTGAACTCCTGGAGCTCGGCGCACGCCTGCCGAGCTTCGGCCTCGGCCTCGGCCCACGCGCCGCGCAGACGGATGATCTCGACGCGACGTACCCGGCACATGCCGGGGAAGCCCGCGATCGCCTGCCTCTCGCACCAGCGCTTCGCCGCGTCGGCGAACTCGCTCGCGCGGCGGTAGTCGGCCAGATCCTCGCAGGCGATCGTGGCGTTGCAGTAGACGACCGCCGTCGGATACGGAGAGACCTCGCCCGAGATGGCTGCGACGATCGCCTCGTCCAGGAGCGCCATCCCCTCCTCCACCCTGCCGAGGGCGACCAGGACGCGTCCCTTGTCCTGCAGGCCGAGCGCCTCGAGATCGGGATCGGCCAGCCGGTTGCCAAGCTCGAGCACGTGCTCGGCCCGCGCGAGCGCCTCGTCGAGGTCGCCTCGGCCCAGGGCACCGCCGAGCAGCGCGCGCTCGAGGTAGCCGTGCTCCCGCGCCTCGGGCAGGCCGTCGAGCAGGCGCTGTGCGCGCTTGACCCATCCGGACGCGATCGAGGACTCGAGGCGGTGGCTGTAGTCGGCGGCTAGGGTAAGCGCCGAGCCCGCCGCGGCGCGCCGGTCGCCGGCGGTCATATGCCCCGCGTAGGCGCGCTCGCGTGCGGCGATCGCCTCGCCGAGCAGCCCCATCCACCAGGCCGCCTGGCCAAGCTGGTCGAGATCCGCGGGCGCAAGCGGCGCCTCGGCGTCGGCGGTCCGAAGCAGCTCGATCGCCTCCGCCCAGCGGTGAGCGGCCAGCGCGAGATGGGCGCGGTCCAGGCTGGCGGTCGTCGGCGGGTGGGAATCGGCGATGCTCATGGGAATCCGCTGGGATGACGTCAGAACGGTAGCGGTCGGTGTCGGCCCCGTCCAGAGACGCGGGTAGAATCTGAGCTCCGCGAGAACGCCGGACCGATGCGTCGCCCGCGCCGGACGGCCATTGCCAGGAGATCGATCACCCGTGTCCAAGACGTACCGCAACCTGATCGGTGGCGAGTGGGCCGATGCCCGCTCGGGCACCACGTTCACGTCCACCAGTCCCGCGAATCACGACGAGGTGATCGGCGAGTTCGCCGCCTCGGGCGCAGCCGACGTGGATGCGGCAGTGGATGCCGCGAAGCGCGCCTTCCCGGCCTGGAGCGCCATGCCGGCGCCGAAGCGCGGCGAGATCCTGTTCCGCATCGCGCGTCTCCTGGCGGAGCACAAGGAGGAGCTGTCCGAGCTCATGACGCGCGAGATGGGCAAGGTCCTGCCCGAGGCGCGCGGCGACGTGCAGGAGGCGATCGACGTCGGCTACTACATGGCCGGCGAGGGTCGTCGCCTCTTCGGCCAGACCGTGCCCTCGGAGATGCCGGACAAGTTCGCGATGGCGATCCGCCGGCCGATCGGCGTGGTCGGCATCATCACGCCATGGAACTTCCCGGTCGCCATCCCGGCCTGGAAGCTCTTCCCGGCGCTGATCTGCGGCAACACGGCGGTCATCAAGCCCGCCTCCGACACGCCGGCCTGCCTCGTGCGCTTCGTCGAGCTCCTGGTCGAGGGCGGCCTCCCCGACGGCGTCGCCAACGTCGTCACCGGCTCCGGCGGCGACGTCGGCAACGCCATCGTCGAGCACCCCGACGTCAAGGTCATCAGCTTCACCGGCCATACCGATACCGGCGTCGAGATCAGCACGCGTGCCGCGAAGACGCTGAAGCGCGTCTCCCTGGAGCTCGGCGGCAAGAACCCGATCGTGATCTGGGAGGACGCCGATCTCGACCTCGCGCTCGATTCGGTCATCTGGTCTGCCTTCGGCACGTCCGGCCAGCGCTGCACCGCCGCGTCGCGGCTGGTCGTGCATCGGTCCATCCACGACCGGTTCGTGCACGCGCTGCGCGACCGTGTCGGCAAGCTCGTGCTGGGCGATGGCCTGGACGACAGGACCGACGTCGGCCCCGTCATCAACGACACGGCCGTCGAGCGGATCGCCGCCTACGCCGACATCGGCCGCGACGAGGCCGAGCTGGTGATCGGCGGCGAGCCGGCGCGGGACGGGAAGCTGGCCAAGGGCTCGTTCTTCCAGCCCACGATCTTCACCGAGGTCAAGCCCGATGCGCGCATTGCGCAGGAGGAGATATTCGGCCCGGTCACATCGGTCATCCCGGTCGATTCGTGGGATGAGGCGGTGCGCGTGGTCAACGGCGTGAAGTACGGCCTGTCGACCTCGCTCTTCACGCAGGATGTGAACCTGGCCTTCCGCTCCATCCGGGACTTCGACTCCGGGCTGGGGTACGTGAATCACGGCACCATCGGCGCCGAGGCGCACCTGCCGTTCGGGGGGACCAAGGCCACAGGCAACGGACATCGCGAAGTGGGCCAGGCCGCGCTCGACTTCTTCAGCGAGTGGAAGAGCGTGTACATCGATTACTCGGGCAAGCTGCAGCGGGCCCAGATCGACACCACGTTCGTCGACGAGGAGTCGTGACGACGGGCGGAGCGCCTGGGATGGCGCCGTCACTCTCAGGAGAAGGGCGATAGGGCTGACGCGTGAGCTCCACGCTACCGCCCAGCCCTCGATTGTTCGCGTCAATAGTGTGGTTACTGGTACGCGACAGATGGGCAGCGATGCTCATCTCAATCTCCGTAAATCTGTGACTCCGAGGCGCGGAACGCCGCATTCTGTCACGTAGCACTAATCCCATTGCTGAGCAGCAGGAACGCGGACGGGTCGCCGGTGTGAGCGAAGTGAACAGCCACGTGGGGGCGGCGGCGGACCCGGTGGCCAGCCGCCGCCGGGGTGTCAACGAAGGATTCGTCGCGCGGCATCGGCTCCGGCGAGGAGCAGCAGCACACCAGCGAGCGGTGTCCAGGTCGGCACTCTCGACGCCGTCGGCGCTGGGACTGCGGTGTCCGGCGCCGCATCCGGGTCGCAGGTCACGTCGGGATTGAAGGCCGCGAACGTGCCGCTCGGATTCTCCTTCCAGATCCACGCGTGGAGCGCGTAGAAGGAGGGCAGCTCGTAGCGGTTCGGCTCCTCGACCAGCATGAACTCCTCGCCGAAGAGCGATGGCGGCGCGGCATTGGCCGCATCCCACTCGGCGGCGAAGACCACGTATTCCAGTGCCACGAGCTCCAGGCTGCCATCGGCTTGCGGCTCATACACCAGGGCCTCAGGCTGCGCCGGATCGAGCACGATGTCGCCCACCAGCTCGCCGCTGATGTAGTGGAACCCCATGGCTCCCTGGCCCGGCTCATCGATGCAGTCCTCGAGCGGCACGTCGGCCGGCAGTGCGTAGCCGGCGGCCTCGGCCGCCGCGACGTCCTGGTAGGGCTCGGTGGCGTCACGCGCCGTATCGAGATCCTCGTCGCCGGCGGCCACGACCGAAGCTGACAGGAGCAGGGCCGCCACCGCGGCGGCCACCGAAACCAGGTTCTTCATGTGTCGCATCACGCCACCTCCACGCTGAGCTCGTAAACCTCGCCGGTGGGATGGCCGGCACGCTCGTGGATTCGCATGACCGCCTCCCTGCTTGGGCCGGACGACAGGCAGAAGACCTTGCCGGCCTCCGGATCCAGCCAGGCCCGCTCGAAGTGGACTCCCTCCTCCGCCTCGATCTCCAGGTCGCGCCCGTGAGCCTCGTTCAGCTGGGCCGCGGAGATGCCCACGAAACCGGAGTGGACATCCATGAACTTCGCCATCGCAATGGCCTCCTTCCCAGCGCGCCGCGAACCGCGGCGCTGTCTGTGAGATCAGCCTCGGCGGCCGCGCGCTGCTTGTCATCGGTCGTCTGACCGATGGAGGGCTGGATGCTCGTTCCTACAATCGAGAGCGAGGAGGTTGCGTTGGTCGACGTGCATCGGCAGCTCTGGAGCCCGGTCCTCATCGGCCGGGACGATCTGCTGGCGCTTGCCCGGCGCCGGCTGGAGAGCGCCGGGAAGGGCGTTGGGCACGTGCTGTTCCTGGCCGGCGAGGCCGGGATCGGCAAGACGCGTCTGCTCGGCGCGATCGAGCGTGAAGCGTGGCGCGGCGGTATGCGCGTGGCGCGGGCCGCGGCGTTCCCGCAGGATCTCGAGCTGGCAGGCGGCCTGCTCATCGATCTCGGTCACGAGCTTGCGGTGTCCGGCCGAGCGGCCGATGCCGAGCGCGGGCCATCGATCACCGACCGGCTTCACGCTGATGCTCCGCGGGGCTCGCGATCCGGCGATCCGCATCGGCGTCGGCGGCTGCTCGTCCTTGACCTCGTCGATCTCGTAGCCGGCCTCGCCGATGAGGGATCGGTGCTCCTGGCGCTCGAGGATCTGCACTGGGCCGATGACCTGGCCCTGGAAGTCCTGGGTCAGCTCGCGCGCCGTGTCTCGTCGAGGCCGATGATCGTGGTCGGCACCTACCGCAGCGACGAGCTCTACCCGCGCGTGCCGATGCGCGAATGGCGTGGACGGCTGCTGACCCAGCGGCTCGCCGAGGAGGCGCGGCTTGGCCGGCTGAGCTTCGACGAGACGAGCAGCATGGTGCGTCTCCTGTTGGGCCAACCGCTGCCGACGCCTCGCGCCCTCGCCGAGGCGCTCTACGCACGCAGTGACGGGATCCCACTCCACGTCGAAGAGCTCGTCGGCGCGCTGGGAGCCAGCGCTGAGGGGGACGAGCCGGTCCCCGACACGCTCACCGATGCCATCCTGCAGCGCCGTTCGGCGCTCAGCATGCTGGCTGCCCACGTTGCCGGCGCCGCGGCGATCGTGGGGCGCAGCTTCGACCTGGATCTCCTCGCGGCGGTTGCGGACCGCTCAGCGGCGGAGGCGGGGAGCGCCCTCGATGAGCTCCAGGAGCGTTACTTCGTGGTGCCTGCGGGCGATTCGCGATGGTTCGACTTTCGCCACGCGCTCATCCGCGACGCCCTGGAGCATGCCGTGCCGATTGCCGAACGGCGCATCCTCCACGAGCGCGTCGCCGCCGAGGCCGAGTCGCGGCCGGAACTCGGAGGTGACGGGTTCCGATCTGCCCATTACGAGGCCGCCGGGCGCCAGGTCGAGGCCCATCGACTCGCCCGCGCGGCGGCCGAGCGAGCGGCTTCGCTCTCTGCGCACCGTGAAGCGCTCGATCTCTACCGTCGCGCGGTGCGCTGTGCCCCGGCGGAGCTGCCTGCCGAGGAGCTCGCCACGCTGCTGGCGGCACGCGCGGCCGAGGCGGCGGCCACAGACGACAACGAGGGCGCCGCGAAGGACTACGTCCAGGCTCGCCGATTGCTGCTCGACGGCGACCGTCCGAACGCCGCCGCGGCGCTGCTCCCCGCGCTCGTCGCGGCGCGGCATCTCGTCGGCGATGCGCTCGAGCCCAGGATCGAGCTGCTGAGCTCCGGGCTCGACGAGATCGCTGCCGCTGCGTTGCCGCAGCGAGAAGCGAGCGGCCTTCGCGCGCGGCTGCTGGCGGGCGTCTCGGCCGCATACATGCTCGATCGGCAGCTGGATTCGTCGATCGCGAGCGGAGAGGAGGCGCTGCATCTCGCCGCCCACGTCGGTGACGAGACGACAGAGCTGAACGCGCTCACCACGCTGGGCTCGTCGCTGGTCTTCGCTGGGCGCATGGAGGAGGGCTGGTCGAGGCTCGAGCAGGGTGTGAAGCGAGCGCGGCGTCACCGTCGTGAGGCGGAGGCGGCGCGCGCCTACCGGATGATTGGCTCGAGCGCATCGGTCCTGGTGGAGTACGAGCGCGCCGAACGGTGGCTGCGCGAGGGCATCGACTACGCCGAGCGCACCGAGCAGTGGAACCACCGTCATTACATGGCGGCGCACCTCGGCCACGTGCTGTGGGCGATCGGGCATTGGCCCGACGCTGCCGGCGTCACCGACCATGCGCTGGCGGATGGGCGCGGCGGCGTCACCACGCGCATCACCGCACTGCATGTTCGCGGCTACCTCGCTCTCGGGCGGGCGGAATGGCAGGCGGCCGAAATGGCGCTGGACGAAGCCCGCCATCTCGGCGACGAGATGCGCGAGCTGCAGCGCTTCTCGCCGGCGCTCTGGGGCCTCGCCGAGGCGGCGCTCCTGCAGGGAAGAGCGGCCGATGCGGCGGAGCTGACGGAGGACGGTTTCCGAGCGTCGGCGGCGGTGCGCGACGCGGCATATCTGTACCCGTTCCTGGTGACCGGCACGCGCGCGCGCCTCGAGCTCGGTGACCCACTGGGAGCGGAACGTTGGGTGCAGGCGGTGTCCGAGGCGCTCTTCGAGCGATCCATCCCCGGCACGCTCGCGGCGGTCGATCACGCGCGCGGGCTGCTGCACCTGGCGGCCGGGGCGACCGGCCGAGCCCGCACCGCGCTCAGCGCGGCACTGGAAGGCTGGAATCGCCGCCGCCGCGCCTGGGAAGGTGGCTTCGCGTCGATCGACCTGGCGCGCTGCGCCCATCGCTCGAACCGACCGGCCGAGGCGGCCGCGCTGGTTGCCCAGGCGCTGGCCGATGCCGAGCACATCGGCTCATCGGTCCACGCCGCGCCGGCGCGACAGCTCGACGCCCTGGTGCGGCAGCGCGGCATCCGGGATGAGCCGTGGGCGCCGCTCACGGCCCGCGAGTTCGAGGTCGCGCGCCTCATCGCCGAGGGGCGGACGAACCGCCAGATCGCTGATGACCTGCACATCGCACCGAAGACGGTGGGTGCCCACGTCGAGCACATCCTCAGCCGCCTGGGAGCGGGCAGAAGAGCGGAGATCGCGGCCTGGGCCGCCGGGGTGCGATCCGAGTCAGGAGCTGAGCCGGCCGATTCGTAACTCCGGTAGTCGCCAACTGCCGCCACGGGATCAGGCGCTTGCCGCGGCCGATGCGGCGTGCCAGCATGGCGGCGCGATGCAGCTTCCGTACTTCCCGCTTCACGTGGTGCTTTTCCCGCACCTGCCGCTCCCGCTCCACGTCTTCGAGGAGCGGTATCGGGCCATGGCCACCGACGTCATGGCCGAGGACTCCCCGTACGCCGGCCGCTTCGTGATCAGCATGATCACCGCGGGCCGCGAGGTCGGCGGTGATCCTGACGCCCAGCACGTCGGCACCATCTGCGAGGTGCGCTCCGCAGAGCGCTTCCCGGACGGCCGCTGGCTGCTTCTCACGGTGGGTGCTGCGCGCGCACGGCTGGGCGCCATCGACCGCAGCGGCCCGTACGCGCTCGTAGAGGCCGAGCCGCTGGAGGAGATCATGGGGCCGCAGGCGACCGAGCTGCTGCCGTCGGTGCAGCGTGCGCTCGATAGATACATGGCGACAGTGAAACGTTTCGTGGCCGCCGCGGCGTCTGTAGCGCAGGATTCACAGGAGATCGTGGACGTGGCCGCCTCACTGGATGCAGTGCTCAAGCCGATCCGGCTGCCGGATGACCCGCTGGCGGCGAGCTACGCCGTCGGCGGCGTGCTCCAGATCGAGCTGTCACGCAAGCAGCAGCTCCTCGAGCTGCCCGATGCCGCCAGTCGCCTTCGCGCCGAGCTGGCGCTCCTGCGTCGGGAGGCACGCTTCCTCGACGATGGCGCCCTTCCGCCGATCTCGACCTCCGATCTCGGCTACCACCCCAACTAGACCGATGCGCACGCGGGGGCTTCGCCTGGCGGGCTGCCTGCTGTCCGCAGCTGTCGCCCTGACCGCCTGCTCCGGCGCAGCAGCGTCGCCGATGCCGTCCGCCACGGTCAGTGGCGAGCCGACCGCCTCCCCGGCGGCCTCGCCATCAGCCACGGCGTCGCCGAGCGACGTCGTCGAGCCGAGCGCCTCGCCCGAGGGCACGACCCACATCGTCCGGGCCGGCGACACGATGGCGGCCATCGCGCGCGCCTACGCCACGACGATCGAGCAGCTGCAGGCCTGGAACGCGGACCGCTATCCGTCATTGGCGACGAACACAAACGTGATCGAGCCCGGCTGGGAGCTCATCGTGAGCGGCGATCCGGGGGTGACGCCCCTTCCGGCGCCTACGGCCCGGCACGCATCGCCGCTTCCGACCACCGTGCCC
>JBOGTC010000026.1:0-2796 GCA_050692055.1 Candidatus Limnocylindria bacterium | reverse complement strand
GCGGTGTCGAGGAAGAAGCTGATCCCGCTGATCCGACCGCCTGAGGTCTCGAGGACCTGGAGCGACCACGGCGCGTAACCGCCGGCGGGATCCGGCTTGTACTGGCCGAATGCCGCCTGACCGTTCGCCACCGTCGGCAACAGGCGGGAGCCGCGACAGCCGATGCCGGGGCCGAGGCACCAGCCGCGGATGTCGTCGTGGGTCTGCAGCCACAGCTCGTAGGGCGGCATGTTCCACGTCGCGTCCTGGTGGAGCAACGCGGTGAGCGAGTCCATGTCGTAGCGCTCGAAGGCATCGACGTAGCGGGCCAGCAGCGCCTGCTGATCGTCATTCATCGGTCCCGAAGCGTCCCCGGAGCCCATGTCCCTGGAAGCGAGCGTGGACCGCGCGCGCTGGAGCGCGCTGTTGACCGATGCGACCGTGGTGTCGAGCAGCTCCGCGACCTCGTCCGCCCTCCAGCGCAGGACCTCGCGCAGGATGAGCACGGCGCGCTGCCGCGGCGGCAGGTGCTGCAGCGCGGCGACGAAGGCGAGGCGGATGGACTCGCGCGCGATTGCCACCTCCGCGGGGTCACCCCCACCGGCGGGCAGGACACGACCGTCAGGGATCGGCTCCAGCCAGGTGGCCTCCGGCAACGCGGGACCGAGGGTCGCGGTCGCCACCGATGCCGGGCCGAGGTCCATGGGACGCGCGCGACGCTGCCTCGCGGTCGCCATATCGAGGCACACGTTGGTGGCGATCCGGTACAGCCACGATCGAAGCGCCGCGCGGCCCTCGAACCGGTCGAGCGCTCGCCACGCTCGCAGCAGCGTCTCCTGGACCGCGTCCTCCGCCTCGAACGCCGATCCCAGCATGCGGTAGCAGTAGCCGGTCAGCTCGGCCCGATACGCCTCCAGCTGCGGCTCGAGCTCCGCCGGAGTGGCGGGCGCCTGCCCCGGGGCAGCGCGGTCCGCGGTCAGCTCAGTCATCCGGCGTCATCGTACCCTTACAGCCCCAATTCGTCTTGGCCCCCCAGTTGGCCCTCCAGGGACCGATGAGTTTTCCGCCGGGTGACGGTCTGAGCCCGTAGAACCCCAACGTACGAGATCCGAAAGATGACGACGACCACCGCAACCGCCAATGACATGCCGTCCAAGGCCGGCCGACGTGAATGGATCGGCCTCGCCGTGCTGGCCCTGGCCTGCCTGCTGTACGTGATGGACCTGACGGTCCTGCACCTGGCGGTGCCCGCCCTCAGCGCCGACCTGCAGCCCAGCAGCGCCCAGCTGCTGTGGATCATCGACATCTATGGCTTCCTGGTGGCCGGCTCGCTGATCACGATGGGCACGCTGGGTGACCGCATCGGCCGCCGCAAGCTGCTGATGATCGGCGCTGCCGCCTTCGGCGTGGTCTCGTTGCTGGCCGCGTTCTCGATCAGCGCCGAGATGCTCATCGTAAGCCGGGCTCTGCTCGGGATCGCCGGCGCCACGCTGGCACCGTCGACGCTGTCGCTGATCTTCCACATGTTCGAGGATCCGAAGGAGCGTTCGGTGGCAATCGGCGTCTGGATCGGCAGCTTCAGTGCCGGCGGCGCGATCGGCCCGGTGGTTGGCGGCGTGATGCTCGAGTATTTCTGGTGGGGATCGGTCTTCCTGCTGGCCCTGCCGGTGATGGCTGCCCTGCTGGTGCTGGGACCGCGGGTGCTGCCCGAGTACCGCGATCCGAATGCGGGACGGCTGGACCTGGTCAGCGCGGCCATGGCCATCGGTGCCGTGCTGGCTGTGATCTATGGACTGAAGGAGATCGCCCAGGCCGGCATCGGCCTGACGCCGGTCCTCCTGATCCTGGCCGGGCTGGCCATCGGCGTCGCGTGGGTGCGGCGACAGCAGTCGCTGGCCGACCCGATGATCGACGTTGGGCTCTTCAGGATCAAGGCGTTCAACGCGGCGCTGGCGGTGAACTTCCTCGCCATCTTCGTGGTGGTCGGGTACTTCCTCTTCGTCGCGCAGTACCTGCAGCTGGTCGAAGGGCTCTCGCCGCTCGAGGCCGGGCTCTGGTCGCTGCCGTCTGCGGTCGGCTTCATCATCGGGTCACAGCTCGCGCCGCGGATCGTGCAGCGGGTGCGCCCTGGCCACCTCATCGGCGGCGGGCTGGCCGTTGGGGCCGTCGGCCTTGCCATGCTCACCCAGGTCGGACCGTCCGGCGGGCTGCTGACGCTCGTCGCCGCATCCGTGGTCATCTCGGTGGGACTGGCACCCGTCTTCGGGCTCACCACGGAGCTGATCGTCGGCTCCGCTCCACCCGAGCGGGCCGGTGCCGCCTCGGGTATCAGCGAGACCGGCGCCGAGCTTGGCGGGGCGCTGGGGATCGCGATCCTGGGCAGCATCGGCGTCGCCATCTACCGTGGCGAGATCGCCGACCGCCTTCCGCCGGCCGTGCCGGCCGAGGCCGAGGCCGCTGCCAGCGACACGCTCGGCAGCGCCGTGGCGGTGGCAGGCGAGCTGCCTGCGGAGCTCGGCGGGGCGCTGCTCGAGACGGCCCGCGAGGCGTTCGTCCACGGCATGCAGCTCACCTCCGGGATCGCGGCCGTCATCGCGGTCGGGCTGGCCATCCTCGCCGTCGTCATGCTGCGCTCGCACGGCAGCCCGCCGGCCGAATCGGAGTCCGTTGCCGATGGCGACTCCCAGGCGGCGCCGGAGCAGGTCGCGCACGTTGCGCCCACCCGGCTCGAGGGCGCCACGGACTGATAGATCGCGGGGCAGGCCGCCGCGTGTTGCGGCGGGGGCGGGGCGTGGCGTGGCGTGCGCGTTGCGGCGG
>JBOGTC010000025.1:0-1891 GCA_050692055.1 Candidatus Limnocylindria bacterium | reverse complement strand
CGGCCAGCGCCTCGAGACTCGCCTCGAGCCGTACGCCGTTCGCGCCCTCGACGCGCAGGAGATCGCCACCGGCCACGCCGAGCCGCAGGCAGGCAACGCGAGATTCGGCCGCCGCTCGTCGCAGATCGCCGCCGCGGTCCGGCGCGCTGGCAACAACCACGCGCCCCGTGCGCTCGCCGAACAGCGCCGCCGTGGGCAGCGTGGCTGCGGCATCCGGCAGCGTGATCCGGGCGCCGTGCCCGCCGGCCATCGCCATCCGCGCCAGCGCAACCGCCAGCCCACCGGTCGACACATCGTGCGCTGCCGTGGCCACGCCGTCAGTGGCGAGGCGGCCCAGCAGCGCGATGACGCGGGCGACGGCAGAGATGTCGAGGGACGGACGTCCGCCGCGGATGCCGCGCCGCCACGCGAGCTCCGAGGCCGCCAGGGCTGCCGCGTCGAAACCGGCGTCGCCCAGGAGCCAGAGCTCGCTGCCGCTGCGCCAGCCGAGCTGCAGCGCGTTCGATCGGTCCTCGAGCAGCCCAACCGTGCCAACGACCGGGGTCGGGAGGATCGGCCCTTCGGAGGTCTCGTTGTAGAGGCTCACGTTGCCGGACACGACCGGGATGCCGAGCGCGCGGCAGGCGTCCGCCATGCCGTCGATGGCGGAGGCGAGCTGCCAGGACCCCTCCGGCGTCTCGGGCGATCCGAAGTTGAGGCAGTCCGTGATGCCGATTGGCGATGCGCCGGTGCTCGCCACGTTGAGCGCACCCTCCAGCACCGCGGATTCGCCGGCCAGGTACGGGTCGAGGGCGCCCAGGCGCGCCGGGCCCGGCCCGTCGAGCGCCAGCGCCAGCGCCCGCGAGGTGCCCTTCACGCGCAGCAGGGCCGCATCGCCGGCGCCCGGACCGACCAGCGTGTTCGTGCCGTTCATGTGGTCGTACCGCCGCCACACCGGCCGGCGGTCGCGCACGTTCTCTGCCGCCAGCAGCTCGAGGAGCGTGCTGGTCGATGCCGGCTCGGCCGCCAGCGCGCCCAGGTCGATCGCGAGGCGCTTCTCGAGGCCAGGCGGCGGCGCGGCGAATCGCTCGTAGCGCGGGGCGTCGTCGGCCAGGGCACGGCCGGGAACCTCGCACACCAGCTCGCCTGCCGCACGACAGCGCACGACCGGCTCGTCGATGACGTGACCGATCTCGACGGCGTGCAGCTCGTAGCGGTCGAAGATGCTCTGAACCTCGGCCTCGCGACCGGCCTTCACCACCAGCAGCATCCGCTCCTGGGACTCGGACAGCAGCACCTCGTAGGGGCTCATCCCGGTTTCGCGGCGCGGCACCCGGTCGAGGTCGACCTCGGCGCCCACGCCGCCGCGCGCCGAAAGCTCCGACAGCGCACAGGTCAGCCCCGCCGCGCCGAGGTCCTGCATCGCGACCACCGCGTCCATGCCCGACAGCTCGAGGCAGGCCTCCATCAGCAGCTTCTCGAGAAACGGATTGCCCACCTGCACCGCCGGCCTGCGCTCCTCGCGATCCTCGCCCAGGGTGGCGCTGGCGAACGAGGCGCCCTGGATGCCGTCGCGGCCGGTGGTCGCCCCCACCAGCAGGAGGACGTTGCCCGCCCCGCCGGCCCGCGCCAGCGTGATCTGGTCGTGCCGTGCCAGGCCCACGCACATGGCGTTGACCAGCGGATTGCCGTCGTAGGCTGGGTCGAAGACGAGCTCGCCACCGACGTCCGGGATGCCGATGCAGTTGCCGTAGCCGGCGATCCCGGCCACCACCCCGCCGAACAGGTATCGGTTGCGGGTGGCCGCCTCGTCCTCGGTCTCCCGGCCGATCTCGAGCGGGCCGAAGCGCAGGCTGTTGAGCAGCGCGATCGGCCGCGCGCCCATGGTGAAGATGTCGCGGATGATGCCGCC
>JBOGTC010000024.1:0-19319 GCA_050692055.1 Candidatus Limnocylindria bacterium | reverse complement strand
GTGTCACACATGACCCACATCCGGGCCGATACCGCGCGTAACGTGCGCGGGACGAACCATCCCTAGGTGCCAAACGAGTTGCAGCCACACCACCTCTACCTCCACATTCCGTTCTGCCGGCTGGTCTGCGCCTACTGCGACTTCGTGACCGTCGGCGGGCGGCGTGACGACGTCCCGCGGTACGTCGACGCCCTCCTCGCCGAGCTGAGGCTCCGACCTGCGTCCGGTGAGCTGCGGACGATCTACTTCGGGGGTGGCACGCCATCACTCCTGGCGGCCGATGACGTTCGGCGCCTCATCGGCGCCGCCATGGACCGATGGAGCGGCAGGACCGCGGTCGAGGAAATCACCCTGGAGGCGAACCCAAGCGGTCGTGAGCGCCCGGACTGGGGGGAGCTCCGTGCCGCGGGCGTGACGCGCATCAGCCTGGGCGTCCAGTCGCTGCGGGACGAGCAGCTCGCCGCGCTGGCCCGCGGCCATACCGCGACCGAGGTCCGTGACGCGTACGCCGCGGCGCGGGCGGCCGGGTTCACGGACGTGAGCATCGACCTCATCTACGGCATCCCGGGGCAGTCACCTGCGGACTGGCGGGCGGGCCTGCGCGCCGCAATGGATATCGATCCCGAGCACCTCTCGCTCTACGCGCTGCAGCTCGCGCTGTCGCCAGACGAATGGGCCGCTCCGCCACGACCAGGTGCGCTGCGATGGCGCCATCGGCAGATCGAGCGGCAGGATGACTCGCTCGCGGCAGACCAGTATCGGCTCGCCGAGGAGATGCTCGACGCCGCGGGCTATCGCCATTACGAGCTCAGCTCGTGGGCGCGTCCCGGCCGGGAGGCACGCCACAACACCGCCTACTGGCTACGGCGACCGTACATGGGGCTCGGCGCCGGGGCGCACTCCTACGACGGCGCCACCGTTCGCTCCTGGAACGCGCGGGACCTCGATGCCTATCTCGACCGTGCGATCGGAGGGGAGCGGCCGCTGGCCGGCTGCGATGAGCTCGACGGGACCGCGCGCGAATTCGAGGCGGTGGCCCTGGGCCTTCGTCTCGTGGACGGCTTCAGCCGCCGGTCGTTCGCCGCCGAGTTCGGCGGCGACCCGGTCGAACGCTACCGCGGGGCGGTGGCGGAGACGGCCGCCGCCGGGCTGCTCGAGGTCGATGGCGACGCGGTCCGCCTCTCACCGCGCGGCCGTCTGCTGGCGAGCGAGGTGCTGCTGGCGTTCGCGCCCGGCTAGCCGCGGCCGGCGCGGAACCTGGCCAGCGCGGCCCCGTACGCGGCGGAGCCGGCGGCTCCGGCCAGCAGATCGTTGACGGTGTCCCAGGTGCCGCGCACGTTCCGCAGGCCGAAGAGCACGTCGCTGTAGTACTCCTGCGCCTCCAGGCCGATATGCAGCAGCTGCGCCACGCCCAGCGCGCTCAGCGACGGAAGATCGAGCAGCTCCGCCACGGCGACGGTGGCCGCGCCGGTCCCGTGCGCGTGCGGGATGGCGTCGAAGTACTTGTATCGGTCGTAGAGGTCGAAGTGATTGCCGGCGAGGTCGAGGGCGAAGATCGACAGGTAGAGGTTATCGGTCCAGACCGGATACGGGCGGCCGCGGCGAGCGAGCTGGGCCGCCGGAAAGAGCAGGCTGAGCGGAATCATGACCAGCGCGCGCTTGCCGATCGCCTTGCCCGCGTACCGATGATCCTCGGGACGCAGGTTCGCCTCGGCCAGGATGGCGGCGATCGCCCCGCGCAGCAGCAGGTTGACGAGGCCGCCGAGGAGTCGCATGGAGCGATCCTACTTGGCTCCGGGCCGCGTTGACAGCGACTTTACGCTGGCGGTACCATCGGGCTCGGTGCCGTTTGGCACTCTCGTTGGTAGAGTGCCAAGCATGGCGATTTCAGCAGTGAGGTCCGGAGTTGGCGAGCGCGCGCGATTCGCACGGCGAGCAGGGCGATCCGCCTCGGCTGGCGGTGGAGCTGACCGAGCGGCAGCGCTCGGTGCTGCGCGCCGTGGTCGAGGACTACGTGCTGAGTGCCGTGCCGGTGGGCTCCAAGGCCCTCGTGTCGCGGTACGCGCTGCGTGTCTCGCCGGCGACGATTCGGAGCGCCATGGCCGAGCTCGAGGCGCTGGAGCTGCTGACGCATCCGCACACCAGCGCCGGCCGCGTGCCATCCGACCTGGGCTACCGCCTCTACGTCGAGACGTTGATGCGCGAAGCGGAGCTCGACGTCACCGACCGGCTCATGATTCGGCACCAGTTCGCGCAGGTGCAGCTCACCAGCAACGAGTGGCTGCGTCTTGCGGCGTCGGTCCTGGCCGGGGCGACGCGCTCAGCCGCCGTCGTCACCCCCGCGCGCTCGCGTCGGGCGCGGTTCGGGCACGTGCAGCTCGTGGCCCTGGCCGACGGCAACCGACTGCTGGTCCTCGTCCTCTCGGACGGCAACGTCAGCCAGCGACGCATCGACCGCGGCGCGCTCGAGCGCGCCCTGCCGGAGGCCACCCTCGACCAGGCCGAGCTTGATGCGGCCGCCGCCGGCATGAACGCCGAGCTGGCCGGCCTCTCGGCCCCGCAGGTACGGCGTCGCGCCGGCAGGCTGTCGCCGCTTGCGGCGTGGGTGGCAGGGTCGGTCGCCCAGCTGCTGGAGGAGCAGGATGCGGTGGTCGTGGAGGACGTCTTCACCGACGGGATCGTGAACGTCCTCGAGCAGCCGGAGTTCGCCGAAGGCAGCAAGCTGCGACCCATCCTGGCGGCGCTGCAGCGCTCCGACTTCCTGGAGCAGCTGGTGCCGCTCATGACGCGCCGCGGCGGCGTGCACGTCATCATCGGCCGCGAGAACCGCGACGACGCGATGCACGAGGTGAGCCTCGTGTTCGCCCCCTACGGCGCGCCGGATCGGGCACTCGGTCTGCTCGGTGTGCTGGGGCCGACCCGCATGCGCTATCCGCGCGCCATTCCCACGGTCCGCTACCTGGCGGCCCTCATGAACGAGCTCATCAACAGCCAGCACGGCGAGATGCAATGAACAAGAAGCGGACAAACGGCGACGTGCGGGCGCGTACCCGCGCCGAGGAACGCGCCGAAGCCATCAAGACCCCGTCGCGCATCGAGCTCGTCGAGCGGCTCGAGGAGCTGCAGCGCGAGCTGGAGGAGACGAGGGCGCGCGCGGACGAGCACCTGAACAACTGGCAGCGCTCGGCGGCCGACTTCAGCAACTTCAAGCGCCGGACCGATGAGGAGCGCACGATCATCGCGCAGTTCGCGAACGCGTCATTGATCACGAAGCTGCTGGCGGTGCTCGACGATTTCGATCGGGCCCTCGACAGCATTCCGCCTGATGCGCACGAGTCATGGGCGGAGGGCGTCCAGCTCGTTGAGCGCAAGCTGCGCACCCTGCTCGAGTCGGAAGGCGTGACGCCCATCCAGGCCACGGGCCAGCCATTCGATCCCAATCTCCACGAGGCGGTCGTCCACGAGGAGACCGCGGACCATCCCGACAACCAGGTCATCGACGAGCTGCAGCGCGGCTATCGGCTGCACGACCGGGTCATCCGGCCGTCCCTCGTTCGAGTCGCGAACAATCCGAAGGAGCACTGAGTCAGCATGGGCAAGATCATCGGCATCGACCTTGGAACCACGAACTCGGTCGTGGCCGTCATGGAGGCCGGCGAGCCACAGGTCATCACCAATGCCGAGGGCGGCCGCATCACGCCATCGGTCGTGGCGTTCGCCAAGAGCGGTGAGCGGCTGGTGGGCCAGGTGGCCAAGCGGCAGGCGATCACGAACCCCGAGAACACGATCTTCAGCATCAAGCGCTTCATGGGCCGCCGCTGGGAGGATGCCGAAGTCCAGCGCAGCACCGGCCTGGTGCCGTACGAGGTCGAGAAGGACGCCAAGTCCGACGGCGTGGCCGTCAAGCTGGGCAACGGCAAGACCTTCACGCCGCCTGAGATCAGCGCCATGATCCTGCAGAAGCTCAAGGGCGACGCCGAGGCCTATCTCGGGGAGAAGGTGACCGAGGCGGTGATCACGGTCCCGGCCTACTTCGATGACACCCAGCGCCAGGCGACCAAGGACGCCGGACGCATCGCCGGGCTCGACGTGAAGCGGATCGTGAACGAGCCGACCGCATCCGCGCTGGCGTACGGGCTGGACAAGACGAAGGACGAGAAGATCGCCGTCTACGACCTGGGCGGCGGGACGTTCGACATCTCCATCCTGGAGCTGTCCGAGGGCGTCTTCGAGGTGCGCTCGACGAACGGCGACACGCACCTCGGCGGCGATGACTTCGACCAGCGCATCATCGAGTGGCTGACCGAGGAGTTTCGTCGCGAGCAGGGAATCGACCTGTCCAAGGACCGCATCGCCCTGCAGCGCCTCAAGGAGGCAGCCGAGAAGGCGAAGATCGAGCTGTCGAGCACGACCAGCACCGAGATCAACCTGCCCTTCATCAGCGCCGATGCGTCCGGGCCGAAGCACCTCGTCACGAACCTGACGCGGGCCAAGCTGGAGGACCTCGTCGCGGACCTCGTCAAGCGCACGGCCGAGCCAGTGCGCAAGGCTCTCGCCGACGCCGGCCTCAAGCCCGGCGAGATCGACGAGGTGATCCTGGTCGGCGGCATGACGCGCATGCCCGCCGTGGTCGAGGCGGTCAAGGGCATGTTCAATGGCAAGGAGCCCCACAAGGGAGTCAACCCCGACGAGGTGGTGGCGATCGGCGCGGCGATCCAGGCCGGCGTTCTGGGCGGCGAGGTCAAGGATGTCCTGCTCCTCGACGTGACGCCGCTCTCGCTGGGCATCGAGACGCTCGGCGGCGTCGCGACCAAGATGATCAACCGCAACACGACGATCCCGACGTCGCACACACAGATCTTCTCCACGGCATCCGATAACCAGCCGTCGGTCGACATCGTCGTGCTGCAGGGCGAGCGCGAGATGGCAGCCGACAACAACAAGCTGGCGACCTTCCGGCTCGACGGCATTCCGCCAGCTCCGCGCGGCGTGCCGCAGGTCGAGGTGACCTTCGACATCGATGCCAACGGAATCCTCAACGTCGCCGCCAAGGACAAGGCCACGAACAAGGAGCAGAAGGTGACGATCACCGCGTCGTCGATGCTCCAGAAGGAGGATGTCGACCGCATGGTGCGCGAGGCGGCCGAGCATGCCGAGGAGGATCGTGCTCGGCGATCCGCCGCCGAGTCACGCAATGAGGCGGACGCGCTCGTGTTCCAGGGCGAGCGCCTGCTCAAGGACCTCGACGACAAGCTCTCCGATGAGGACAAGGCGGAGGTCGCCGCGCGCATCGAAGCGGTGCGCGAGGCCCTCAAGGGCGATGACGCGGGCGTCATCGACTCCACCAAGCAGCAGCTCGCCGAGGTGCTGCAGCGCGTCGGCACCAAGGCCTACGAGGCCGCCGGGACCCCGGGCGCCGGCAACGGGACCGATGGCGCCTCTGGCGCCGACGGCTCTGCCGAGGGAGAGGCCGGGTCCGAGGAGGAGACGATCGAAGGCGAGTACAAGGAGGTCTGACGCTCCGGCCCGCGACGGGCCTGGGAAGCCTCTCCCCGCGCGGTGCATCCGCACAACGGAAGGGCTGTCGTCAGCGGTTCGATGCTGGTACCGTTGCCGGATCGGACTGCCGAATGTAGGGGGAAGCGATGCGCGGATCTCGATCGACCGGCGCGCTGCTCGTGGCCATGCTGCTCCTGGCGGGCTGCGCCACGAAGTTCAGCGGAGGTGGCTTCATGCCGTCCGCCACCGCGCAGGGTAAGGCGACGTTCGGATTCACCTTCGAGTGTGCCGCGCCCGACGATTGCAGCGACGGCCGGATGCAGGGTGCCTACCACGACCGCGCAGCCGACGTGCGGTTCCGCTTCACCGGCATCGTCGAAGCGAGCGCCGAGCCCGGCTTCTCGGACAACTGCATGGGCGGCACCATGGCCTACACGTCCCAGGGCGTTGACCGCGGCAGCGGCGAGGTGATGGTGCTGGCATGCGACGCAGGACGGGGCGGACCGAGCGCTGGAGACACGCTGACCATCCTCGTCATGACCGGTCCGTACGGCGGTCCGCCATTCGGGAACGCTGTCTTCCCCGGCTACGCCAACTCGGCCACGCTCGAAGGCGGGAATCTGCGCGCGCACGATTGACGCCTGCGGCCGCGGGGTCAGGGCTTCGTCGCGTGGGCGCCCACCCTGCCACGATGGAATTCAGTCAGGGCACCGGCCGAGTATAGGCCGCGCGCTCGCGCCGCTAGACTCGCCGGAGACCGATGCGCCTCGCGACCTGGAACGTCAACTCGCTAAAGGCCCGCCTGGACCGCGTGCTGGCCTGGGTGGAGCGCCAGCAGCCCGATGTCCTGTGCATGCAGGAGACGAAGCTCGCCGACGAGGCCGCGCCGGCGCTGGACTTCCGCGCGCTCGGCTACGAGCTGGCCCACCATGGCGCGGGGCGCTGGAACGGCGTGGCGATCGCGTCCCGCATCGGCCTCGAGGAGGTGACGTACGGCATCCCCACTGCAGACGGCTGGGCCGATGACGGCGGCCGCTACCTGGCCGCCACCTGCGGGCCGATGCGCGTGGCGAGCATCTACGTGCCGAACGGGCGCATGGTCGATTCCGAGTTCTACCTCGCCAAGCTCGAATGGCTCGAGCGCCTGGGGGCATGGCTGGATGACACGGACCCGGCCACCGAGCTGGCGATCTGCGGCGACTACAACGTGGCACCCGAGGACATCGACGTCTGGGACCCGGCGGCGGTGCACGGCGCTACCCACGTTTCCCCACGGGAACGCGCCGCCGTGGCGCGCCTTCGCGACTGGGGGATGGTGGACATCGTGCGTCGCTTTCACCCCGAACCGGGCTTCTTCACGTGGTGGGACTACCGCGCAGGGCACTTCCACAAGAACTTCGGAATGCGAATCGACCACGTGTACGTCTCGCCGCGCCTCGGCGAGCGGGCGGTGGCCGCCGAGCGCGACCGCGATGCGCGCAAGCCCTCGACCTACCCCGGCATTCCCTCCGACCACGCGCCGCTGATCGTGGACTTCGCGGATCAGCCGGTGGTCGCCCGTGCGTGATAGGCCTATTCTCTGAAGATGGGCTATCCACTTCGCTCCACCGGCGGCCAAGTCCGCGTCCCGCTTCTGGCTACATAGCAGTGGGATTACTGCAACGCGTCGGGAAAGGCCATTCTCTGGCTCCGAGTCATAGACTTCCCTAGATTCAGACCGGCCAACCCGCGCCGTTTGTCGCGCACCAGTCACCATGTTGCTGACGCGAGAAAACCAGGGTGGAGCGAAGTGGATAGCCCACCTCTGAAGACTGAGCGGTCGGCGGAAGCGCCGAGTCCGGACGCTCCACCGATGAATGAGTCGCCCGGAGAATGAACCGTCGGCCGAAAGACACACGTCGACCGCTCGGCCGACGGTTGAGTTCCTGGGGAATGAGCCGGCCCAGGTGCGCGCCTGCCGCCTACCGCATTCGGGCGTACATGACGGATTCCGGGCAAGGGCCTAGCCGAGGCGGCGTACCGCTCCGGCGATGTCCCGACCGATGCGAGTGCGCGGCCAGATCACCTTGTCGGCACCGACGAAGGACCGATACGCCTCCAGCGCGTCGCGCAGCGCCGGGATGAAGGCAGGCACCGCCATCGGCTCGAAGCCCGGCTCGAACCAGATGCCGAGCATGCGGAGCGTCCGCGCCCGGCGATCGAGACGCGGCTCGATGCGGCCGACGAAACGGTCGCCGAACAGGATGGGGAGGACGTAGTAGCCCCAGCGCCGCTTCTTCTCGGGGACGTAGACCTCCCACAGGTAGTCGAAGCCCCATAGCTCGCGCAGCAGGCGCCGATCCCAGACCAGCGGGTCGAGCGGCGCGATAAAGGTGACGCACGGCGACGGCAGGCTGGCCGGGTCGGCCGTTGCGTCGAGGATCGGCTCCTCGCCGGCGATCAGGTAGCGCGGCCCCTTGAGGCCCTCGACCGTGATCGGCAACAGCCTGCCGTCGGTGACCAGGCGCTCGGTGCGGCGCACGCGCTCGGTCACCGCGCCGGCGCTGTACATGACCTCCGACTGCGTGCCGACCGGCGTGGTCATGCCGGTCGCCCGGAAGCGGCTGAGCAGCCGATGGCGCATGGCATCCTCCTCCGACTCCTTGAGCTCCAGGAGCTCGGCGGGGACGAGCCGCTCGATCAGGTCGTAGTGGCGGCGGTTTCCGTCGCGCCGGGAGATCCCCAGCCGCCCCGACACGAAGAGCGCTTCCATCACCGCCCGCGCGGCTCGAGTCGGCGCCCACCACCAGTCGACGGCATGGTTGTGGTCGGCGAAGGCGGCGGTGGAGAGGGGACCATCGGTCCGGAGGCGGGCGAGGACGGCATCGGTGACGGCCGCCTGCTCCTTGAGGATCCCGTCGTCGACCACCGGTGAGTTGCGCTGCCAGGTGATCTGGTAGTGCGGCAGCTCGTGCATCGGCACGATGTTGAGGCTCTTGTTGTAAAGCTCGATCAGGCGCCGATCCTCGCCGTACAGCCAGGCGTCGCACCACTCGCGCCGGTAGCCGGCGATGCGCGCGTGCAGCACGAGGTCGTGGTTGCGGGCGCCCGGCACCTCGAGCGGGTCGAACTGGAGCAGCCCCATGCGCTCGACCGCGGCCAGGACCGACGTCGGCTTGGCCGGCAGCGCGCGCGGCGGCGCTAGCAGGTGGCGGCGGACCAGGAAGCGGCGGGCGTGGTCGGCCGAGATCGTCAGCTGGGGCATTCAATGCATCCTAGCGGGAGGATCATGCCATCCAGTGGCAGGAATGCGGGTCCCTGGTGCAAAGCCGCGCCGTCCACGCGAGGCGCACAAAGGCTTGGCACTCCGAACCTGAGAGTGCCAATCGGTATAATCCCGCCTCGATGGCCATCAAGCGCGACTACTACGACGTCCTCGGCGTCGCGCGGGACGCAGGCGACGAGGAGATCAAGCGGGCGTTTCGGCGCCTGGCGCAGCAGCACCATCCCGACGTCGACAGCTCGGATGGAGCGGACCTGCGCTTCAAGGAGCTGAACGAGGCGTACCGCGTGCTGTCGGATTCGCAGCGCCGCGCCGCGTACGACATGTTCGGCCACGCCGGGGTGGACAGCGCCAGCGCGGCCGGAGCCGGAGGGTTTGGCGGAGGCGGCTTCGGGCCGTTCGGCGACATCTTCGACGCGTTCTTCGGCGGCTCGCCGGCGGGAACGCGACGTCGCACCCGCGTCGTGCCCGGCGCAGATCTGCGATACGACCTGGTCATCGAATTCGCGGAGGCCGTCTTCGGCGTCACGAAGGAGATTGTGTTTCCGACCCTGGCGGGCTGCGCGCGCTGTGCGGGGACCGGCGGCGAGCCGGGAATCGAGCCGGAGCCGTGTCCCGACTGCAACGGCACCGGCGAGCGCCGCCGGGTGGCGCAGACGATCCTCGGGCAGATGGTGAACATCGTGGCATGCCCGCGCTGCCGCGGAGAGGGCCGCATCATCGCCACGCCATGCACCGAATGCGAAGGCGACGGGCGCATCCGCGAGGAGCGGCGCCTCGAGGTCAGCGTCCCAGCCGGGATCGATGACGGCCAGCGCATCGCACTGGAGGGCCAGGGCGAGGCCGGGCCGCGCGGCGGGCCGTCGGGCGACCTCTACGTGGCCGTCCGCGTCAAGGAGCACGACCAGCTCGTCCGACGCGGCACCGAGCTGTACTACGAGCTGCCGATCACCTTCCCGCAGGCGGCGCTGGGCGCGACTCTGACCGTTCCCACCGTCGAGGGCGAGGAGGCCGAGGTCGAGGTGCCGCCGGGAACACAGTCCGGCCGGGAGATCCTGCTCCGTGCGAAGGGCGTCCCGCGCCTGCGGGGCGCCGGCCGCGGTGACCTGCATGTCGTGGTGAACGTCGTGGTGCCCGCAAGACTGAGCAGGCAGGAGCGCGATCTCCTGCGCCAGCTGGACGAGGTGGGCGCGCCGGCCGTCCTGCCCAAGGGCGGCCCATCGGTCTTCGAGCGAATCCGGGACATGTTCGGCTGACGCCGCCGCCCATGCGCTGGCTCGAGCTCAGGGTGGAGGCCGATGTCGAGGCGGTCGAGGCCGTTTCCGAGATCCTCGGTCGGGTAAGCGAGGGGACCGCGGTCCGGCCCACGCGCCTGCTCCACGATCCGCCTGACGAGCTGTCCGTGCGCGCCGACCCGGCTGCCCCGTTCCTGGTGACGGCGCATATTCCCGACGACGCGGCGGCGAGAGCCGCCATCGAGTCAACTGAGCAAGCGCTCTGGCACCTGCAGGCGTTCGGCCTGCGCCCGCTGAGCAGCCTCATCGTCCAGGTGACCGAGGACGCGAACTGGACGGATGCCTGGCGCGAGCACTATCCGCCGCAACGGATTGGCCGCGTCCTGGTCGTGCCGTCGTGGCTGCCGGAGCCGTCGCTGCGCGACGGCGAGGTCGTGGTGCGCATGGATCCGGGGATGGCCTTTGGCACCGGGCTGCATCCCACGACCCGCGGCTGCCTCCAGCTCATCCAGGAGCTCGGACCGCTGCCGGCCACGGTGCTCGACGTGGGCTGTGGCTCCGGCATCCTGGCGCTGGCGGCGCTGCGGCTCGGCGCGGTTCGCGCGGTCGCCTGCGACACCGATGAGCTTGCGGTGACCGCCGCCCGGGGAAACGCCGCGCTCAACGACCTCGGTGAGCGGATCGACGTGCGACACGGCTCGCTGGCGGCCGCCGCCGCGGAGCGCTTCCCGCTCGTGCTTGCGAACCTCGTGGCCGCGCTGCTCGTCGAGCTCGCCCCGCTGTTGGCGGCCCACGTCTCGCCCGGCGGAACGCTGCTCGCGGGCGGCATCATCCAGGTGCGGGCGCCCGAGGTGATCGAGGCGCTGCAGTCTGCCGGCCTGCGCCCCGTCGCGCGGCGCGACGATGGCGAGTGGGTCAGCCTGCGCCTGGAACGACCGGCGTGAACCGTTTCTTCGTCGAGCCGGGAACGGTGGGGGCCGACCGGTTCGCGATGCCTGGGCGCATCGCGCACCAGGTGACCAGGGTCCTGCGCCTGCGCGACGGCGATCGCATCGTCCTGCTGGAGGGCGACGGCACCGAGGCAGTGTGTCTTCTGGTGGCTGGCGACTGCCTCGTCGAGGAGCGCCGCGCGAGCGCCGGAGAGCCGCGGCATCGGCTTTCGATCTGCCAGGCGCTGCTCAAGGGAGACGGCCTCGAGCAGGTCGTGCAGCACGGAACGGAGATCGGCGTGGCTGCCTTCCGAATGGTCGTGACCGCGCGCTGCGTGGTCCGTGAGCTCTCGTCACGCAAGCTCGACCGGCTGCGCACGATCGCCCGCGAGTCGGCGGAGCAGTGCGAGCGGGGCACCGTGCCGCTCGTCGAGGCGCCGGTGCCGTTGGCCGAAGTGCTGTCGTCCGCATCGGTCCTGCTGTACGAGCGTCATGGCGGTGTACGGCTGGGAGCGCTGGATCCGCCGTCGAGCATCGTCATCGGTCCCGAGGGAGGCTTCAGCCCCGAAGAGGTGGCTGCCGCCGAGCGCGCCGGCGCGACGCTGGCCGGCCTGGGCGCGCGCATCCTGCGCTCCGAGTCGGTGGCCCCGGCGGTTGCCGCCGTGGTCTTGTCGCGAACCGGCGATTTCGCCTAGGCTCGACCGATGGCCGATACCGACTGCCTCTTCTGCAAGATCGTGGCGGGCGACATCCCCGCCGAGCGCGTACACGAGGACGACCAGGTCATCGTCTTCAGGGACATCAACCCGCGCGCCCCCACCCACGTGCTCGCCATCCCGCGCCGGCACGTGGCGTCGGTGGCGTATCTCGACGAGTCAGACGGCGATCTGCTGGCCGCCCTGTTTCTTGCCCTGCGCCGGGTGGCGACGGATCACGGGCTGCATGGCTACCGCATCGTCACGAACGTGGGCCCCGAGGCGGGCCAGAGCGTCTTCCACCTGCACTTCCACCTGCTGGGTGGTCGCCCGCTCTCGTGGCCGCCCGGCTGACGATTGACCCTGCACCATCCCGCTGTTACCCTTCGCTCCGCTTGCGTGCCCGCCGGTCATGCACCGTGCGGGCGCGACTCTTGAGCGGGAAGGAGGCGAGACGTTTGGCAGAGGTCCGCGTGGGTGAGAACGAGACGTTCGAGAGCGCGCTGCGTCGCTTCAACAAGAAGATTCAGCAGTCCGGCATCCTGGCCGAGGCACGGCGCCGCGAGCACTACGAGAAGCCCAGCGTGAAGCGGAAGCGCAAGGAAGCCAAGAAGCGCAAGGCAACCTCTCGCGCCTAGTCGCCAGACGCCAGCCCTCCAACTGAACCAGCACGGCCGCAGGGAGGACCGATACCGACCATGCCTCCCGGCAGCCCCCCGCTCCTAGACCGAATCGAGTCCGCCATGCGTGACTCGATGCGGGCGCGCGATGCACGCCGCACGCAGACCCTGCGCATGGCGATGGCAGCTGCCCACAACAGACGGATCGAGCTCGGCCAGGGCCTGACCGATGAGGACGTCACCGATGTCCTCGCGAAGCAGGTCAAGCAGCGGCGAGAGAGCATCGCGGTGTACCGCGATGCCGGCCGCGGCGACCGCGCGGACGAGGAGGAGGCCGAGGCTGCCATCCTGGCGGAGTTCCTTCCGGAGCAGCTGTCGCCCGACGAGATCGGGGCCATGGCGCGCGAGGCGATCGCGGCCACGGGTGCCTCGACGCCGGCCGACATGGGCCGCGTCATGGCCCAGCTCGCCCCACGCACGAAGGGCCGCGCCGACGGTCGGGCGGTGAGCGAGGTCGTCCGCCAGCTGCTGGGCGGCGGGTAGGCTCCCCGATGTTTATCCCACGCACGCTGGCGGATGTCGACGGCGGGCCGGGTCGCGCCGCGCTCGGCCGCGCGGCGCTTGTCGCCCTGCTCGTGGGGCTGGCGCTGGCCGCGATCCTGAACATCGACATCGCTCCGGGCCAGGTCGACCTGCGGGTCGGCCAGGTCGTGAGCCAGGACATCAGCGCCCCACGCAGCGTGTCCTTCGTCTCCGAGAGCGAGACCGAGGCGGCGCGCGAGGCGGCGGCGCTCGAGGTGCTGCCGCAGTACGAGGAGATCGCGCCACGCGCGGACATTCGCGAGGATCGCCTGCGGGCATACGACCGCGACGCGCGACGCGTCACGCTCGTCCTCGACCGGCGGGACGCCGAGAGCCTCAGCCCGGAAGAGACGTCCGCGCAGCTCGTGGATGCCGTCACGCTGCTGACCGCCGAGCAACGGCAGCTGCTCGGCGGCATGCCCGTCCAGCGTTGGGAGCAGCTGGTGGCGCCGGCCGGCCGCAGCGTGCTGGACACGGCCCTCACCGGCGCCGTGCGCGAGGATGAGCTCGATCTCGTGGCCGAGCAGATCCGTGGGCAGGTGACGGCCGATCTCGAGCCCGTGGAGCGCGAGCTGGCAGGGGACCTTGCGGTCGCCAACCTGGAGCCCAATCTCGCCGTCAGCGAGGAACGCACCGAGGCCGAGCGCCGGGCGGCGCGCGAGGCGATTCCCCCGGTGCAGGAGGAGGTCGAGGCGGGCGAGGCGATCGTGCGCGAGGGCGATCGCATCACTGCGCTCGATCTGGAGAAGCTCGACGCGCTGGGCCTCACGCGCCCACGAGCGGCGATCGGCACGATCGCCGGAAACGCACTGCTCGCGGTGCTCATCGCCGTGCTGCTCGTGGGATTCCTGTGGCGCTTCCAGCCGGCGATCTGGTATCGGAACCGGTCGCTGCTCCTCTTCTGCCTGGCACTCGTCGCCAGCGCCATCGCGATCAAGATCTCGGCTGATCGCACGCTGTGGGCGTTCGTCGTACCGACGGCTGCCACGGTCCTGCTCATCGGCATCCTCCTTGGGGGCTCGGCCGGCGCGGCCATGGCGGTCGCGCTGGCCGTGCTCGCTGGGGTCGTGAACCAGGATGCGCTCGAGCCGGCGGTGTACACGCTCGCCGGTGGCTTCGTCTCGCTGCTGACGATCGTGCGGGCGGAGCGCCTCAACACGTTCCTGCGCGTTGGCCTCATGCTGGCACTGACCAATGTCGCGGTGGTCATCGCCTTCAGCCTGCTCGACCAGCCGGACGCTGCCGCGATCGTGCAGCTGAGCGGAGCCGGGATCGCGAACGCCGCCCTGGCCGTCCTGCTGGCGGTGGGCTCGTTCGCCGTCCTCGGCAACGTGTTCGGGATCATGACGGTCTTCCAGCTGCTCGAGCTCGCAAACCCGTCGAACCGGCTGCTGCGCCGGCTGCTGCTCGAGACGCCCGGCACCTACCACCATTCGGTGATGGTCGGCAACCTGGCCGAGCGTGCGGCAGAGACGATCGGCGCGGACCCGCTGCTGGCGCGGGTGGGGGCCTACTACCACGACATCGGCAAGATGAAGAACCCTCTCGCCTTCATCGAGAACCAGGCCGGTGCGCACAATATCCACGACGACCTGTCCGCCGAGACGAGCGCAAGGATCATTGCCGGCCACATCCGCGACGGCATCGACCTGGGCTATGAGCACGGGCTGCCGGTGCAGATCATCGCCTTCATCCCGCAGCACCACGGGACGAGCACCATGAGCTACTTCTACGACAAGGCGGTGCGCGAGGTGGGTGGCAGCGAGGAGCTCGTCAGCGCCAAGGCGTTCCGCTATCCCGGGCCCAAGCCCCAGAGCCGGGAGGCAGCGATCCTCATGCTGTCCGACGGCGTCGAGGCATCGGTCCGGTCGCTCGACGAGAAGGACGAGGCCAGCATCCGGGCCATGGTCGATCGCATCGTGGACGGACGGGTCGAGGACGGCCAGCTCGACGATGCGGAGCTGACGCTGAAGAACATCGCCCAGGTCAAGCACGCCTTCGTCCAGCAGCTGCTGGGCATGTATCACTCGCGGATCAAGTACCCCGACAACGTCGTGCCCCTCGAGACTCGGGAGCGCGCCTGACCAGCATCGGCAGATGGAGCGCGAATACTGTTGAGTCCGCGATGCCTCGCGATTACGATGGGGGTGCGATGGGCTGCACAGTCACGTTCCACGACAGGATCGGGCACGACCGCATCGAGACGGCGGTCGAGCCGCTGGCCGTCGACGACGCCTTGGCGCTCTTCGAGTCCGCCGTTGGCGAGACCGTACGCGCGGCCGCCGGCCTGGGCGAGGACGTGGAGGTCGAGCTGACGCTGTGCGGCGACCCGGAAATGGAGCGCCTCAACTTCGATCACATGGGCGAGCGCGGTCCGACGGATGTCCTCTCATTCCCGCTCCACGAATGGTCGATCGACGGCAATGGCGGCCACTCTCACCTGACCGATGACGACGGCATGGGCCCGCCGGGGACGCTCCTGCTCGGCGACGTGGTGATCGATCTCGACCAGGCGGTCCGGCAGGCGGCCGAAGGCGGCTGGGGCGTGACCGAGGAGATCGTCCTGCTGGCGATCCACGGCACGCTCCACCTGCTGGGCCATGACCACGCCGAGCTCGACGAGGAGGCCATGATGCGCGAGCGCGAGCGCGAAGTGCTCCATGTGCTCCACCGGCGGCACCGAGACATTGACTGGCAGCCCGGCTCGCTCTTCGATCGCGCCGGCCACGCGGTGACCACCGGGAGCTGATTCTCCAGTCTGCCGCGTTCGGACTGCGCTCTTCCGTCCCAGCCGTAGTAAGGCTGCGCGAGCGAACGGCGATCAGGCCGCCTCGGGTATCGGCATTGGCTCAGCATCAGAGGGCAACGCTCGCTCCTGACGCGCGGCGACGTCAGTCGGCGCCAGCAGCCAGGCAACGAGCAGCAGGACGAAGATGAGCAACGCTGCGATCACCATCGGTATCGGTCCTCCATCGGTAGATTCATGGCTGAAGCTGGTAGGCGACCTCGCCGTGCTGGGCCAGGTCGAGGCCAGCCTCTTCGGCATCGGTCCCGACCCGGATCCGCACCAGCAGGTTGACGGCGAGCAGAATGGCGGCGGTCGCGGCGGCGGCGTAGACGGCGGCCACGCCCACGCCCAGCGCCTGGAGCAGGAGTTGCGACGGATTGCCGGCCAGCAGCCCGTCGCGGCCGGCGGAGTTCAGTGCGGTGGTGGCGAAGGCGCCGGTGGCGAGGGCTCCGAACGCGCCTCCGACGCCGTGGATGGCGAACACGTCGAGCGCGTCATCCGCGCGCGAGCGGAGGCGAAGCTGGCAGGCGGCATAGCAGGCGAGCGCAACGCCGAACCCGATGAGGACTGCCGCAGCGGGTGACACGAAGCCGGCGGCTGGCGTGATGGCGACGAGCCCGGCGACGGCACCCAGCGCCGCGCCCAGGACCGATGGCGTGCCGCGATGCAGCCAGGAGATGGTGACCCAGGTGAGCGCGGCCGCGGCCGCAGCGGTGTTGGTGGTGACCAGCGCCAGCGCGGCAGTGCCGTTGGCGCCCAGCGCCGAGCCTGCATTGAAGCCGAACCAGCCGAACCACAGCAGGCCGGCGCCGAGGACGGTCATCGTCACGTCGTGCGGCTCCGTCTCGCGCACCACGCCAAGGCGGCGCCCGACCATGAGGGCGGCGACCAGCGCGGCCACGCCCGAGCTGAGGTGGACGACCGTGCCGCCGGCGAAGTCGAGCACGCCGAGCCGGAAGAGCCAGCCGTCGGGCGACCAGACCCAGTGCGCGATGGGCGCATAGACCAGCGTCGACCACGCCACGCTGAAGAGGACGAAAGCCTTGAACCGCTTGCGCTCGGCGAAGGCGCCGGTGATGAGCGCCGGCGTGATGACCGCGAACATCATCTGGAAGGCCATGAACGCCAGGTGCGGAACCGTGGGCGCATAGACCGATGACGGCTCGCCGGTCACGCCCTCCAGGCCGATCCAGTCCAGGCCGCCGATCAGTCCCAGGCCGCCCACGTCCGGGCCAAATGCCAGGGAGTAGCCCCACAGCACCCAGGTGACGCTGACCAGGCCGAGGACGAAGAGGCTGTGCATGAGGGTCGACAGGACGTTCTTGCGGCGCACGAGGCCGCCGTAGAAGAAGGCGAGCCCCGGCGTCATGAGCATGACGAGCGCCGTGCTCATCAGGATCCAGGCGGTGTCTCCGGCGTTGATCTGCGGCATCGGTCTTGTGAGGTCCTCCAGGCGAACGATTTGTGCGCTCAGCCTATGGACCGATACCTGCCGGGCGCCATGTCGTCGACGCTGTTTCGGCGGTGAGGGCTTGTGCACGATGCACAAGCGCGGCGGAGATGCGGGTTCCGCTGTTCCGCTCCGCGCCCGACCTGGCTCCAGCTACGTGGTCCGCTCCAGCTACGTGATCCGGCTCGCAGCTCGTGGTAATGCTCGTGGCTTGCAACTCATCCGGGCAGCCGGTCGGCTATGGCCGCGTCTCGCGGCTTTAGCTACGGTCAATGTGCGGTATTCGACACATTGAGCCGAGTTATCGCCCTCGGATGCGTCGCCTCCTCGCATAAGTTGCACACCTGCGGCAATAGGGCTCGGTGGCGCGGAGACTGGGACATGGCCGTCCCCGCAGGTCCTCGCGAATCTACTGGCCGGCTGTGCTGACCGTCCGAGCCCCGTATCCCTCAGCGATGACGATGATGCCTCCGTCGCGCAGCGCGAGTGCGGCGTGCCACGACAGCCCCGGTACCAAGCGGTCAGATGTCACGGCCCAGGTGTCCGTTGCTGGGTCGTAGGACTGCACGCCCGGATAGCGGTCCGCCGGCTCGGCGGTGCCGCCGATGACCCAGACCAGCCCGTCCACCACCGTCGCCGTCTGGAAGTTCCCCGTGAGTGGCATATCGGCGACGCGAGCCCAGCTCATCGCGTCGGGGTCGTAGCGATATACCTCAGGCGTCGGCTCAGCCTCCTCGCGGGGTCGGCCGCCGAACAGGAATACGACGCCGTCGACGACCGCCGCGGCCGCATGGCTGACGGATATGGGCATCGGCACCGCGCTGGACCAGGTCTCGTCACCGGCGTCGAAGACGAGGACCCCATCCCCGTAGTCGTGGTTCGAGCCGCCGAACAGGAACACCCGGCCGTCGACCCGTGCCACCGCCGGGAATGCCTGGGGATGGGGCATCGGGGGGCCAGTCGACCATTCGGCACCGCCCGGCTCCAGGATCAGGGTCGAGTCAGTGGGGTCACCGTCGTCGTCGAGCCCGCCGAACACCAGCAACGTTCCGTCATCCAGCGCCACCGCTGCCGCGCCGAAGGCCGCCTCCGGCATGGGAGGAAGGTGCGTCCAGGTCGTCCCCTCGAACGTCACCACCGAAGCGAGCGCTTGACCGCCGGCTCCTCGCCCGCCGAACAGGTGGAGCCGACCGTCGTGAGTAGCCGACGCCGCCTCGCTCCGAGCCGCCGGATGGGGCGTCGGCCTCGGCGTGGAAGGCGGGGTTGGTGGCGGTGCGGCCGAGATCTGCGTGGGCGTCGCACCTGTGGATGTCGCTTCGTCCGGCATCGCGGGCGGCTGAGACTCGAGCACGAAGCCAACGACCAGCGCGCCCGCGGCGGCCGGAATCAGCGCGAGCGCGAGCCAGAACGTGAGCTGGCCCGCAAGGGTCCGCACCCGTGTCATGAGCCGACTATGCATCGATCAACCGACAGGCGTCGAATCTGCCGGCGCCGATACCCCGGAAGCTGGCGCGTCAAGGCCGAAGCGGGCGCTGCCCTGACGCTGCCCTGGCGCTACCCCTGGCTGCTGAAGACAATGCTCGTCTCCTGCAACTTATCCGGGCATCCGGCCGGCTGGAACCGCGTCGCGCCGCGGCAGCTTCGGTCAATGTGCGGCATCCGGCACATTACGGAGCGGTGACCGGCCCTGTAGGCCACGCTTGCTCGGATAAGTTGCACAGGCACGGCAATAGGCACACGAGACGAGCAACCGAAGGCGAGAGGGCGGTCTGGCGGGCACGGCACCAGGCTGGTTCCGCTCCCGTCGAGAGCGACCGTCAGCGTCACTCCTTCGTGCCGGCTCCCCCTGTCACACGAGAGACGCTCAGCGCGCCCGGAATCGGGTGAGTCCCCGGCTCGAGCATGGCGGCGACGGCCAGCGCGGCCGAGCCCGGGCCGGTCGAGATGCCCCACGGTCCATGGCCGGCGCATACGAAGAGCCCATCCATCCCGGGCACGGGACCGATGAAGGGCAGCCCGTCGACCGACTGCGGCCGGGCGCAGACACGCCGCCCGACCAGCGGCGCCACGCCGATGGCCGGCAGGAACACGGCACCGCGTCGCAGCAGGAGCGGCACGAGCCGGTCGGGATCCGGCTCGGCGGGCAGGAAGGTCGAGCCGAGCGTGCTCACACCCCGCGCGCTGGCGATGCTGAAGAGCGACGGCGGCTCCGCGTCGGTGGCCGCCGCGGCGCGGGCCGTGGCCGCGGCGGGCCGGTTG
>JBOGTC010000023.1:0-24589 GCA_050692055.1 Candidatus Limnocylindria bacterium | reverse complement strand
CGCCATGGAGGCCCGCGGCTTCGGCGCCATGCGCTGCCGCAGCGTGGCGCGGCCGCTGCGCATGACCCTGGGCGATTGGGCCTGGATCGGCGCCGCGGCGGCCCTCGGCGCGCTGGCCGTCGGGATCAGCCTCGCGCTCGGGACCTGGCGCTTCCTGCTGGGCTAGGAACGGCGTTTGCCACATGACCTCGGAAGGGGTCGAGCCACGTCGGGTCGTGCTGAACGCCCACGTAGCGACGGGGGTCGAATGGCGCCAGCGGCAGCGTCCGCGCCTCGCCCTGGCTGATGAGCTCGGCGAGGAGGAGGCCCAGGATCGGCGCGTAGGGGTGGCCGTGGCCGGTCAGCCCGCAGGCGACGTAGGCGCCGGGCAGGGGCGTGCCATCCTCGGCGGGCAGCGGCCCGGCCATGGGGATCTCGAGCGAGGCGAAGTCGAGCAGCCCCGCCCAGCAGCGGACGATGCGCACGTCGGCCAGCGAGGGATGCAGGCGGGCCAGCAGCTCCGCCAGCAGCGGCGGCACCTGCGGACGGGCGGCCATCGAGTACGAGCCGATGCCCATCTCGTCATCGGCCACGGCGAAGCCGCCGATGAGGATCTCGCCGGTACGCATCTGGCGCCAGTACTCGTTGCACTGGTTCGTCTCAAACCCGGGGCCAAGCACGACCGATGGCAGCTGCTCGGTGACGCACACGTGCTCGCGGATGGGCGTCAGGTTGGCGGCCAGGTGCGGGGCGAGGGAGGGCGTCCAGGCGTTCGTGGCCAACAGCACGGCACCCGCGCTGACCTCGCCGTGCGAGGTTGTTGCCCCGGCGAAGCGCCCGCTCCGCGCCAGCAGGGAGTCGACGCGCACGCCGCTGACGACCGTGCCTCCCAGCCGCCTCGTGGCTTCGAGCAGACCGTACACCAGCCGGAACGGGTTGAGCTTGGCGTCGCCGGGCGTCCACTTCGCGACGCGCACCTGGTCCACGTCGAGCGCTGGCGCCAGCGATCTGAGCTCGTCGCCATCCACCACGCTGACCCCGAGGCCCTCGTTCGCCTGAAGCCCGGTCATGCGACGGACGTGAGCCTCCTCCACCTCGTCGAGCGCCAGGTCGAGCGAGCCGAAGCGGTCCCACTCGATGCCGCCGGGCAGCTCCGCGTCGAGCGCCTCGAGCATGTCGAGCGACCGGGTGGTGTAGTCGAGGACCGATCGGCCGCCCGCCTCTCGGACGAGGCGCGTCGCGCGCGGGAAGTGCCCGCCCAGCCCGGCCAGCGCCAACCCCGCGTTGCGACCCGAAGCGCCGGTGGCCGGGGCATTGGCATCGATCACCAGCGGCCGCATCCCCGCCTGCGCCAGCCAGTAGGCAGCCGATGCGCCCAGCATCCCGGCCCCGATCACGACGACCTCCGCCGTGGAAGGCAGCTGGGCGCGTGGATCAGGCACGAACGTGACCGGTTCGGGAGCGGGTGCGAAGCTCGGCATGGCGGCGCCGAGCGTACCATCGGCGCCGTGCAGCATCGGTCTGAAGCGGTCACGTTCCGAGCCGGCGAGTCGACGCTCGCGGGGACGCTGGTGCTGCCGGACGCGAACGATCGGCTGCCCTGGGTGCTGCTCCTTCCGTCCTGGCTGGCGCGCGACCGTGATGGTGCCTGGGACCGCGCGCGCCATCCGGGCTGGTTCGGCGAGCGCGGGGGGAGAGACCCGGGCGGCCTGCTGGGACGCCTGGCGGCCGCGCTTGCGGAGCGGGGCGTGGCCAGCTTCCGCTGGGACAAGCGCGAGTGGGCCGCCACCGATCTGTTCACGCTGATTGACGACGCGCGGGATGCGATCGGCGCCCTGCGCTCGCGTCCAGAGCTCGACCTGCGCCGCACGGGCGCCATCGGCCATGGAGAGGGGGCCGGCATCGCGCTGAGCGTGGCGATCGGTGATCCGGCGATAGGGGCGCTGACCCTCATCGGCGCATCGGCACGGTCGTTCCGCGACGTCCTGCGCCGCGGGGTCGCCGAGCGTGAACGCCGCGGCACGGACCGCGATCACGCCCTGATCGCCGCCCTCGACCGGAACGCCGAGGAGCTGATCGAGCGCGCGGACCGTCGCGAGCCGGCCGCCGAGCTGCGCGTCGGCAGCGACGCGATCACGCTGAACCTCGCGGCCTTGCAGCAGGCCTTCCGCACCCCGCCGCTGGCGCTGGCCACGATGCTCCATCGATCCGTGATGCTCGTGCACGGAACCGATGACGCCTGGGCCGATCCCGCCGAGGGCCGCCTGCTCCAGGTCACCCTTCGCACCGCGGGCGACCAGCCGCGGCTCGACGTGATCGCCGGCGCGGGGCACGACCTCGCCGAGGCTGACGATGCCCGCATCGGCGAGATCGCGGCTGACCTGGCCGCGCGCCTCGTGCCTCGCGAGCTGCCGCCGGTGCTGCTGGCGATCGAGGACATGAACCGATAGCCGCTAGACTCGGCCCCACCATGAGCCGACCAGCGCCGGGCGACGCCGCCCCTTCGTTCGAGATGACCGCCGACGATGGAAGCACCGTCTCGAGCGACACGCTGCGGGGCGCCAGGTTCGTCCTGTACTTCTATCCCAAGGACGACACGCCGGGCTGCACGGCGCAGGCCTGCGGGCTGCGTGACAGCTTCGATTCCGTCGTCGCCACCGGCGTCCAGGTCTTCGGCGTGTCGCCCGACAGCGTGAAGAGCCACGTGAAGTTCCGGGAGAAGTACGCGCTGCCGTACCGCCTGCTTTCCGACGAGGGCCACGAGGTTGCCGAGGCGTTCGGCGTCTGGGTGCAGAAGAAGTTCGCCGGGCGCGAGTACATGGGCACCGAGCGCACCAGCTTCGTCATTGGTCCGGACGGCACGGTCGAGCACGTCCTACCCAGCGTGAAGCCGAATGAGCACGTTGGCCTCCTGCTCGAGGCGCTCGCCGCGTGAAGGAGGGTCGGACGGTGATCGTGCTCAGCGCGCTCGTCGCATCGGTCCTGCTGCTGGTGCTCGGGCTGGCCTTCCTCACCGATCCGATCCCGTGATCTGGATCCTGACCGCGCTCGCGCTGGTCCTGTGGCTGGCCGGCGTGATCCTGCGCGTGGGCCAGTGGGTCAACCTGCTCCTGCTGGCGGCCGCCGTCCTGCTCGTGTACCAGGTGATCGTGGGGCGCGGTTCCTCGTCCGGCGAGTGAGCGGTAGTTTCGTTCTGGCACGCTCTGTGCGATGCGTGACCGCGCTGCCGCGAGGCGGTGGGGGGTCGCAGGAGGTTAGAACGCCATGCTGTGGACGATACTGGTCATCATCCTGGTGCTGTGGCTGCTCGGCTTCATCGGGCAGATCGGTGGCGGGCTGATTCACCTGCTGCTGGTGGTGGCGGCCATCGTGCTGCTGTTCCAGCTGCTTTCAGGGCGGCGCGCCGTCTGACGCGTTGCCTCGTAACCGCTTCGGTAAGGGGCGGCTATCCGCTTCGCTCCACCGGAGGCCAAGTCCGCATCCCCGCTTCTGGCTACATAGCAATGGGATTACTGCAACGCGTCGGAAAGGGCCATCCTGGCGCGGCCAGTCATAGACTTCCCTAGATTCAGACCGGCCAAGCCGCGCCCTTTGCCGCGTACCAGTCACCACGTTGCTGACGCGAGAAAACCACGGTGGAGCGAAGTGGGTAGCCCCGTTTCGACTTTCGCCGGCCCGGGCCCCGTTCAGTCCAAGGCCAGCGAATAGCACGTGTCGAGGTGCTCGTGGCATCGGTCCGGCGAGGATGATCCAATCGCGACGGCCCAGGTGTCGCGGACTTGGGTAGGCTTGGATCAGCCGTGCCGTCGATCGAGCCGTTCCGCTTCCTGCATACCGGCGACCTTCACCTCGACAGCCCCTTTGCCGGCCTGACCGGCGAGGCGCCGCCGGCGGTTGCCGCGTCGCTGCGCCTCGCCACGCTCGAGTCATGGAAGCGGATCGTGGACCTGGCGCTCGAGGAGGGGGTCGACTTCGTGGTGGTCGCCGGCGACGTCTTCGAGCACGCCAACCGCACACTGCTGGCCCAGGTCCGGTTCCGCGACGGCCTTGCCCGGCTCGCGGCCGCGGGGATTCCCTCCTTCGTCGTCACCGGCAACCACGACCCCCTCTCCGGCTGGGAGGCAGCAGTCGCGTGGCCGGAGCTGGCGCACCGCTTCCCTGCCGATGAGGTCGAGAGCCGTCCTGTCGCGCGGGATGGCCGCGAAATCTGCCGCGTCTACGGCATCAGCTACGGCGTCAGCGCGGTGACCGAGAACCTGTCGCTCCGCTTCCGCCGCGATGCGTCGGCGCCGTTCACAGTGGGTCTGCTGCACGCCAACGTCAGGGGGCAGCCTGGCCATCAGCCGTACGCACCCTGCACGATCGCCGATCTGCGGCGCTCCGGCATCGACTACTGGGCGCTCGGCCACGTGCACAAGCCCGGCATCCTCTCCACGGAGCTGCCGACGGTGGTGTACTGCGGCAACCCGCAGGGGCGTGACCCCGGCGAGGCGGAGCCGCGCGGCTGCTGGATCGTCGACGTGGACGCCGGCGGCAGGGCGACGCCACGATTCCACGAGGCGGACGCGGTGCGCTGGCGGCTGCTCACGGTGCCCATCGACGAGCTCGACGGCGAGGAGGCGCTCATCGCCGCCATCGTCGACCGGGTCGAGGCCGCGCGCGCGGAAGCCGGCCGATCGATCGTTGCGCGCGTGACGCTCGTGGGCCGTGGCGCACTGCACGCCAGCCTCCAGCGTGCCAGCCTGCCTGCCGAGCTGCGACAGCTGGCACAGGAGCGCCTCGGCGACGGCGAGCCGTTCGCATGGATCGAATCCCTGCGCGACGCGACCCGACCGGCCGTTGACCTGGCCACCGCCGGTGCCCCCGGGACGTTCCTGGGCGAGCTGCTCATCCAGGCCGACGACGCTCGCGAAGCGGTCAGCGTCGCGCCGCCGCCCGGTGAGCCCCTGGAGGACGACGCCGGCGAGGAGGCTGCGGCCGGGCTCATCGGCTGGGAAGAGGTGCTCGACGAGCTGTACGGGCATCATCGGGCGCGTCGGTACCTGCGCGATCGCCGGCCCGGCCCGGAGCGGCTGGCGGAGCTCCTGGGCGACGCCGAGCGCCTGGCGGTCGACCGCCTGCTCGAGGCGGGCTGAGGACCGATGCGCATCGAGTGCATCAGCGTGGATGGGTTCGGTGTCTGGCACGACACCCGGATCGAGCCGGACCCCGGGCTGACGGTGGTGCTCGGCCCGAACGAGGCCGGCAAGACGACACTCCTGGCCTTCGTCCGCTCGATGCTCTTCGGCTTCGAGACGAACCGATACCCGGCGCTCGGCGGTGGCCGCCGCGGCGGCTGGCTCGACGTCAGGACGGTCGACGACCGGCGCTTCCGTATCGAGCGTTATGGCGATCGTGGGGGCGACGGGAACCTGCGCGTCGTGGACGAGGATGACGTTGACCGCGGCTCCGCGGCCCTGCGCCGGATCCTGCACAACGTGGAGGCATCGGTCTACCGCAACGTGTTCGCGTTCCGCCTCGAGGAGCTGACCGAGTTTCGCGGCCTGACCGAGGGCGAGGTTGCCTCCCGCATCTACGGCGCGGGGCTCGGCACGGGGGCCACGTCAGCCCTCGCCATCGAGTCGGGGCTTCGGAATGAGGCAGGTGGCCTCTTCAAGTCCGGCGGGCAGAACCCGCTGATCAACGTCCTGCTGCGCGAGGTCGAGGAGATCGATCGCCAGCTGGACGGGCTCGACCTGCCTGCGGAATACGCGGCCGCTGCGCGACGACTCGCCCAGCGCGAGGCGGATCGGACAGAGCAGGCTTGGCAGGTGGAGAGGCTCGATGCCGAGCGCCGGGCACTCGAGCGCGTCTGCGCCGGATGGGAGCCATGGCTCAGCCTGCGCGCCGCCGAGGACCGCCTCGCCGCGCTGCCGGACGTCGGGTCCATTCCATCGGACGCGCCGGCAAGGCTCGCCGGGTTGGCGCAGGCACGCCGCGACGCTGAGGAGGCGATCAATGGCATCGTCCGCCGCCGGCGCCGGCTGGAGGAGGCCCTGGCCGCAGCAACGCCCGACCAGGCCCTGCTGGCCGCCGCGGCCCGCATCGAGCGAGTGGCGGCGGCTCGGGAAGGGGAGCGGGCGCGCAACGAGGCGCTCGTCGACGCGCGCAGCGAGTCGGTGGTGGCCGATAGGCGAGCCCAGGATGCAGTCGCTGCGCTCGGCCCCGGCTGGGATGCGGACCGGGTCAACGGGCTCGACACGTCGGTGCCGGTGCGCTCGGCGATCTCAGGACGGTTCCGCGATCGGCTTGACGGCGCCCGACGGACGCTCGAGCGAGCGAGCGACGAGGTGACCGGGGCCGAAGCCAGGCTGGCCGAGGCGGAGCGCGCGGTGAGCTCGATAGAGGCCCAGCTCGGCGAGGGAGCCGACCTGGACGTGGGCACGCTCGAGGCTCGTGAACGCGAGCTCATCGAGCAGGAGATGTCGCTGCGGGCCACCGGTGGCACGCGCGGGATGGCAACGAGGGATCGCCGCGTCGCCGTTGCCGCGCTGATGGGCATGGGGCTGGTCATCGCGCTCCTCATCTTCGCGATGGCCGGCGACCCGCTTGTGGGGTTGCTCGCAGCAGCCCTCGGCGGGGTGGCGGCGACGGGATTCTGGTCGTGGGCGAGGCTTACGCGACCAGGCGTGGGTGCCGACGAGATCGAGCGCCTGCGCCGGGACCTTCTCGACACGCGCCGATCCGCGGCACGCGCCGACGGCCTCGCCGCTCAGCTGACCGAGATCACCGAGCGTCGCGAGTCCGCCGTCCGCGCCGCCGAGGCCGCCCGTGGCCGGGTGGGCGCCGCGGAAGCGGCGCTCGCGGAGGCAACCGCCGAGTGGGCGGACTGGCTTCGTGCGCGCGATCTGCCGGCCGACCTCGAGCGCGAGTCCGCCCTGGCGCTTCTCGAAGCCGCCGCCGCCGCCCGCGTCGAGCTGCGCCGCCGCGACGATGCCACGCGGTCCGTGGAACGGCTCGAGGCGGGCAGCACGGCGTTCGTGGCCGAGGCCTTCGGTCTGCTTCGCGAGCTGGGGCGACCGGAGGCCGATCCGGCGCGGATTGGTGCCGAGGTGGATCGCCTGGCTGCCCTGCTGGCGGAATCGCGGCAGGCGGAACGCGATCGCCGGCGGCTCACGACGGAGATCGCGGAGGTCGGGGACGAGCAGGCCGGCGCTGCCGAGCGGCTGTCGAGCGCGCAGGCCGAGCTCGATGCGCTGCTCACGGCATGCGGCGCGACGAGCCTCGTTGAGGCCCGCCGGCGCGCCGAGGTGGCCGAGGAGCGACGGCAGCACGAGGAGGCGGCCGCGTCTGCGCGTGCCGCGCTGGTCGCCCTGTCCGGCCCGAGGGAGGCGCTCGAGAGGCTCGTCGCTGAGATCGGCGCCGTCGCCGAGATCGCCGAACGCCGCGATCGGGTGGAGGGGATTCGGACCGAGCTGGAGGAGGCAGCCGCCGGGCGTGAGGCAGCCGCCGAGGAGATCGGCGGCCTGCATCACGAGCTGCGCCGGCTGGAGGCATCCGTCGCGTCCAGCGAGCTGCGCCAGCGCAGGGCCGATCTCGTCGCGCGGCTCGAGGCGGAGGCCGAGCGCTGGGCGGTGCGCTCGCTCGCGGTCGAGCTCCTCAAGCGGACCCGCAGCGACTACGAGCGCGAGCACCGGCCGGGCGTGGTGCGGGCCGCCGAGCAGTATCTGGCCGAGTGGACAGCCGGGCGCTACACGCAGATCGTCGCGCCGCTGGGCGGCACAATCGAGGGCCTCGAGCGGTCTGACCGGCGCCGGATCCCGCTGGCAGGCCTGTCGCGCGGCACGGCCGAGCAGCTGTACCTCGCCCTGCGCTTCGGGCTCATCGAGCACTTCGCCGAGGAGGCCGAGCCGCTGCCGATCGTGATGGACGAGATCCTCGTCAACTTCGACGAGGAACGAGCGACCCGTGCCGCGCGCAGCATCGAGGCCCTGTCGCAACGCCATCAGATCCTGTACTTCACCTACCGGGAAGATCATCCGCTGCATCCCGGCGCGACCGTGCGGCTCCAGCCGCCACCGCTCGCCGTGGGTGCCCAACCAGCCGGGGCCGCCGCTCCAGGCTGACTGCTAGCATGGCCGCGCCTGACCGATGCCTGATGACAAGCTGCCCACACCCGAGCGCGTCCTCGTCGTCGCAGCTCATCCCGACGACATCGAGTTCGGGGCCGCGGGGACGGTCGCCCGCTGGGTGGCCGAGGGATCGAGCATTCGCTACCTGCTCGTCACGCGCGGCGACAAGGGCAGCGACGCCGCCGATGCCGACCCGGTTGAGCTGGCGCAGCGCCGCATCCGGGAGCAGCGCGCCGCGGCGGAGGAGATCGGCGTGGATGCGGTCGACTTTCTCGATGAGCCGGACGGCCAGGTCGAGCCATCGCTGCGCCTGCGTGAGCTCATCACCCGCGCCGTCCGAGCCTTTCAGCCGGAGATCGTGATGACCCATGACCCCACGGTGCTGTTCGTGAACAACGAGTGGGTCAACCATCCCGATCATCGGGCGGTGGGGCAGGTGACCGTGGACGCCGTCTTCCCGACGGCACGCGACCCCCTCAACTTTCGCCAGCACCTCGAGGCTGGACTCGCGCCATGGAAGGTCGCCGAGCTCTTCCTGTGGAGCACGAACGAGGCGAACCAGCTCGTCGACATCGGCGCCACGCTCGACCGCAAGATCGCCGCGTTGCGACACCACGCCAGCCAGTTCCACGCGTTCGACGACACCGAACGATGGCTGCGCAGGCGCAGCGAGGAGCTGGGAGAGCGGGCCGGCTACCGGGCTGCCGAGGGATTCCGCCGGGTGACCCTGGCCCGATGAGGCCCTGGCGCCACCGGCTGCCGGGGGCCGCCGGACTGCTCCTGGCCTTGGTCCTGGCCGCGGGCGCCGCGGCGTGCACCAGCGACTTGGAGCTGGATCCCACTCCCATTCCCACCACCTTCCCCACGCAGCCGCCGGAGGCCGCGGCGCAGCGGGCGGCGGACTTCCTCGCGGCGTGGGCGGCGGACGACTACGCTGCAATGCACGCCCTGCTCGCCCAGGCGGACCGCGAGCGCTATCCACTGGAGCGATTTACCGCGCTGCACGCCGGGTTCAGCGACATGCTCCGCGTCACCGGCCTGACCGCTTCGTCGGACGAGCCGCGCCTGGTCGCGCTGCCCCCTCAGCCACGGCCGCCGGACCTTCCGGCTCCCACCCCGACGCCGATGCCGACGATCGACCCATCGGCCTCGCCTGATCCCAGCGGGAGCCCCTCGCCATCGCCGAGCCAGCCGCCGGTCGATCCCACGCAGCCACTGGCCGGACCGGTGCCCGGCCTGGCCGTCCCGGTCGAGCTCGCGTTCGCCACCGATCGGTTCGGCGCGCTCGAGCTGGATCGTTCGATCGCCCTTACGCACGGCCTGAATGGCTGGCAGGTGCGCTGGAGCCCTGCGCTCCTGTTCCCGGAGCTCGGCGCGGCGGGGAGCCTGCAGCTGGATCGGGAGCTCGGGCCCCGCGGCGACGTCGTCGCCGTCGATGGGACCGTCTTTGCGACTACGCGAGAGGATGGCGTGCGCGTGTATCCGCAGGAGGCGCTGGCCGGCCAGGTCATCGGCTACCTGAGCGAGGTCACCGCCGAGGATCTCCAGACCCTGGCGGTCGAGGGCTACGCAGCGGGCGACGTGGTCGGGCGCAGCGGGCTCGAGGGCGGCGGGGAGGCGCTGCTGCGAGGCACGCCAGGCTGGACGCTGAGCGCGATCGGCGATGACGGCACGCGGTCGGTCCTGTACGAGACCGAGATGGTGCCCGGCGCCACGCTGACGATCACGCTGCGGCCTTCGATCCAGCTCGCTGCTCAGCAGGCGCTGGCGCCGTACGCCAGCGCGGCCACGGCTGCCGTCGATCCGACGACGGGCGACGTCTGGGCGCTGGCCAGCGCGCCGGCCTTCAATCCGAATGCGATGACGTTGGGGACGACCCTCGCCGGCGAGCCGCTCCCCGAAGCCGGCTTCGCGCAGATCTTCAACAAGGCGGTGCTGGGTGCCTATCCGGCGGGATCGTCGTTCAAGCCCTTCACGCTGGCCGCGGCGCTGCAGACAGGCGTCGCGACACCGCAGACGGGCGTGACGTGCCCGCCGACCTGGCAGTTCAGCTCCGACTTCACGGTGCGCAACTACCTCGATCACTCGCTGCCGGGCACGGTCTCCCTGGCCGAGACCATGGCCTTCAGCTGCAACACGACCTACATGCCGCTGGCGCTCGAGGTCTACCGGGCGGATCCCACCGCCCTCACCGACCTGCTCGCCGAGTTCGGCTTCGGGCAGGCGACCGGCATCGGCTACGTGATCGAGGAGACCGGCATCCTGCCCGACGATGCATGGCTGCGCGCGAACCGGGACGCAACCTACGGCCCGTTCGACCAGATGCAGATGGCGATCGGCCAGGGCGCGTTCCTGGGGACGCCGCTCCAGCTCGCCAATGCGTTTGCGGCGATCGGCAACGGTGGGACGCGGTGGGTGCCGCGCATCGTCGTCAGCGCCACGCTGCCGGACGGGACGGTGATCGAGGAGGTCGCGCCCACGGTGGCCCAGGAGATCTCCATGGACAGCGCCGATCTCGCCTACGTGACCGATACGCTGGAGGCGGTGAACACGTTGCCCTACGGCACCGGGACGAATGCCTTCGCCGGCTTCGGCATCCCGGTGGCGGGCAAGACCGGCACGGCGGAGACCGGCGGCCCCGATCCTCATGCCTGGTACCCGGCCTACGCCCCGGCAGACGCTCCGACCATCAGCGTCGCCACCGTTCTGCCCAACATCCGCCTCGGCACCGGCGGCACCGATGCCGCGCCTCTCGTCCGCCGCGTGATGGCCGCCCACTTCGCGGAGTGACCGACGTCGCCGCCATCCTCGCCCGGTGGGGAGCCTCCGAGGCGGCCCTGATCGCAGATACGCCCACGAGCCGCGTCATCCGCGTCCAGCTCGCCGACGGCGGCACCGCCGTCATCAAGGACCTGAAGCAGATCGGCGTCGAGGACGAGCTGCGCGGCGCCAGCTTCCTCGCCTGGCGCGAGGGGCATGGCTGCGCGCGCCTTCTTGCCCGGGAGGGCAGCACGCTGCTCATCGAGGATGCGGGCGAGTACTCGGTGCTCGACCACCTGAACGAGCGTGGCGACGAGGCGGCAACGTGGGTCTTGGCGGAGGCCATCAGCGCCCTGCACGCACCATTGCCTCGCCCCGCGCCCCTCGATCTCCAGCCGCTCGCCGAGCAGTTCGCCAGCCTGCTCGCGAAGGCTGACGCCGACCGGGCTCTAGGCGTGGACAGCTTGTTCGTCGAGGCCGCAGGTGTTGCGCGGGCGCTCCTCGACGATCAACGCGACGTCCGGCCGCTGCACGGCGATCTGCACCACGAGAATCTGCTCCTCGGTGAGCGTGGCTGGCTCGCCATCGATCCCAAGGGCCTGCTCGGCGATCCCGTCTACGACGCCGCCAACCTGTTCTACAACCCGGTCGACCGCGATGACCTGCGCCGCAACGAAGGCCGCATCGGCTCGATGGCCAGCCTGCTCGCGCGGGCGTTCGACCGCGACGTTGCCACCGTTCTGCGTTACGCGTTCGCACACGCCTGCCTGTCGGCGTCGTGGCACGTCGAAGACGGCAACGCTGCGAAGGCCGATCGCAGCCTCGGGGTCGCGGCCGCCGTGCGCTCCGTCCTGCGCGCGGCTACCTGACGACAGCCGGCCCGGATAAGCCGAATGTGCTACCAGGGCACGTAACTGGATGGCAGGGCGGGTTCCGAGATCGGCTCTTGCCAGGGCGGCACAGAACGATCCTGAAGAGGCCGATATCGCGCGCAAGTTGGTCGTTACGTGCCACCACGGCACGTTCGGCTGTAGCGCAGGCGCGCAATGGTCGTTCCGTGCCACCACAGCAAGTTTCGAACGCCGGCTCCTGCAACGCCGGCGCGCAGCGGCGGCCCGCCTTGCGCGCCGAGCGCGGAAACGGGTAGCATCGTGGAGCCGCTCCTTGTAGTCCCTTGGTGGAAGCCGTCCCGGAGAGCGACACCGACGCCGTGATCTCAGATACCGCCATCCCGCTGAGGTTCCAGACCGCCGAGGTCGGCGTCGACTGGCTTCAGTGCAACATCGAGTGCCAGGAAGGTTGCCCGGTCAACACGAACTGCCGGGGCTACCTCATGCTGGCCGCCGAGGGTCGCTTCGAGGAGGGCTACATCCTCGCCCGGGATCCCAACCCGGTCGCCGCCATCTGCGGCTACGTGTGCTCCGCCCCGTGCGAGAAGGCCTGCCGCCGCGCCGACATCGACAAGCCGCTCGCCATTCGCGCCATGAAGCGTTTCCTCGTCGACTGGCACTACGGCAACAACATGCCGGACCACGTCGTGGTGAATCCGCCGACCGGGCGGAGCGTGGCCGTCATCGGTGCCGGGCCGGCCGGGCTGTCCGCCGCCAAGGAGCTCGGCGGCTGGGGCCACGAGGTCCACGTGTACGAGGCGCTTCCGAGCGGCGGCGGCACGACCCTCATCGGCGTCCCGGCGTTCCGGCTCCCGAGAGACGTGATCGAGCTCGACGTCAACTGGGTGGCCAAGCACGGCGTGCAGTTCCACTACAACGTCGAGATCGGGCGCGACATCACCATGGAGCAGCTGCAGGAGCGGCACGACGCGGTGGTGGTGGCCACCGGCTGCTTGTACCCCGTGGCCATGAACATTCCCGGCGAGGAGCTCGACGGGGTGATCTACGGCGTCGATTTCCTGAAGCGCGCCAACCTGGGCGAGGAGCAGTGGGTCGGCGATCACGTCGTGGTCATCGGCGGCGGCTACACCGCCATGGACTCCTCGCGCACCGCGCTGCGCCTGGGCGCCAAGACGAGCACCATCGTCTACCGGCGCGGGCCGGACGAGATGGTGGTCGACGAGGAGGAGCAGCACGAGACGCGCTTCGAGGGCGTCAAGTTCGAGCTCTTCGCCAGCCCGGTCGAGGTGATCGCCGGCGACGACGGTCGGGCCAGCGGCGTGAAGTTCCAGCGCACGCGCCTGGGCCCGCCCGATGCCAGCGGCCGACGCAGCTCCGAGCCGATTCCCGGCAGCGAGTTCGTCATCCCCTGCGACATGGTCATCCCGTGCACCAGCCAGGCCTCGGACAACAATGTTCTCGGCGAGTACGGCGCCAAGCTCAACCGCCACATCGGCGTGACCGACACGCGCAACGTCCTCGAAGGCGGCTCGCTGTCGTCGTGGCGCAGCGCCCCGCTGAACGGGACGACGCCCACCGACAAGAACGGGCGCAAGCTCAACAGCCTGACCTTCGACTTCAACCGCGGGAACGTGGTCATCAACACCGACACGTTCGGCACCAGCGTCGGCGGCGTCTTCGCGGTGGGTGACTTCGTGACCGGGCCGGCCACGATCATCGAGGCCGCCGGGCTTGGCCGTCGCTGCGCGCGGGCCGTCGATCGCTGGCTGGCCGGCGTGCGCGATGAGGAGCTCGAGGAGCTGCCGGTCATCAACCGCGCGGTGGTCACCCAGTACCTGGATCATGACATGCCGCGCTTCTACGAGGCCACGCGGCGCGTGGAGATCCCCATGGCCCCGCCCGAGCTTCGCCGTGATTTCACGAGCCTGGTGGAGGTGGGGTACGACACGCGCGGCGCCATCGCCGAGGGGACGCGCTGCCTGCAGTGCAACCACAACATCAACATCGACGGGCCGCGCTGTATCCTGTGCGGGCTCTGCGCCGACGTCTGCCCGGAGGGCGTGATCTACATGATCGACAAGGCGCAGGTCGGCGGCGACGACCCGGAGCAGGACTTCTTCCAGTCGTGGCCGCGCGGCATCGCCATGATCATCGACGAAGAGCGGTGCATCCGCTGCAACCTGTGCGTCGAGCGCTGCCCCACGAACTGCATCACCATGGACCGTCTCGAGCTCGAGCGGTTCACGCCTGACGGGAAGGTTCTGTTGGAGAGCTACAAGGACAACGTGCTGGGGCAGATCGGCCAGCAGGCCGGCATGGCGGTGGACAGGTGAGCATCCCCGGCCCCGGCGACCTGATGCGCTATATGAAGGAGTCGCAGGTCTGGCGCAGCCTTTTCCGCCAGCCGTATCCGAGCACGAGCCGCACGCGCGCGCTGGCGGTCATGAACAACGTCTTCCTGCACCTCCACCCGGTGCGGGTCAAGAAGCACGCCGTGCGCTACACCTATACCTTCTGCCTAGGCGGCATCAGCTTCTTCCTGTTCCTGGCGCTGACGGTGACCGGCGTGTACCTGATGTTCTTCTACGTGCCGTCGGTGAGCCGCGCGTACCAGGACATCCAGGTCATCGAGGCCTCGGTCGCGTTCGGCGCCTTCGTGCGCAACATGCATCGCTGGGCAGCGCATCTCATGGTGCTCACCGTCTTCCTGCACATGATGAGGGTCTTCTACCACGGCGCCTACAAGCCGCCGCGCGAGTTCAACTGGGTGGTGGGCGTGATCCTGCTGTTCTGCACCCTGTGGCTGAGCTTCACCGGCTACCTGCTGCCGTGGGACCAGATCGCCTTCTGGGCCATCACGGTCGGCACCCAGATGGCGCTGTACGGTCCGCTCGTGGGCGCCGAGGCGAGCTTCATTCTCCTCGGAGGCATCCAGGTCGACCAGGGGACCCTGCTGCGCTTCTACGTGATGCACGTGATCGCCTTCCCCATCATCATCGCCATCTTCCTGATCGTCCACTTCTGGCGCATCCGGAAGGACGGCGGCATCAGCGGGCCGGTGTAGGCTGAGGGACCGATACCGATGACGATCGAAAAGCGACCCAACGCGACCGCCGACAAGAACGCCCCCACGCAGGCGCCTGCTCGGGCTCCCATCGTCGAGCGTGGCCCCGGGCCCAAGCTGCCGGGCCCGCCAGGCGTGCCCGGCACCGAGCGCTTCCGGCTCCTGGCCTACGTCAAGCAGGAGTCGATGGTCCGCGTCGACAAGCGGCCGGACGAGACCGTGCTCACCTGGCCGCACCTCCTGCGCGCGGAGTTCCTGATGAGCATGCTCATCACTGGCCTGCTCGTGGTGACCAGCCTGTACATCACCGCGCCGCTCGAGGAGATGGCGAATCCCGTCGTCACGCCGACCGTGGCGAAGGCGCCGTGGTACTTCCTTGGCCTCCAGGAGATCCTCTCCTACTTCAACGCCACGGTGGCCGGCTTCCTCGTGCCGACCTTCTACCTCGTGGGGCTGGCGATCATCCCGTTCATCGACCGCTCCCCGTACAAGGCGGCGCGCGACCGCAAGCTGATGTGGGTCTTCTTCCTGTGCCTCATGGTCGGCGGCGTGCTGGTGACCCTCATCGGCTCGTTCTTCCGGGGCCCCGGCTGGAACTGGGTCTGGCCATGGGAGGGGCTGTTCTTCAACCTATGACAGAGCACGCTTCGTACGGCGAGGTCCACGGGCCTCGGGCAGGGGACATCAGCCGCCGCAGCTTCATGCGGCGGATGCTGGGCGTCGGCGTTGGCATCCTGTCGCTCGAGTTCCTGGGCGGCACCGTCGCCTTCCTGTGGCCGAACCTGAGCGAGGGCCTGGGTGCCGAGATCCCGCTCGGCACCGCGGCCGACCTCAACGGCCTCGCGCCGGACTGGGCTGCCGGCCTGCCGTACATCTACAACCAGGCGAACCTGTTCTTCCTCAATGTGCCGGCGGGCAAGCTGCGCGTCGAGGCCGAGGGCGAGCCGGCGGAGCGCGTCGAGGATCCCGGCACCGACGTCGGCGAGGACCTGCCGCTCCCGGACCGATCCGTGATCGCCATGTGGCGCAAGTGCCCACACCTCGGCTGCCAGGTGCCGCAGCTCTGCGGCCAGAGCCAGTGGTTCGAGTGCCTGTGCCACGGCTCCAAGTACTCGATCCTGGGCGAGAAGCGCGACGGACCGGCGCCACGCGGCATGGATCGCTTCGCGGTCAGCGTGAGCGACGGGGTCTACGTGGTCGACACGCGGGAGGTGATCAACGGCGACCCGCCCGGCACCGTGACCTTCGATGATCGTACGACCGGCGAGATGCCGCACTGCTCGGGCTAGGCGATGCGACTCAAGACGCTCAGCGTGTTCATCATCTCGGCTGTGGCCATGTTCACGGTCTTCTACTGGCTGACCGACGGCCTGCGGCGGGAATCGATCGCGGCCGAGCAGGAGGAGGAGCTCCTCCACTTCGGCGAGATCGTGTACGCCGATGACGACACGCAGCCGGCCGCCGCCGGCTGCGCCCGCTGCCACGGCCCCGAGGGCGAGGGCGGCCCGATCCCGAACGACCCGGACGGGCGCCAGGCTCCCTCGCTGCGCACCGCGGCGCTCGCGGAGAAGCTGCGCGTCAATCCGCTGTACGTACATCTCGCGGTGTCATATGGCGGGGTCGTCGTTTCCGGCAACCTGGACTCGCCAATGCCCGCCTGGGCCAGGGAGGCGGGCGGTCCCCTGAACGAGCAGCAGGTCGCGGCGGTCGTCGCGCTGGTCGAGTCATGGGCCCTGGAGGCCGCCGACGAGGCGCCCGAGGAGGTCGAAGATACGGTCGAGGCGGGAGAGCAGGTGTACGCCGCGGCGGGCTGCGGTGGCTGCCACGGCGCGGATCTGGCGGGGGTAGAAGGCCAGTATCCCAGCCTGCAGACGATCGGCTCCGAGCTTGTCACCGATCTTCCGATCGAGCCATCGGGCCTGGACGAGATGATCGCCGACTACGAGGCCGACCCCCGGACGTTCCTGGAGCTCTGGATCCGTGACTCCGCGGCCAACTACAACGGCGGAGACGCGACCGGCATGCCTCCGAACCCGGAGAGCGTCCTGTCCGAGAGCCAGCTCCAGGCGCTCATCACGTTCCTGCTGGACCAGACGGGCGAGTGATGCCGGGGATGGACCGATGAGCAGCTATCCCGGCTACCGCCCGCGCGGGAACCTCAGCCGCGGGCTCGCCTGGGCCGATGACTTCATGAGCTGGTTCCTGTACGGCCACGAGACATGGCTGGTGGCCCTGCTGAAGGGCGTGCCGCTCTTCCTGTTCGTCTACTTCCTGCTGGCCTACGTGCCGAACTACGTCTACTACCTCGTCACCGTCCTGATCCCGTTCCTGCGCTTCAGCGACGACGTCGGATTCCTGGTGGCGGCCGCGGTCGTCGGCGGCAACTTCACGCTGCTCATCGTGCTCGCGCTGTGGACGCAGGCGGCCCGCGGGCGCAGAGGGTTCGGATGGAGCTTCATCCGCATCTTCGACCTCCTGCAGTACCTCTTCGTGGTCCTGCTGCTGATTCCGCTGCTGGCCTTCAACCTGGCCGGCGGGACCTTCTTCCCGGTTGAGGGCCAGAACCCGTTCCCGCTCGTGGCGCTCGCCTTCGGAACCCTGGTCGCCGGCATGGGCGCGGCCGGCGTCGTGTACCTGTACTTCGAGTACCAGCGCATTACCCGACTCGACGCGGAGACGGCCGCAGAGCGCAGCGCCGTCTACTCGGGCGGCTGACCAGGATCCTGCTCCCCGCTCACGTCGGCTGGTCGGCGGCCGTCCTCGCCGCCGCCGGCGGGCTCATCGGCCTCGAGATCGCCAGCCCGTGTCCTCCCGGGGGGCCGATCGCCTTCGGCGATTGCGTCGAAGTCCGACCGTTCGCCATCGGCGTCGTGGCGCTGTCGGCTGTCCTGTACATCGCCTCACTGTCGGGCGTGCTGTGGTGGACCGGCGGCCTGCGTCGTCGCGGCCTTGCCGACGCCCACGCGGCGCGCGACTGGTACCTGCTGGCGGCGAGCATCGGCCTGGTCATGGCACCGCTGCTGGCCTTCACCCTGGCATCTGCTCTTCGCTAGAGTGGCATCCAGCCTGCACGGAAGGCATTCATCCATGAGCTATGCATCCGGCGACGATCTCCTGGCGCGCCTCGAGGGCATCGCCAGGATCAGCGGTGATCGCCTCGAGATCACCGACGAGGCCCGATTCCGCGAGGAGCTGACCGACGAGCTCGTCTTCGAGGCGGTCTTCAACGCCGACGAAACGGTGCGGGATGCGGTGCGCTGGGTCATCTGGGCGGCGAGCCAGGAGCTCGGCTGTGGCTCGGCATCGATTCACGACCTGTACCTGGCGCGCGGGCGCGGCGAGGTCGACGCCACCGGCTTCACCGTGCCCGCCATCAACGTGCGCGCCTCCACGTACCTCACCGCTCGCCAGGCGCTCGCCGCCGCGCTGGAGCGCGATGCCGGTGCCGTCGTCTTCGAGATCGCCAAGAGCGAGATGGCCTACACCGACCAGCGGCCGGCCGAGTACACGGCGGTCATCCTGGCGGCCGCCATTCGGGAGGATTGGCGCGGCCCGGTCTTCCTGCAGGGCGATCACTTCCAGTTCAATGCCACCAAGTGGGCCAGCGATCCGGGTCCTGAGCTGGAGGGGATCAAGGCCCTGACCCGGGAGGCCATCACGGCCGGCTTCCTGAACATCGACATCGACTCCTCGACCCTGGTCGATCTCTCGCTCCCGACCGTCGCCGAGCAGCAGCACGTGAACGCCGAGAACACCGCCGAGCTGACCCGGCTCATCCGTGAGCTGGAGCCCGAAGGGGTTACGATCAGCATCGGCGGCGAGATCGGCGAGGTGGGGAAGTCGAACTCGACCGAGGAGGAGCTGCGCGCCTACCTCGACGGCTACCGCGACGCGCTCGGGCCGGATGCCGGCAGTCCCGTGGGCGTGAGCAAGGTGAGCATCCAGACCGGGACGTCACACGGTGGAGTGCCGCTGCCGGATGGCACCGTGGCCGAGGTGAGCATCGACTTCGATACCCTGCGCCGACTGTCGACGGTGGCGCGCGACGAGTTCGGGCTCGCCGGCTGCGTCCAGCACGGCGCCAGCACGCTGCCGGAGGACGCGTTCCACCACTTCCCGGCCTCCGGTGCCGCCGAGGTTCACCTGGCGACGGGCTTCCAGAACATCCTGTACGACGCCGGCGGGCTGCCGAGCGAGCTGCGCGGCGACATGATGGAGTGGTGCGTCGCCAACTGCGCGGACGAGCGCAAGGCGGGGGAGACGGACGAGCAGTTCCTGTACAAGACGCGCAAGAAGGCCATCGGTCCCTTCAAGCGTGATCTCTGGACTTTGCCGGCGGAGAGCGCGGACGAGATCGCCGCGAACCTGCGCGAGAAGTTCGGGATCCTGTTCGACGAGCTCGGCATCGCGAGCACGCGGGAGCTCGTGGAGCGCCACGTGACGCCGGTGCGACTGAATCGTCCGCTGCCTTCGGCGCTCGGCGGCAGGCGACGAGCGGCGGTCAGCGCAGGCGCATCGGTCTTCGAGGACGACGGCTCCGGCGAGTAGGCCGGAGGCCTAGCCGATTCCGAGGAGCTTGCGCAGGGCCGGCTGGTCGGCCAGGCCGATGAGTCGCCGCGTGGCACCCGGGGGAAGCTTGCCGAGTGCGTCGAGCCCGCGCGACAGGTCCTCCGTCCCCAGGCTGCCGACCAGGGCCCAGAGTCGTCGGACCGTCTGGTCGTCGAGCGCCTCGAGCGCGGCGAAGAGCTGCTCGATCGCGCGCGGGTCGCCCTGCACGAAGACCTCGACGCCGCGGTCGAAGCGTCGCACGAACTCGAGCAGCCCGGCCAGCCGGTCCCGCAGCACGGCAAGCTCCGGCTGATTCACCTGCTCGGCGGCCGCGTCTCGCGCCATCGTGGCGCAGCGCTCGATGACCGGCACCACCGGATCGGTCTCGCGCTGCTTGCGGGCGGCGGCCACGCGGCGGAACCACTCCCAATGATCGCCCACCACGACCCAGGCGGCGGCCGCCGGGCCACGCTGGCCGCTGCGCCGCGCGGTGTCGGCGCGCACGACGAGCCCCCACTCCTCGCACTGCGCCAGCGCCAGGCTCGCCGCGCGGTGGCTCATGCCGAGCGCTCGACGCACCTCCGGCTCGCTCAGCGGTCCGCCGTGAGCGAGCAGGTAGCCCTGGACGGCTGCGGTCGAGGGCGCCACGCCCCACGCGGCGCCGATCTCGCCCCAGGCGCGGGCGAACTTACGGCGAATCTCCTCTGCCGGATCGAGACCTGCAGTCCAATCCGCCACCATGGGCTGAGCTGGCGGGACGCCCGTTCCTTCCTGCATGCGGCGCGACCAAATACTTGCTAATCAACGCTAGCACATGGCCCCTTGCCCCGATTACGATCAATGACCCAGTGACCCGGTGACCCGGTGGCTGGCGGCTGGCAAGCGCGCTGGCGCGTTGGCGCGTTGCACCCCATGGGGCTATCGGTGAAGAAGGCGCTGTATGGCGGCCGAACTTCCCCGTGCGTATCACCCGGTGCAACGGGCGGGGAACGAGAGCCAGGATCGGGCCACATCTTCCCCGTAAGCTCCACCTGATGAAATTTCGGTGGCGGAGTAGCGGCGCTTCCATGCGGGGTGCAGGTTCTTCCAGGCAGCTAATGACCCGCAAGACGAGGTGGGTCATCGGCGCAGCGCTCGCCATCAGCTTCGCTGTCGGCGCTGTCGGCGCCTTGCTCTGGGTGAGCGACGGCGGGCGGGATTTGGCAGGCATCGGAGGAGGGCAGACCTACCTGTCTCTTCCTACATCCTGGTGGATCCAGACACGCTGAGCGTTGTCGTCGTCAGCGGCGAGAGACAGTGGACACGAGTCACCGGCGTGACCGAGACCGAGACGGAGGTCATCATCACGGTAAGGGGACTGTCGTGGCCCGCCATGAGGGGCACCCTCGAGGGCTACGAGATCCAGTTGCTGGTCGACTTGGAGCGCCCCTTGGGCGAACGGGTGGTCCACGACACCTTCAGCGAAGTGCCGGAGAACGAATGACGAAAGCCCCGGCTCGCATGGCCGGGGCTTGGAGCGTCGCGGGGTGGAGAGGCTGGGGTTAGTGCGCGCACCCTCCGGCCTTGGCCGGTGCCCCATCGGTGTTGAAGGACGAGCCGCATGAGCAGCTGCTGACGGCGTTCGGGTTGTTGATCGCGAACCCCGAGCCCATCAGGGAGTCGACGTAGTCGATCTCGGCGCCATCAACGTACTGCTGGCTGAACTGGTCGATCACCACCGGCACGCCGCCGTGGTCCTCGAGCTTGTCGCCCTCGTTCATCTTGTCGTCGAAGGCCAAGCCGTAGCTGAAGCCGGAGCACCCGCCGCTCTTCACGAAGAGCCGCAGCCGTGCCTCCTCCTTGCCCTCGCGCGAGCGGAGCTCGAGCACCTTCTTGCCGGCCGCCTCGGTCACAGTCACCAACTGCCCCCCCGATGCGGGTGCGCCGTTGAGTGGGACCGCCTCCCGCGGCTGTTCTGACATCGTCATGTTCGTGTGCAATCTCCCTTGCGCGCCGCATTCGCGGCGCATCGGTCTGGTCGCTTCGGAAAGTATAGCAGCTTGGCCGGTGAAGGCGGCAATCTCGGCGAGACCGAGGCGCACGAGCTCCGAAGCGTCCAGATTCACACGAGGTAACCATTGGGCGCGGCGCACAACCTCCGAAGCGTCCGGCTTCACACCAGGCGTGAACGAGAGCCGTCCGGACGGGGATCAGCGCACGCGATACGCACGTCACGTGAATCCGGACCGTGCGGCCCTCTCAGCGTTGTGGCGGCAGGTGGCGGCTCGTTGCGCCCTCGTACCGGACGGCCGTCGTCATCGGTACACTGAGCACTTCCCCGAGCCGATGCATCCGACCCGCACGAGGGCCGTCACGTGAAACTCGCCAGCCGCATGGAGCGCATCGGGACCGAGACCGCCTTCGAGGCGGCGGCCCGCGCCCGCGCCCTGGAGGCGACCGGCCGCGAGGTCATCCACCTGGAGATCGGCGAGCCCGACTTCGACACGCCGCGCCACGTCAGCGAGGCGGCCGCCAGCGCGCTGCTCGACGACGGCGCCACGCACTACACAGCCGCCACCGGGATCGCGCCGCTGCGCGAGGCGATCGCCGCGGACGTGAGGCGCTGGAAGGGGATCGAGGCGACCGCCGAGCAGGTGGTCGTCACGCCCGGCGCCAAGCCGATCATGTTCTACACCATGCTCGTCCTCATCGAGGATGGCGACGAGGTCATCTATCCCAATCCGGGCTTCCCGATCTACGAGAGCATGGCTGCCTACGTCGGCGGGCGACCGGTGGCCGCGCCGCTGCGCGAGGCGAACGACTTCCGCATGGACGTCGAGGAGGTCGCCTCCCTCGTCACCGATCGGACGCGCCTGATCGTGATCAACTCGCCGCACAACCCGACCGGCTCGATCCTGACCGATGCCGGTATCCGGCGCCTGGCCGAGATCGCGGTCGAGCGCGACCTGGTGGTCCTGGCCGATGAGATCTACGGCCGGCTGCAGTACTCCGGCGAGCCCCTGAGCATCGCGACGCTGCCCGGCATGGCGGAGCGCACGATCACGCTCGACGGGTTCAGCAAGACGTACGCGATGACCGGCTGGCGCCTTGGTTACGGGATCCTTCCGGATTCCCTGGTGCCGTCGTTCAGCCGCCTGGTCATCAACAGTGTCAGCTGCACAAACGCCTTCGCCCAGGCCGGCGCGGTCGAGGCGCTTGTCGGCTCACAGGCCGATGCCGATGCCATGCGCGAGGAGTTCGTCGCGCGGCGCTCGCTGATCGTGGATGGACTGAACGCCATCCCGGGCGTCAGCTGCGTCATGCCGCACGGCGCCTTCTACGCGTTCCCGAACGTGTCGAGCTTCGGGCGCACGAGCGCCGAGATCGCCGATCACCTGCTCTACGACGCGGGCGTCTGCGGCCTGGCCGGGACCGCCTTCGGCATTCACGGCGAGGGCCACCTGCGCTTCTCCTACGCCAACTCGCGCGAGAACCTGGCGCTCGCGTTGGAGCGCGTCGAGGAGTCGCTGGCGCGTCTCGAGCGCACCGGAGAGCTGGCCACTGCCGGGAGCGCCCGGTGACGGTGACCCTCCCATGACGCGCCCGCGAGTTTTCGTGGCGCGCCGCATCCCCGACGAGGGTCTCGAGCCCATCCGCGAGGCGTGCGAGGCGGACCTGTGGGAGGACGAGCTGCCGCCGCCTCGCGACGAGCTGCTGCGCCGCGTCGCCGGCGTGGACGGGCTCCTCAGCCTGCTCACCGACACGGTCGATGACGAGCTGCTCGACTCGGCCGGGCCGCAGCTCAAGGTCGTCAGCAACTACGCCGTGGGCTTCGACAATATCGATGTCCCGGCGCTCACCAGGCGCGGCATTCCGGGTGGTAACACGCCCGGCGTGCTGACCCAGACGACCGCGGACCTCGCCTTCGGCCTGCTCATGGCCGCCGCTCGCCGCGTGGACGAGGGCTCTCGCTACGTCCGCGCCGACCGGTGGCAGACGTGGGGACCGATGCTGCTCATGGGCGTCGACGTCCATGGCGCCACGCTGGGCATCATCGGCTTCGGCCGCATCGGTCGCGAGATGGCCCGTCGCGGGATCGGCTTCGGGATGCGAACCCTCTACCATGACGTCCAGCCGGCCGCGCCGGACGAGGAGCGCGAGCTCAAGGCGCGACATGTTGAGCTCGACGAACTCCTCGCCGAGTCGGACTTCGTCACCCTCCACACCAACCTGACCGACGAGACCCGCCACCTCATCGATGCCGATGCGCTGCGGCGCATGAAGCCGACGGCGGTGCTCGTCAACACGTCGCGCGGGCCGGTGGTCGATCACGCGGCGCTGTACGAGGCGCTGCGCGACGGTCACATCTTCGCCGCTGCGCTCGACGTGACCGATCCCGAGCCGCTACGCGGGGATGATCCGCTCCTCACGCTCGAGAACTGCCTCGTCGTGCCGCACATCGCCTCGGCCTCCCGCGTCACCCGCGGCAAGATGGCGGCGATGGCCGCCGCGAACCTGCTCGCCGGGCTGGGCGGCGAGCCGCTGCCGACGTGCATCAACCCCGAGGTCTACGGGTAGCGCGCATGCCTGAGCCACGCCTGCGCATGCCGGACCTCAAGACGCCGAACAAGTACGAGCATCAGCGGCCACGGCGTCCGTCCCATCTGCCGAAGCGACTCACGCCGCCGCCCGAGCGCGCCGAGCCGCCCGACCTGCGCCTCTTCCTGTTCGCGGGCATCGTGCTCGCGGTGGTCCTGATGATCGTCGCGATCCCGTACCTGATCGCCTACGTCGTCGAGGTGATGAGCACCTAGACCTGGGCGGTCCAGACCAGGATGCGGCCGTCCTCGACTTTGACCCGCGGACGGACGAGCGGCGGCAGCTGCACCGGGTAGGCCCGCGCATCGCCGCGGTATCCCCCTCCGCTCCGCCAGGCGGCCGGGCCGTTGGCCAGCTGACCGGCGAGGTTGAAGCTGGCGCCGTGGCACGGGCAACGCAGGTCCTGCCAGTCCGGTCGGAAGTGCAGCGTGCAGCCCATGTGCGTGCAGACGCTCGAGAGCGCGCGAACGTCGCCGCCGTCGTTGACGACGAATCCCTCGAAGGCGGCGGTGCTGAAGCGGATGGCGGCGCCGGGCGGCAGCTCGTCGAGGGTCGCGACCTCGTCCCAGAAGCCGTCGCCGGCAATGAGGCCCTCGGCGTCGTCCCGGATCGGCTCGCCGTCGGCTGCCGGCCGCAGGACCGCGACGCCCACGACGCCGGCCGCCAGCCCGGCCGCGGCACCGAAGCCCGCCCGCAGC
>JBOGTC010000022.1:0-19502 GCA_050692055.1 Candidatus Limnocylindria bacterium | reverse complement strand
AGGTGGATAGAGTGCGCGACGCTGGTCTGCAAGAGGTGCAGCGTCCGGCCCCGCGTCCATTCGTGGTCACGCAGCTCCCAGCCTCGATCCAGGCGCTCGAGGATTCCGTCCCGAGACGTATCCGCCGGGACCTTGAAGATCGTGCCGGGCGCGAGGTAGACGGCGGTGAAGTCGCCACGAACAGCTGCGATCGTTGCCGGGCGAGCGGTCCACAGTCGCCCGCGAAAGACCTCGCGCAACAGGATCGGATCACCTTCGCGCCAGGCTGGCGTTGGCGGTAGCCTGCTAGACGCCGACATCGATCGGTCTCTCGGGAGGACCCTCTTGGACGATGTCGCGGGTCAGCGCGGGCAGGCGTCGCGGCGCGAACTCGTCGGTTGCTCGCGCCAGCTCGTCGAGCGTCCACCAGCGGATGTCTTCGTGCCCGTGCTCCCGGAGTGCCTGTGGAGACGGACGGGGCTCGAAGGCGGCGACACGGCCGAGGTAGACGCGCTCGCTCTGGTCGAACGGTCGTCCACGGAAGACACCGATGTGTCGGCGCGTCCAGATGCACGGGCCAAGCTCCACGGAATCATGCCCGAGCTCCTCGCGGATCTCGCGCAGACCCGCCGCCTCATCGGTTTCGCCGCGCTCGATCCCGCCACCGGGCGTGCACCACCAGGACCGATCGCCGTCCCGGAACCGCACCAGCAGCACCCGGTCCGCCTCGTCGAGGAGCAGGATGCGGACGGCCTGCCGGCTACCCACGCGGGGCCTGGTCTTGTCCGGCTGGGCTTCCGAAACCGGCGCCAGGACGAACTCCACCACTCCACCGATTTGCCGAGCGCCGAGGCCGTCGAAGAGCATTTTGGAACTCCGATTCGTTACGTCGTACTCCGTGGTCACCGTGATGGTGTCCTTGTTACGCACCTCCTGTAGCGCCACGGCCAGAAGCGCAGAGGCGATCCCCCTCCGGCGGTAGGCTGCTCGAACGCCGATCATTCCAATGCGCGGAGCGCGCGGATTCATCCACACGCGGATGAGACCCACGTAGTCTCCGCTGGCAGCGTCCATGGCGATCAGGTAGGTGGCCGGATTGAACGCCGGATCCCCGAAGGTGTCCGAGTGAAACTCTGCCGCGCTGCTGCGCCAGCCGGAGGTGCCCGGAACATCGTTGCGCAGCTCATCGTCGAGCAACCGCAGCCGATCGGCATCCACCTCGGTGGCCGACCGAACTTCGACGCCCTCCGGCATCATCGCATCCGCCAGCGCTTCCAGAGCACGGTCGACCGAGAGCTGCACCACCGCCTCTCGGCGGGCGGCAGTGAAGCCTGCCTCGGCGAGGACCCGTTGGTCGGCCGTCGCGTCTTCGCCGACGAAGGCGATGACCGTTGCTCCGCGCGTGCGCGCGAGTCGGGCCGCTGCGGACGCTGCCTCGGGCGTCCACTCGGCGCTTGTCCGGACCACGATCCGCCGATCGGGACGCTCGAAGCTGGCAATGAGTTCGCTCATGCGGTGTCGATCTGGATCCAGCCGAGCCGACAGTTGGGACGCATCTCCATGGTCCGAGCATACGCGGCCACGCGGCCGAGTGACTCCAGCGGCGCCATCCGCCGCACACCTGGCGGGCGACTCTCTGCTGAGTTCCAACCATCACGTCGCGGAGCCCTTCGCGCGGTAGCCTCGAGCCAATGGCTCCCGTGGTTTCGAAACAGGACCTCGTGGACCAGCTGACTGCGCTCGGCGTCGAGCCCGGCGGGATCCCGGTCTGTCCGCCAAGCGCCTGCTGCGAGGACTGCGACACGGCACGCTTGAGCGCCAGCGGCACGCATCAGCCGCAACGACCATGAGCCGATCACAACCGGACCATTCGACGTCCACATCGGATCGAGATCGGCTGCGGCTGACCTTCGGCACCGATGCCGAGCGCTACGATCGAGTGCGGCCGGGCTACCCGGAACAGCTGTTCGACGACCTGGCCGAGATGGCCTGCATCGGTCCTCGTTGCCGAGTCCTCGAGATCGGCGTCGGCACCGCGCTGGCGACGATCCCGCTCGTTCAGCGCGGCTGTCTGCTCGTCGGCGTGGAGCTGAGCCCCGAGCTGGCGGCCATCGCGGAGCGCAGGCTGGAGGCGTTCGCCAACGCCAGTGTCGTCGTCTCGGCCTTCGAGGACTGGCCGCTGCCGGTGGAGCCCTTCGACGCGGTCGTGTCGGCCACCGCCTTCCATTGGATCGACCCCGCGGTGCGCGTGACCAAGGCAGCCGATGCCCTGCGACCCGACGGTGCCCTGGCGACCATCGCCACACACCACGTCGCGGGCGGCAGCGGCGAGTTCTTCGATGAGGTGCAGGCCTGCTATGAGCTCTGGGATCCGCCCACCCCGGAGGGCCTCCGTCTGCCTCGTGCCGAAGACATCGCATCCAGCAGCGAAGAGATCGACGGGTCCGGCCGCTTCGGCCAGGCGATCTTTCGCCGCTACGAGTGGGAGGTGGCGTACTCCACCACGGAGTACCGCGACCTGCTGCTCAGCTACTCGGGGCACATCGACCTCGAGCCTGCCTCCCAAGACGGATTGCTGGCCTGCATCGCGGAGCTTATCGACTCGCGCTACGGCGGACAGATCACGAAGCGCTACCTCACCGAGCTGCGCGTCGCACACAGGCACCGATGAGGGCCGCCATTGACAACATCTGGGTCGTTTCCCGCCACCAATGAGCCGATGCACACTGGAGTTCCGTGTCACTGCCGAGTGAGCGTGCGATGTTGATCGGAATCTCGCTGCGACCGCAGTACACCGACTGGTCCGCCATGCGCGACGCGGCACTGCTCATCGATGAGCTGGGCTTCGACTGGCTGCTCACCTCGGATCACCTCATGGCCAGCGGGGATCACGACGCCGATCGCGAGGGCCCGATCTTCGAGGCCTGGCAGCTCGCCGCCGCGTGCGCTGCGCTCACTCGCCGCGTCAGCGTAGGCGTCATGGTCAGCGGCATTGCCCTCCGGCATCCGGCCCTCCTGGCCAAGATGGCGATCACGCTGGATCACATCAGCGGCGGGAGAGCGATATGCGGTCTCGGCGCCGGCTGGTTTGGTGAGGAGGCACATGCGTACGGCATCGACTGGCCCAGCCGCGCCGAACGCCTGGCACGGCTCGAAGAGGAGGCCGCCATCCTCCGCTCGCTCTTCGACGAACCACGCACCACCTTTCACGGTCGGCACTACCGCCTGACCGATGCACCGGCGGCCCCGAAGCCCCTCCAGCCCCGTTTGCCGCTGCTCATCGGCGGAGGAGGGGAGCGTCGCACGCTGCGGATCGCCGCCCGCTACGCCGACCTATGGAACGGGTTCGGCTCGCCGGCCGCGATCGCGCACAAGAGCGAGGTGCTTCGCCGGCACTGTGACGAGGTGGGCCGCGACCCATCGGCCATCACGCCGACCGTCGCGCTCATGCTCGATCCGGCCCAGCCCTCTGATCGCATCGTCGCCCGGCTCGCCGAGTACCGGGATGCCGGCGTCGGCGGCGTCATCATCGATCTGCCGGCGCCGTACGACCGCTTGCTCCTCGAGCGCGTTGCTCGGGACGTGCGCCCTCGCCTGCAAGAGTCTGCTCGAGGAGAGTCAGGCGCCGCGGGGGGCGCCACAACTAGACTTCGATGGTGATTGGCCTGGTCCCCCGGTACGAGCGCATCGGGGATTGATCCCATGACGATGTTCTCTCCCTCCGACCGCGACGCGACGCTCGCCCTCGTGCTCGACCTCCTCGAGGCGGATATGCGGATCGAGGCGGCCGTCGTGACCGGCTCCCTTGGCGCGGGGCGGGGAGATCGCTGGTCCGACATGGACGTTGATGGCGTGGTGGTCGATGCCGAGTCGTGCGAGCGGGTCGCCGCCGACTGGACCGATCCAACCACCGATCTGAGGGGCTGGGCATTCGGCGGCGACGCCTCGGGCGACTACACCTGATGCCCGCGGCCGGGCAACGCCGTTTCCGGTTCGGAGTCAGCGTGCGATCAGCTGGCTCGCGTGCGGAGTGGATCGAGAAGGCACGCCGCGCCGAGGCGCTCGGCTACGACATCTTTCTCGTCGCCGACCACCTGGCCGAGATGCTCCCGCCGCTGGTGCCGCTGGTCAGCGTGGCCGACGCCACCAGCCTGCGGGTGGGCACCTTCGTCCTCAACAACGACCTCCGCCACCCCGCGCTCGTAGCCCGCGACGCGGCGACGATCGACCTGCTCTCCGACGGGCGCTTCGAGCTTGGTCTCGGCGCCGGCCACATGCAGCCCGAGTACGAGCAGATCGGCTTGGCCTTCAACCCGGCGACCACGCGGATCGAGCGGCTGGCGGAGTCTGTCCGAATTCTGAAGAAGCTCTTCCGCGGCGAGGAGGTCTCGTTCAGCGGCACGCACTATCAGCTGAGCGATCACCGCCTCTATCCGCTGCCTCTCCAGCGGCCGCACCCGCCGTTGCTCATCGGCGCGAACAGCCGAGAAGGGCTGTCGCTGGCGGCGCGCGAGGCCGACATCGTGGGCCTCATGGGCTTCGGCCATCGGCAGGGTGGCCGCCGGGTGAACCCCTCGGGGTTCACCGAAGCCGCTATCCGGACCCGGATCGGCTGGATCCGCCAGGCAGCGGGAACACGGTTCGAGAATCTGGAGCTAAACGTCCTCATCCAGCGCGTCATCGTGACGGACGATGCGGGCACCGCCGCCGCCGACTTCGCCGGGCAGTTGGCGCCGCTGCCCGAGCATCCGCTGAGCGTCAACGATGTGCTCGGCAGTCCCTTCGTGCTCATCGGAACCGTCGACGAGCTCATCGACGAGATCACTGAGCGGCGTGAGCGCCTCGGAATCTCCTACTACGTCGTCTTCGAACCGGCGATGGAGGCATTTGCCCCTATCGTGCAGAGCTTGAGCGGCACCTGACTCCCCCGCATTGCGTTGGCGCACGTGTGCCGATCGGTTGCGAGCACGCCAGTGGACCTTTCATCGGGCCCGGCGTCCGCCCTGACCGCAGCACGTCAGGCATGGCCCCAGATCTGCTCAACATCGATCATGGCTCTCGATGATCCCCCGCGCGCTCCGCCTCGCCCTCGTCGCCTCCTTGCTAGCGGCCTGCCAGATCGGCAACCCTGGCGAGCGGTCTCCCGCGATGGATCGCACCGCAGCTCCCCGGGCCGTCGCATCGACGGCGACGGCCACCGTGGCGCCAACCGTGCGTCCCAGCCCAACCGCTCGACCGACCCCGTCGCCGAGCCCGTCGCCGAGCCCGACCCCGACCCTCCCACCGCCGACTGCCTTCGCGCTCAACCTGTACCAGGAGGGCGACTTCGTCCCGCAGTTCACCTTCGAATGGTGCGTGGGGGCAAGCATCCAGATGGCGTACAACATGGTCGCCGCAGAAGACCGCACGTCCCGCGACGATCAGCAGACGCTCTGGGAGCACGCGCGCGCTCTCTCGTCGAGCTCGTTCAATGGGGCGAATCCGCGCGGCTGGGCCGCGGTTCTCAACGAGATCGGGGTCGGCCCCTATGAGCTCGTGTCGATCGCCGACTACGACGATGCGCTCCGCGTCGCGGCGGCCGCCATCCGCGACACCGGGCGGCCGGTCGGGCTCGTGATGTGGCGAGGGCGTCATGCCTGGGTCATGAGTGGCTTCGAGTCGATGGGCGATCCGGCTCTCGATCCCCTCTTCCGTGTCACCGGGGTGCGGGTGCTCGACCCGCTCTTCCCGCACGGCAGTGGCATCTGGGGAACCTCGCCCGAACCGAACAGCCTCCTGTCGCCCGCCGAGCTCGCCACCCAGTTTGTCATCCGTGAGCCGCGACGCTGGAGCAGCGACCTCGCCGCAGGCTACCTTCTCGTTCTACCGACGCCGGGCGACTCGACCGCGGGATGACAACCTGGTCGATCGCATCCATTTGGGACCGCCTCTAGTCTTTGGCGGTGGAAGAGCTTGCGGCGGTCCTAGCCGCCACTCCCGGCGTGGAGGCAGTCGCCCTAGGTGGCTCGCGCGCATCGGGCCGCGCGCATGCCGACAGCGACTGGGACTTCGGCCTCTACTATCGTGGCTCGATCGACACCGAGGCCATCCGTGCCCTCGCCTACCCCGGCACGGTCGTCGAGCCCGGCGAGTGGGGACGCCTGATCAACGGCGGCGCCTGGCTCACCGTCCACGGGGTGCGCGTCGACCTGCTCTACCGCGACCTCGACGAGGTCGAGCACTGGTGGGCCGAGGCTCGCGAGGGCCGATATGTCCGCGACCATGTCGAGGGCTACGTGGCAGGCATGACCAGCTATGTCCTCGTTGGCGAGCTCGCGCTCAACCGCGTCCTGGTCGGCGAACTTCCTCGCCCTGACTTTCCCTAGGCGCTCCGCGAAAGCGCGCCGCCCAATTGGCGCGGCAGCGCCGCATTCTCGCTCAACATCGCCGAGTCGGCTGCCGCCTTGGGTGACGTGACGACCTGCGTCGCGCTCGTGGCGAAGGCCGCCATCGCCGCAGCCCAGGCGGTGCTCGCCGAGCGCGGCGAGTGGACGCTCAACGAGAAGGGCATTGTCGACCGGGCCGGCCTGGGCGAAGCTGCGGCGGTGCTTTCGGCGCCCCGCCGCGACCGCCTCCCGGGCGTCGTTGGACAGATGCGGGAGGCGCTCGGGATCGGAGGTGATCGGTGACGTTGCCGATCCCAACCATTGTCATCGCGCTGATCTGCCGGGGATCGCCGCTGCTGATGGTGGAGGCCCAGGGGCCAGACGACCCGGCACCGGCCTGGATGCTTCCCGGCGGCCAGGTCGAGGCCGGCGAAGGGCTGGCCGAGGCGCTCGGGCGGGAGGTGGCAGAGGAGACGGGGCTCCAGATCGTTGGCGCGCCGGCACTTGCGTTCGAGGTGGAGGTCGATTACCGCACGGACATCGCCACGGGGCTGTATCGGGCCGTGACCTTCGCCTGCGAGGCCACCGGCCAGCTGCAGTCCGCCGACCCGGACGGCCTCGTGCGCCACGCGGCATGGGTGGAGATCGAGGAGGCGCTCGATCGCCTCTCGGGCTTGGAGTGGTACGAATGTGAGCCGATCCGCCGATTCCTGTCTGGCGGGGCTGTGGCCGGGCCGCCTACCGCTATCGCGTCGTCGGCAAGCGCGGCAGCATGATGCGAGAGGCCCTCGAGCTGATCGACAGGATGCCTTGACCCATGACGCTGCCGGAGCTGAAGACTGAGCGCCTTCGCCTGCGAGCATGGCGGCCGGAGGATGTCGAGCCGATGGCAGCGATCAATGGCGATCCCCGCGTCGGCGAGTGGCTCGGAGGCGTGATCGACATCGAGGAGACACGCGCGCGCCTCCAGGCCTACGCCTACCACTGGGACGAGCGCGGTTTCGGCATCTGGGCGGTGGAGGAGTGCGCCAGCGGCCGGCTCGTCGGCAGGACCGGCCTCATGCACTGGGACGACTGGACGGCGTCCACTCACGATGCGGAGATCGGCTGGACCTTCGCCCCCGAGGTCTGGGGCCGCGGCTATGCCACCGAGGCGGCCCGCGCCGCGCTTGGGTGGGCAGCCGAACGGCCCGGCCTGCAAACCATCGTCTCGATCACTCGTCCGGACAACGTCGCCTCGCGCCGGGTCATGGAGAAGCTGGGCCTGACCTATCGCGGCGAGACCGTGTGGCGTGGCTTCGACCAGGTCTGGTACGGGATCGAAGTCGACAGGCCTGGGTAGCGTCAGTTCGATCACCTTAGCTGCTGGTAATGCTCGCCTCCTGCAACTTATCCGAGCGGCGGGGCCCCGGGGGCGCCATCTGATCCGCGCAGGCTCCATCAATGTGCCGATCCAGACGCATTGAGCTGACGTGACAGCCACCGGACGGCCATTCACCGCGGATAAGTTGCATAGCGCGAGCGATAGCCGCACGTGACGCACCAGCGCGCACGTGACGCACCAGCGCGCACGTGAGACGCGCAGCGCTCGGCGACGGGCGCCTGAGCGGACGACATCACCCTTGATAATGGTCCTCATGTGGGAGGATCTCCTGGCCTGGCTCATGTCGCTGGGCGACGCGTACGGCGTCGATCCCATCGTCTACGCCGTGATCTACGTCGGCGCGGCGCCATTCTTCTTCGGGTCGGTGGCTTGGCTGGTCCGCACGCTTCGCAGGCGAGGGCCAATCGGCCTGCCCGCGCTGTCAACCGCGTTCTTCTTCAGCGCCCCCACGCTCTACGTCTTCGTGGCAGGGCGAAACCTGCCGCCGTGGGTCTACGGCGTGCTCATCGGTCTGGCCGTCCTCGGCGCCGTGATGACCATCCGGAAGATCCGCGCGCAGCTGCGCCAATCCCGCACTGGCGAGGCGATGGATGAGAAGCTGGCGAAGCTCGACGGAGGAGCGCCTCTGGGGCGATGATCCGGGGCTCCTCCCTGATCCGCACCGCCTCTTGCGCCGGGCACTCGGGGACGCCACACTCGGCGCCGAGCATGGCCGAGCGAGGGTAATGCCTTCTTCTACGCCTTCGCATCGGCCGAGGCAGACGGCGCTCCCGCGCGGGACCGTAACGTTCCTCTTCACCGATATCGAGGGCTCGACGCGTCTGCTCCACGAACGAGGCGACGCGAACGCCGGCCTGCTGGCCGAGCACCGTCGCACCCTCCGCGACGCGTTCACGAGGCACGGCGGCGTCGAGGTGGACACCCAGGGAGACGCCATCTTCTACGATGAGGACCGCGCCTCGAGCTCATGAAGCCGGGCTATTCCTCGAGGGTCGAGACGGTGCCGACGAGCTCGATCCAGGCCCGTAGCCCGCGGGAACCCGGCGCAACGCCTTGGCCCGGCACCGGCTCCGGTGCGCGCGCGACAACGGAGAGGTCGTCCTCGAGAGTTGCGCTATAGGCAGCCGCCGCGGTCAGATCGCATGCCTCCGGAGTGCAGAAGCCGATGAGCGCCTCGCCTCCCAGCCCGCTGACCTCGTCCATAATCGGGCCTGCCACCTGCGGCGGGTTCAGGATCTCCTCGGCGCTGATCACGACGCCGTAGACGCCGGACCGATCCGCCATGGCGCGCAGCTGCTCCTCGGCCTGGCGGACCTGATCTGCGGGCAGGATGCCCGCCTCGTCGCGAACGAAGACGAAGTCATCCGGCACCTCGTGGTGCAGCGGCACGACCGTCGCGCACGCGGCGAGCGCCAGGCACAGTGGGCCGATCACCATCCGCACGCGCAGATCCTACCCGCCAGCAAGAACCGCGGTCAGTCATCGGTCGGTCCACTCTGGCCCCGTTCAGCCCCTGCGCGCCGCGCCATCCGCACGAGGCGGCCCTTGACTTCAAGTGCACTTTAGGTTGCAAACTCGGCTCCATGACCGACGCAACTGCGGCTGCGCCCGCTCCTTCCCTCGGCTACGGCGACCTTCCGCGCCTCATTGCCCTCATGACGGGCGATGAGAAGCACTCAACCAGCGCTGATTCGACGCTCGACGTGCTGTGGGTCCTCTACGATCGCGTCCTCAACGTCACGCCCGCCACGGCCGACGATCCCGACCGCGACCGCTTCCTGCTTTCGAAGGGTCACGGGCCGATGTCCTACTACGCCGTGCTGGCCGCCAAGGGCTTCATCCCGATCGAGACGCTGTCCACGTTCGGTGCCTACGACTCATCACTCGGCCACCACCCCGACCGCATGCTGATCCGCGGCGTGGAGATCGGCAGCGGCTCGCTGGGCCACGGCCTGCCGATCGCCATCGGCGTGGCCCTCGGTCTGCGCGCCCAGGAGCGTCCAGCCAGGGTGATCGTTCTCGTCGGCGACGCCGAGCTCGACGAGGGCAGCAATCACGAGGCCATCGTGCTCGCCGGGCGGCTGGGGCTGGATCGGCTCACGGTGGTGGTGGTCGACAACCGGTCGGCAACGTACGGCTGGCCCGGCGGCATCGCGGGCCGCTTCGAGATCGAGGGCTGGGCATCGGCCAGCGTCGATGGACGCGACCATGACGCGCTGGAAGCTGCGCTCACCGCGGAGCACATCGGTCAGCCGAAGGTCGTCGTCGCTGTGGTGGAGGAGGGGGCATGACCGTCACGACCGCGGCCGACACCATGCGCGACCGATTCGCCCGGGTCACGAGCGCGCTGCTCGACGAGGACTCGCAGCTGGCCGTGGTGCTGGCCGAGATCGGCGTATCCGGTCTGGCGCGAGCCATGCGGCGCCATCCGGACCGGGTCATCAACGTGGGCATCCGCGAGCAGCTGATGATCAGCGTCGCGTCAGGCATGGCGTTGTCAGGCATGCGACCGATCGCTCATTCCTACACGCCGTTCCTTGTCGAGCGCCCGTTCGAGCAGGTCAAGCTCGATCTCGCCCACCAGGGCGTCGGCGCGGTCCTGGTCAGCGTCGGGGCCTCGTACGACTGGCCCGAGGGCGGGCGCACGCACCAGACGCCGGAAGACGTGGCGCTGCTGAGCAGCCTGCCCGACTGGACGATCCACGTCCCGGGCCACCCCGACGAGGCCGAGCTCCTGCTGCGCGAAGCGATCGCTGGCGACGGCAATGTCTACATCCGCCTGTCGGCACGGGCCAATGCCACGCCGATGCCGATCGAGCCCGGCCGCTTCCACGTCCTTCGCCGCGGATCGCAGGCGACGGTCATCGCGGTCGGTCCGATGCTCGACCGCACGCTCGAGGCCGCCGCTGACCTCGACGTGACCGTCCTGTATGCCACGACGGTCCGGCCGTTCGACGGCAGTACCCTGCGCGCCGAGCTGCGTGCACCCGCCGTCGTGCTGATCGAGCCGTACCTCCAGGGCACCTCCGCACATTTAATCAGGGAGGCATTCCACGATGTGCCGCATCGGCTGCTGTCGATTGGCGTCCGGCGCATGGAGCATCGCCACTACGGCGCCCCGGAGCAGCACGACGAGGCTCATTGCCTCGATGTCGACAGCCTGCGGCATCGCATCGGTCAGTTTCTGCAGCCTTGAGCCGATGCTGCTCGGCGTGTCGCTACGCTCGCAGTGGGCGGGTCTGGCAGCATGGATGTATGACACATGAGCCCCTCAAGGCGCTGCTCGTCGACGTTGGCGGGACGCTGGTCGACGACGGGACCTGGATCAGCCGGGACCGATACGAAGCACTCATGCTCGCCCGGCTACGCGAGGCCTTTGGGACCGATCAACCGTGGTTCCCCGGCTTGGCGAGCCATCCCTTCGCCGAATCGGACGCATCGCCCTGGGAGCAGCGCACCGCCGAAGCCGTCATGGCCTTCCTGACCGAGCACGGGGTCGAGGCCTCGGCCGCGGAGATCGAGCGCATCTGCCGAGCCTGCGCAATCCCGCTCAGCCAGGTGGTCGATCTGGCCGATGGCGCGCGCCAGGCGATGCGCGCCATTCGCGTCCTGGGCCTGCAAACCGTCATCTGCTCGAACACCCTGTGGCGCAACGACGCCGATGTTCGGCGCGACTGGGAGGAGCTCGGCTTCGCCGACTGCTTCGACGCCTACGTCACCTCGCATGACGCCGGCTTCGGGAAGCCGCATCCGGCCATGTTCGAGCGCGCGCTATCGGCGGTGGACGCGGAGCCGTCACGGGCGGCCATCATCGGCGATCGGCCGGAGCGCGACCTCGCCGGCGCCCGTACGGTCGGGATGCGCTCGATCTGGATGCGCCCGCCCGACTTCGTCGGGGAGCCGGACCCAAGCCCCGATGCTGAGGTGAACCGATGGTCGGACGTTCCGCCCATCATCGAGGAATGGCTGGTCCCGCGCCTTGGCGCTTGACGCAACGGCGGAGGTCTCGTCATCACAACAACGGGTCGTGGGAACCAACCCAACGCCCGAGCTCCGGTCATCGTGCGGCACGGCGCGGCCGACTCCCATTCTTGCCGTCCGTGCACGTAACTACGAAGGAGCGCGCGATGCGGGCCTTTTCTTGGTCATTTCTTGCGCCCGGACGCACAAAGTGACTATGCAGACGGCCGATCGTGGTAGTTACGTGCGCTGGGTGCAAAGTACGGCACAGGCCTTCCGGCCGGCCCGCTCCACGACCCACGGTGCCCGGTGACGGAACGACGGGAGCTCAGCGGGCGGCACTGAGCGACTGACGCCCCACCGACGGGCGGAGGAGCGTCGCGGCACACATCCTGCAGCACTTGGCGCCGTCGTGAAAGCGCTTACATCAAGTGCCATCCGCCCGCGCCGCGGCGCGACGATCTACGAGGTCGCGCGCCATGCCGGCGTCTCGATCGCGACCGTGTCGCGCGTGCATCGCAACGCGGAGATCGTGGCTCCCGATACCCGTGATCGGGTCCACCAGGCGATCGCCGCGCTCGACTACCGGCCCAGCCTGCTCGGTCGTTCGCTGGCACGAGGCCACCACGACGCCACGGGCATCGTCTTTCCCGATCTCTCCGGCCCGTACTACTCGGCCGTGATCCTCGGCTACGAGGAGGCGTCGGCCGCGGAAGGCCAGAGCGTGATGATCCTCGCCACTCACGGCCGCGCCGCGTCGAGGCGCCAGGTGCTCGACCTCGCCGATCGTTCAGACGGCATCGTCCTCTTCGGGCGCACGGTGGATGACGACGTCGTCGCCGAGCTGGAGCGACGTGGCGTTCCAGTCGTGCTCCTCGCGCGTCCGCTGGCTGGGAAGGCCGACAGCGTTCGCGCCGAGAGCCGATCCACGGCCCGCGAGCTGACCGCGCACCTGTTCGACCACGGGTACCGGCGCATCGCGTTTCTCGGCGATCCGCACGGATCGCCCGATGCCGCCGAACGGTGGGACGGCTTCCTCGACGCGCACCGCATCGTGAGCCGTGAGCCCTGGCTGCCCCCGGTCGCATGTGCGTTCCGCGAATCCGAGGGCCGCACCGCGGCGGTCGAGCTGATCGCGTGTCCGGAGCGGCCGGACGCGATCGTGTCGGCCAACGACGAGATCGCGATGGGCGTCCTCGCCGCGGCTCGCGGCGCAGGCCTCGCCATTCCCCAGGACCTGGCCGTCACCGGCTGGGATGACATTCCGGCGGCCGGCCACCTGGCACCGCCGTTGACCACCGTGCGCCAGCCGATGCTCGAGCTCGGACGGCGCGCGGCCGAGTTGCTCCGTGATCGAATCACGAACCACCGGACAGACCCCCTGCACGAGCTCCTGCCAACCGAGCTGGTCATTCGCTCGAGCTGCGGGTGCAGCGCACGAAGTGAAGGAGAAACGAGGAATGACCAGAGGAATGACCACTAGACGATCAACGGTCGCAGTCATTGCGACTCTCGCGATGACGATCGCGCTCGTGGCGTGCGGTCGCGGGGACGAGGGGGATGGCCAGGGCGACGCCGCGCCTCAGGCGCCAGAGGTCGACACCGAGGGCGCGAGCGGCGAGATCAGCGTGTGGGCCATGGGCGCCGAGGGCGAGAACCTCGGGGTCCTGGCGGATAGCTTCATGGCCGACAATCCGGACATCACGGTGGAGGTCACGCCGGTGCCGTGGGACGCCGCCCACGATCGCATCGTGAACGCCATCGCCGGCGGCGAGGTGCCGGACGTCTCGATGATCGGGACGACCTGGATGGGCGAGTTCGCGGGCCTCGGCGGTCTGGAGCCCACCCCGGCGAACATCGATGCGGGGCAGTTCTTCGAGGGCGCCTGGGATACGACGGTCGTCGACGGCACAAGCTACGGCGTGCCGTGGTATGTCGAGACGCGGCTGCTCTATTACCGCACCGACCTTGCCGAGGAGGGCGGCGTGACGGAGCCGCCGGCCAGCTGGGATGAGCTCAAGGCGCTCGCCGAGGCCATGCAGGGTGCCGGCGCCCAGTACGGGACCAACCTGCAGCCGGGTGGGACCGGATCGTGGCAGACATTCATGCCGTTCTTCTGGCAGGCGGGCGGCGAGATCATGGACGAGGGGGGCACTGCCTTCACGCTCGACTCCGAGGCGTGTGTCGAGGCGCTCACCTTCTACGACTCCTTCTTCGAGGAGGGCCTGACGGCTCCCGCCGCGGCCGACGTCCCGGTCGAGGGCCAGTTCGCCAACGGCGACGTCGGGTCGTTCATCAGCGGGCCGTGGATGATCGGGATCGTCACCGATGCCGGCGCCGACCCCGAGACATGGACGGTCGCGCACCAGCCGACGGAAGAGGCAGGCACCTCGTTCGTGGGCGGCAGCAACCTCGCCGTGCTCTCCGACTCGGACAACAAGGAGGCCGCCTGGGCCTTCGTCGAGTACCTCATGCAGCCGGAGGTCCAGGTCACCTGGTATGAGACGGTCAGCGCCCTCCCGTCGGTCCAGTCGGCGTGGGACGACGAGGCGCTGGCGGGTGACGCGCTGCTGCCAGCGTTCGGCGAGCAGCTGGAGGATGCCAAGGCACCACCCGCGATCGCGACCTGGGAGCAGGTGGCCGCCGAGATCGACCTGGTGATCGAGCAGGTCACCGTGGGCGACCTCTCGCCCGAGGACGGCTGCCCTGCCATGCAAGAAGCCGCCTCGTCGATTGGAACCGGGTAGCAACCGGTGACCGCCAGCTCCCCCGGTGCCGTGGGTGCGGGAGTTCCGGCACCCACGGCCGGACGTCCCATGTGGCGCGAAACGCTCGTGGCGTGGAGCTTCGCGCTGCCGTTTCTCGTGCTCTTCCTGGTCTTCATGGCGGGGCCGATCGCGGCGGCACTCGTCACCAGCTTCACCGACCTTCGCGTCACCGATATCCGGAACCCGCTGGCGATCGAGCTCGTGGGCATCCAGAACTATCTCGACGTGCTCGGTGATGAGCGCTTCCAGAAGGCGGCCGCGAACACGGCCGTCTTCGTCCTCGTCGGCGTGCCGCTGACCATGGCCCTGGGGCTCGCAGCGGCGGTCGGCCTCAACCAGGGTGTCGTCCGGTTCCGCACCTACTTCCGCGTGGGGTTCTACCTCCCGGTCGTCACCAGCATCGTGGCCATCGCCGTCGTCTGGCGCCTGCTGTTGGGGACGGAGGTCGGCCTGATCAACGGGGTCCTCGGCATCTGGGGCGTCGACGGCCCGGGGTGGCTCAGCGATGAGCGCTACGCGCTGTGGTCGATCATCGCCATGGCCGCGTGGCGCAACCTCGGATTCCTGATGGTCATCTTCCTCGCCGGCCTTCAGACCATCTCCCAGGACCTGTACGAGGCGGCCGAGGTCGACGGGGCGGGCCGCTGGCAGCGCTTCCGCAACATCACCCTGCCGCTGATGCGCCCCACCCTGCTGTTCGGCGCGGTCATCACCGGCATCGGCTACGTCCAGTTCTTCGAGGAAGTGTTCGTCATGACGCAGGGCGGGCCGCTGAACTCGACGCTCTCGCTGGCCCTGTATGCCTACAGCCAGTTCAGCTTTGGCAACTACGGCTACACGGCCGCGATCGCCTTCATCCTCTTCATCGCGATCGCGATGCTCACCTTCGTCCAGTTCCGGGTCTTCCGGACGCAAACGTGAGGACGCCCGGATGACCACCGCGTCGCCAGCACGCGATCTACCGTCTGCCGGTACGGGGCGCCGCGGAGGCCCACGCTCCGGTGGCGGCGCGTGGTGGATCTACCTGCTCCTCATCCTGGGCATCGTCCTCCTCGTGGGGCCCTTCATCTGGATGATCCTCGGCTCATTCAAGAGCACCGGTGAGCTGCGGCAGCTTCCCCCGACCTGGCTTCCACAGGACCCGACGCTCTCGAACTACGAGGATCTCTTCAGCCGGCTGAATTTCGCTGGCTACTTCTTCAATTCGGCGGTGGTGGCCACGGCCGTGACGGCGGGCAACGTGATCTTCTGCTCGATGCTCGGCTACGCGCTGGCCAAGCTCCGCTTCCGCGGCAAGAGGATCCTCTTCACCGTCGTGCTGGGCACGCTCATGGTGCCCGGGGTGGTGACCTTCATGCCGCTCTTCGTGCTCGTCGCCAACCTGGGCCTGGTCAACACCCATGCGGGCCTGATCCTGCCCTTCCTGGCCGGCGCGTTCGGCGTCTTCCTCATGCGCCAGTTCATCTCGGGCATCCCGGACGAGCTGCTCGACGCGGCCCGCGTGGACGGGGGTGGCGAGCACTACATCTTCTGGCGCATCGTCATGCCGCTCTGCGGCCCGGCCGTCGCCACGCTCACCATCCTCACCTTCCTGGCGAGCTGGAACAGCTTCCTGTGGCCGCTCGTCGTCGCCACCAGCGACAGCATGTACACCCTGCCCGTGGCCATCGCGCTCTTCGCCACCGGACAGCAGGAGACGAACATCGCCCTGCTCATGGCCGGCTCGGTCGTCGTGATCCTTCCGGTGCTGGCCGTCTTCATCGTCCTTCAGCGCTACTTCACCCAGGGCATCGCCATGACCGGCATCAAGTGACGCTCCCGACCATCCCAGCCCACAGCGGTACCCGAGCGCCGCGCCACGGACACCCATTCTCATGAGCCGATACCGACGCCTCTTCACACTCCCGGTCGCGCTGTGCCTGGCCCTGGCGGCCAGCCTGCCCGCGGCGGCCGCAGATGCGGATCGCGCCACCCTCGAGCGCTACGCGCGTGACACCTGGCGCTCCTTCGTGCTGATGGTCGAGCCGCGGACCGGCCTGCCGGCCGACAACATCGGCGGCGACCTGTTCCCCGGCAGCAGATCGGGCTACACCTCGCCCACGAATGTGGGCATGTACTTCTGGGCGACGCTGGCCGCTCGCGACCTGGGTCTCATCGGCGCCGACGAGGCCATCGACCGGATCGCGAAGACGCTCAGCACTCTGGAAGGCATGGAGCGCCATGAGCCCTCCGGCCAGTTCTGGAACTGGTACTCGCCGCAGACCGGCGCCAAGCTCACGACATGGCCGGAGCCGCCGAACGATCCTGTCTTCCCGTTCGCCTCGAGCGTCGACAACGGCTGGCTGTCATCGGCCCTGCTCATGGTCGCCAACGCCGTGCCGGAGCTGCACGACCGGGCCCGGAGCCTGGCGGAGAGCATGAACTTCGGCTGCTACTACGACCCGAACGCCAAGGGACCCGATGCCGGCGCGGGTCTCATCCGCGGCGGCTTCTGGCTCACCGACGAGGCGCCACCCGGTAACTGGCCCATCGATGACTACTGCGGCATGGGCGAGGACGTGGCCTACACCGGCCACCATTACGGCGCCTTCAACACCGAGCCGCGCATCGCCAGCTACATCGGCATCGCGCTCGGCCAGATTCCCGACGAGCACTACTTCGGTGGCTGGCGCACCTTCCCCGACACCTGCGATTGGAACTGGCAGGAGACCAGGCCGACCGGCGTGTGGCGCCAGTACGTGGGCGTCGACGTCTTCGAGGGCGCCTACCCGTACCGTGATAAGCTCGTCGTCCCGACCTGGGGCGGCAGCATGTTCGAGGCGCTGATGGTGCCGCTCGTGGTGCCCGAGGAGGAGTGGGGTCCCTCCAGCTGGGCCCTGACCCATCCGCTGTACGTGGAGTCGCAGATCGAGTTCGGCCTCGACGAGGCGGCATACGGGTACTGGGGCTTCAGCCCGTCGAGCGACCCGGCCGGCGGCTATCGGGAGTACGGCGTCGACGCCATCGGCATGGAGCCGAACGGCTACACCGCCGACGTCGAGCGCCTCACCCTGACCGATGCAGGCTGGGACGACCCCAACTGCTTCCGGGCCCCGTCAGAGATCACCGATTACGGCCAGGGCGTGGTCACCCCGCACGCCGCCTTCCTGGCGCTCGACTTCGACGCCGAGGCCACGCTCACCAATCTCGACAATCTCGCCACCGACTTCGACCTCTACGGCCGGGGCGGCTTCAAGGATGCGGTGAACGTGGCGACGGGCCAGGTGGCCGACCGTTACCTGGCGCTCGACCAGGGCATGGTCATCGCCGCCATCGCCAACGAGCTCCTCGACGACCGGCTCCAGGGCTACCTCGCGGTGACCCTGGCGCCCGCGCTGGCTCCGCTCATGGCGATGGAGGAGTTCGGCGCGGGCCGCCTGGCGCCGTGACCACCGCCGCGCGAACCGGGCGCCGGTTGGTCATTCGTGGCTGACCGGCGCCCGAACGTCGTATTCGTGATGGCCGACGACCATGCCGCGCACGCCATCGGCGCCTACGGCAGCGCCATCAACGACACCCCGGGCATCGACCGGCTGGCGGCCGAGGGGATGCGCTTCGACGCGTGCTTCTGCACAAACTCGATCTGCTCCCCCTCGCGCGCCACGATCCTGACCGGCACCTACAACCACGTGAACGGAGTGACCACCCTCGACACGCACTTCGATGCGCGCCAGCCTGCGTTCCCCGGCATGCTGCGTGACGCCGGCTACCAGACGGCGCTCGTCGGCAAGTGGCATCTGGGCCACGGCGGTATCCACGACCCCGCCGGCTTCGACTACTGGACCGTGCTGCCCGACCAGGGTGATTACCACGACCCGACGTTCCTCGAGCCGGACGGATGCCGGATCGTCCGTACCGGCTATGCCACCGACGTGATCACCGACCTGGCGCTCGGCTGGATCGACGCGCGCGATCGCGATCGGCCCTTCCTGGCCATGGTTCACCACAAGGCGCCGCACCGCTCGTGGGAGCCGGCCGAGCGTCATGCCGCGCTTTACGGGGATCAGCTCATCCTGGAGCCGACCACCCTGCGCGACGATTACGCGGGCCGCTCCACGGCCGCCATCGAGGCGCGCATGCAGCTGCGCGACCTGACCGAGGAGGACCTCAAGGGCATCGTGCCGCCTGGCCTGACCGAGGACGAGGAGCTGCGCTGGCGCTACCAGCGATACATCAAGGACTACCTGCGCTGCGTCGCGGCACTCGACGAGAACGTGGCCCGCCTGCTCGAGTTCCTGGACGACCGCGACCTGGTCGACAACACGGTTGTCGTCTATACGAGCGACCAGGGCTTCTTCCTGGGCGACCACGGCTGGTACGACAAGCGCTTCATGTACGAGGAATCGTTGCGCATGCCGTTCCTGGTCCGATACCCGCGCGAAGTCGCGGCGGCCACGAGCAGCGACGCGATCGTGCTCAACGTCGACTTCGCCCAGACGTTCCTGGACCTCGCCCGCGTCGAGCCCACGAGACCGATGCAGGGCCGCTCGCTGCGCCCCCTCCTGCGGGGCGACCGCCCCTCCGACTGGCGGACCAGCATGTACTACCGCTACTGGATGCATCGCGACCCCGCGCATGGGGTCTGGGCGCACCGTGGCGTCCGGACTGATCGGCACAAGCTGATCCACTACTACCACCCACCGGACGGGCGGCCGGACGAGTGGGAGCTCTTCGACCTCCTCGCTGATCCGTTCGAGCTGCGCAGCCTCCACGATGAGCCCGGACTTGCGAACCTGCTGGCCGAGCTCCGTGCCGAGCTGGACCGCCTCTCCCACGAGGTCGGCGACATCGCGCCCAACGAACATCCCTGCCACACGGGTGGAGCATCGTGACCGATGCTCAACGGACCGCCCGCGCCGATTGGCAGGCGCGCATCGGGCTGCGGAGCGATGCCGAGGTCGGCCTCGAGCTGCCGCGGCTGGCGGCGCCGGCCGGCCTGACCGCGACAGGCGGCCGCGGTCAGGTGACGCTCGACTGGCAGCCAGTCGAGGGCGCGGCGGGGTACAC
>JBOGTC010000021.1:0-4929 GCA_050692055.1 Candidatus Limnocylindria bacterium | reverse complement strand
TCACCTCCCCGCGGGCTTCTCCAACGCCCAGCTCCGGCGACACGTCGCCGCGCTCCTGAGCCTCCCGCTCGGCGAGTACACGAGCGCCCGGATGACCTACGATCTCGGCCGCCTCACCGGTCACGGCCTGATCGACAGGATCCCGAAGAGCCAGCGCTACCGGCTTACGTCCGAGGGCCTCCGCAGATGCGCCTTCCTGACCAAGCTCGCCGACCGCGTCCTCGATCCGGGTCTTGCCCGCTGCGGGCCAGCCGTGCCGGCCGGCCCGCCCTGGCAGGCGTTCGATCGATCGCTTGGGTTGCTCCTTGCCCGCGCGAACCTCGCGGCCTGATCTCAAACTTCGCTTAAATGGTCAGCACCTAGCCCTGCAAGCAAGGCTAGGGCCGAAGTGTTCTATCCAGGGTCCGGCTCCGATGATCTCGCAGCGCAGCCTTTCCATCGGTTATACTCCTGGTATGAAGACCGCGATCTCCGTCCCCGATGGGCTGTTCGCCGAGGTTGAGCGACTGGTGCGCCGCTCCGGGCGTCCCCGCAGCGAGATGTACAGCACGGCCCTCCGCGAATACGTTGCGCGGCACGCTCCGGACGGTGTCACCGAGGCGCTCGACGGGGCCGTCGAGCAGCTCGGTGACGCGGCTCTCGAGCACCGATTCAGCGATGTTGCCGCACGGCGCGTCCTCGCGACGACCGAGTGGTGATCTCCCAGGGCGAGATCTGGTGGGCGGATCTCCCCGAGCCATCCGGATCGGAACCCGGCTTCCGGCGGCCGGTGGTCGTCGTCCAGGGTGATGCCTTCAATCGCAGTTCGCTCCGAACCGTCGTCTGCGTTCCGCTGACGACCAACCTTCGCTGGGCCAACGCACCAGGCAATGAGCTGCTCTCAGCCCGCATGACGCGCCTGCGTCGCGAATCGGTCGCCAACGTGTCCCAGATCGTCACCCTTGACAAGGCCGTGCTGACGGAGCGGGTCAGTAAGGTCTCGGACGCGAAGGTCGATGCCGTGCTGGCCGGCATCGACATCGTGCTCGGGCGCTCGTGACTCGGCTGAGCGCCCCGCCTAGTCGATCCACCTCGCCCTCGCCTGACTACGCACATCGCGCTGCGAAGAGGCTCAAGGTCGGCAACGTCTACCCCAATAACGTGCCGCCTGTAGCAGGACCAAGACATGATCAGCCTGCCCGTTCCATCCAGGGTCCCGCTCCAATCATCTCGCATCGCAGCCTATACTTGGGGACATTCAGTTGGGCGTTGGAGGTGTGACTCCTCTCGCGCCGACCACCCCGTCTCCCGTCTGTACCCTTACTCGTACCCTGTAGCCGGCCGGACGTATCCGGAGATGGCCGGATTCCACCGGAAGGATCGTGTTCAGCCGGAGCCCTCCGGACCACCGCGGCGATTCCGGTATGCGGTACCAATCCACCACAATATGTAGTGGCATGTACAGACCATCTACCGCCACATCTTGTGGTTTCTCACCAAACCAACCTTGTGCGAACCCTTATATCTGAACCCTTATCCGGCTATGCAAGTTCCCGGGCGTAGGCGATGGCCTCTTCCAGGCTCATGGCCCGGCCCGCCTCCCACGCCGCCCGGATCTCCTCCGGGACAACAGCGCACGGACCCGTTCCCTCGGATCGGGAAGCGTGATCAGGTCGGGCGGGGCCCTGGCCTCCGACCCCCTCCTTGATGACCTCCGAGCCTCCGGCCAGCCGCATGGCCCGGACAGCGTTACCCTCAGTGATCTCCAGGTCGGCCAAGTTGTCGAGGCTGAGGGCCAGCCCCGTCCGCTCACCGAACGCCTCATCGATCGCCAAGGTCTCCATGAAACCGGCTCGCGCCGTGTCCAGGTCGCCGAGCTGCGCCGCCGCCCTCCCCACGACGTACAGTGAACCAATGAGCCCGAACAGGTCGCCCACCTCTCGGTGGATGGACAGCGCCTCTTCCCCGGTCTCCCGGGCCAATTCGATGTCGCCCCGCAGCCGGTACATGACGGCCAGGCCGAACAACGAATCGGCGACGGCTCGCCGGTCGCCGAAATTTTCGAACAGGGCCTTGCTGCCGCGCAGCAGCTCGATGGCCTCCTCCAGCCTGCCCCGAATCCCCAGGCCGAATGCGGCGTCGTAGCGCGCCTCGGCGATCCCGGCCTCGTCGTCCAGCTCCTCGAACATGGCGAGGGCCTCCTCGTACCAGGCCGACATGGCCGGCTGTCGAGTTGCCAGTACGCGAGACTACCCGCCGCAAGCAGCGCCTTCGCCCTGATCCGCGAGCGGGCCGCGGCGGAGGGAAGGGCCAGCGCTTGCTCCAACCATCTCCGGCCTGAGGCGAGATCTCCGTGCAGATGCCAGAAGCGCCAGAGAGCCGATACCAATCGGAGGGCAACCTCTCCCTGGTCCGCTTGCAGCGCCCAGGTCAGGGCGGCCCGAAGGTTGTCATGCTCCACGTGCAGCGTGCCCATGCGCCGCTCGAGGTCGGACCCACGCAATCCCGGCTCCGAGGCCTCGGCCAGCTCCAGAAGAGTGGTAAGCGTGCCGACGCTCTACCTCACACGGCCTCTCCGAGACGATCTGGATGCCATCGCCGTAGAGGCCGGCGAGGGAGGCACCCAGGCCCATCGAACCGGCGATCAGGGCGAGGATCGCGCCGACTTCCCGATCGCCGAACGCCATGACCGCGAGTCCGATGACAATGAGGATGGCGACAAACCCGACGAAGAGCAGGAGCGGGAACACGGCGAGAAGCGCGGCCATTCACCCAGTGCCCGCGGCACGGCGCAGCTGTCAAACCGGACCATGCGCTGCCGCGAACCGCATCTGCCGATGGGCGCCCATGTCAGACTCGTTGCCGTCCCGCCGCTGGGCGCACACCGGCGATCCGCATCACCGAAAGGCCCAGCCATGCGAAGCCGGTGCCGCCGAGGGCCGGGCCGCGCAATGGGCCCGGCAGGGCCAGGATGCCCAGCGTGTTCAACGCTCCGAGTAGCGCGCCCACCAGCATGATCCAGGCTCCTGCCCGTGACAGCACCTGCGCTCGCAGCGTGGCGATGGCGAGCACGAGGAAGCCGATTGCGGTCAGCGGCAATCGGATCCCCAGCACCCAGATCGCCAGGTCGCGGGTCGGTCCGTCCCGGACGAAGGGCGTGTCCAGGATCTCGGGCACGATCATCACCCCGCCCCAGCCGACGCCGAACGATAGGAGAGCGCCGACGAACGCGGCGACAAAGCCGATGAGCCCGAGGGCGCCCGACTCGCGCGACTGGATCCCGTAGACGCCGATCAGGCCGCCGAGCGACAGCGCGCTGCTGATCGCCAGGATGCCGAATCTCGCCACATCCTCGGGAGGGATGCCTCCGACGTCCCAGATCGAGAGGGCGTCAAAGAGAACGTAGAGCGCGCCCCCGAGCAGCGCGGACAGGCCAGCCAACCGCCACAAGGTCGCGGTGGACATGCGTCGACGGTAGCAAAGCGCTGCAAGATCCCGGTGCGCGACGACGCTCTCGGAGCGCCGATCATCGCTCGAAATCGACGCGGCGGCCAGTTCGTGACACCGGACGCCGATCCATCGGTGCGGCCGTGGCGTGAGCCTGCCCGCGAGGCGCCCCCACGCCACCCGGTGGCCGATGTACCGGCGGAGCCGCGCGCCGATGGTCCTTCCTGACAATAGCCGCCGATGCATCGGCGGGACTGGAGGCGGTCGCAACCTTCATGCCCCTGCTGAGGAGGTCGACGAGGCCAACGAGATCTTGCCGCTTGAGGCTACGGCGTAGGCCGAAAGGGCCCTCGATCAGGGACGACACGGCGCCTGCCTGCCCGCGTTGTCACCAGCCGATGGTGGGGCGGACCAATCGCCGAGGCAGTGGCATCCATGGCTGCTCACCTCTCGTGAGCTCCAGTCGATCCTGCGCGGACTCCGCGGGCTGAACGTCGTGGGCTGCGACGTGGTAGAGGTCTCGCCTCAGTACGACCACGCCGAAATCACGGCGGTGGTGGCCGCCAATGTCGTCTATGAGATGCTGACGCTATTCATCCGGCGGGAGTGAGGTCTTCCAGGATGCGAAGCGCTGCTCGACGGTCTCGCTCGTCTCCTCGCAGCTCTCGATACCAATCTCCTCCCAGTCCCACGCCCAGCACCACGCGCCCGGCGGACAGGTGGTCCAGCGTGACGCACGCTCGCCAGCCGATGCTGACCGCATCGGCCGGTCGGTTGCGCGCGCTGCCGCCGGCGGATGACCGGTGACGAGGGCGCTGACACACCAGCCCCTTGGCACCGTGGCAAATATGAGCTAGCGTAAACACATGCGCACTCTGGACCGCCGCGTTCAATTGCTGCTCGATGAACCGCGCTATCGCAAGCTGGCGGGTGAGGCAAAGCGTCGGCGGGTGTCGGTGGCTGCCGTCATCCGAGAAGCGATCGACCAACTGCCGGCCGATGCGGAACAGCGGCGAGCCGCGATAGCAGAGGTGCTCGCTGCCGAACCGATGGCCCTGCCTTCCGACCCTGCCGAGCTCCGGCCGGAGCTCGACTCCGCGCACGACCGGGCGGGATGATCGTCCTCGACACGACGATCCTTGCTTACGCCGTCGGCGACGCACACCCGCTGCGGGATCCGTGTCGGCGCGTGTTGACCGCGCACGGCGAGGGACGCATCGAGGCAACCACCACGATCGGGGTCATCCAGGAGTTCGCCCATATCCGCGCGCGGCGGCGCACGCGGACCGACGCCGTCACGCTCGCGCGCCACTACCTGAGCGCGTTCGCGGTGCTCGTGGCGACGTCGGACGATCTGGACCACGGACTGAGCCTGTTCGATCACCATCCGGCGCTGGGGGCGTTCGACGCCGTGCTGGCGGCCGTGGCCCTGGAACGCGGTGCGGAGGCGCTCGTCTCGGCGGATCGGGCATTCGCATCGGTCCCGAACCTGCGATGGGTCGA
>JBOGTC010000020.1:0-28594 GCA_050692055.1 Candidatus Limnocylindria bacterium | reverse complement strand
CCGCGCGCCTTCGCCGGAACCGCTGCCGCCGGGCTGTTCGGCGCGCTCGTTACCGTCGTCCTCGGCGTTGTCATGGCCGGCGAGCGGCAGACCGGCGCGGCCTCGCCGACGCTGGCTCACGCCTTCGTCGCCTCGCTCGCCGGGTTCACCGGGGCGGTCGCCGCCGCAGCCGTGGCGCCGGCGCTCGTCCGGCTTCCGTCGCGGCTGAGCCGGGCGGCGGCGGCGGTGCCGGTCGGCGTCGCGGTCAGCCTGCTCGTCGTGCCACTGGTGATGGGCGGCCCGCTCTAGCCGGCGTGGCTGATGCCGGGGTCCGCTCCACGAGCAGGCACGCGGCGGCATGCGAGTCGCCGACCGGAAAGAGCGGCGGGTCAACCTGCGGGCAGCGCTCGAAGGCCACCGGGCAGCGTGGATGGAAGCGGCAGCCGGCCGGGATGCGGCCCGGATCAGGCGTCTCCCCCCCGAGGATGACCGGCTCGCGCCGCAGGCTCGGATCCGGCACGGGGACCACCGAGAGGAGCGCCTTCGTGTACGGATGCTGCGGGTCGGCGAGCACCCGGCGCGTCGGGCCCTGCTCGACGATCCGTCCCAGGTACATGACCGCGATGCGCTGCGCGTAGGCGGCGACGGTCGACAGGTCGTGCGTGATCATCAGCACCCCGATTCCCTGGTCGCGGGCCAGCGCGGCGAGCAGGTTGAGGATCTCGGCCCGGATGCTGACGTCGAGCATGCTGACGGGCTCGTCCGCCACGAGCATGGACGGCTCGAGCGCCAGGGCCGCCGCGATCACGACGCGCTGCCGCTGCCCGCCGGAGAGCTCGAACGGGTACCGGCCCAGGTAGACCGATGCCGGCGCCAGCCCCGCCTGGGTCAGGGCGCGCTCGACGCGATCCCGCTCCTCGGATCGCGACGCGGTGGCCCGATGCACCTGCAGCGGCTCGGCCACGATCTCGCCGACCCGCATGCGTGGGTTCAGCGACTCGTACGGATCCTGGAAGATCATCTGCGCCTGGCGTCGCATCCCGCGCAGCGCCCCACGCGACAGGCCGGCCACGACGCGGCCGTCGAGCTCGACGCGGCCAGCCGTCGGCTCCAGCAGGCCCAGCACGAGGTTGCCGGTCGTGGTCTTACCGCAGCCGGACTCACCGACGAGGGCCAGGATCTCGCCACGTCGCAGCTCGAAGCTGACGCCGTCCACGGCCCGGACCGGCAGAGCGGGGCGCCGAAGGAGCCAATCGGCGAGCGAGCGGCGACCGGGGAACGCCTTCTCCAGGCCGGCAACGTGGAGCAGCGGCGCGGCGTCAGGCATCGGTCCTTCCTTGGGCCGGATCGAGCAGGAAGCAGGAGGCATGACGACCGTCGCCCGCGGGGTACTGGGCCGGCCGCTCGAGGCCACAGCGGTCGAAGACGTACGGGCAGCGCGGCGCGAAGCGGCAGCCGGGGGGCATCGCGTCCAGCCGAGGAGGAGCGCCGGGGATGCCGCGCAGCGGGCGATCCGGGTGCGCCACGTCAGGGAACGAGGCCAGCAGCTGCTGGGTGTAGGGGTGCCGCGGTGTGGCGAACAGCTCGGAGGTGGTCGCCTCCTCGGCCACGTCGCCGCCGTACATGACCACGATCCGATCGCAGACCTGGGCCACCACGCCGAGGTCGTGGGTGACGAGGATGATCCCCATCCCGAAGTCCGCGGCGATGCCGGTGAGCAGCTCCAGGATCTGGGCCTGGATCATGACGTCGAGGGCGGTCGTCGGCTCGTCCGCGACGATCACCTCCGGGTTGCAGGCAAGGGCCAGCGCGATCATCGCGCGCTGCCGCATCCCGCCCGAGTAGGTGTGCGGGTACTCGCCGGCGCGGCGCCGTCCGATTCCCACCCGCTCGAGCAGCTCGCCCGTGCGCCGCTCCGCCTCCGCGCGGCTGGTTGCGGGGAAGTGGATGCGGATCGCCTCGGTCACCTGGCCCCCCACCGGCCGCACCGGGTTCAGTGCGTTCATGGCGCCCTGGAACACGAGCGACAGGCGCGTCCAGCGGAAGCCGCGCAGCTCGGCCGGCGAGAGGCCCAGCAGATCCTCGCCGTCGAACAGGACGCTGCCACCCACCACGCGGCCGCCCGGCGGCAGCAGTCGCAGGATGCCCAGCACCGTCGTCGTCTTGCCGCAGCCGGACTCCCCCACCAGGCCGAGCGTCTCGCCGCGGCGCAGGTCAAAGCTGATGCCGTCGACGGCGCGCAGCGGGCCGGCCGGGCCGTCGAACTCGATGGCCAGGTCGCGGACCTCCAGGAGGGGCGCGTCGGGCGCCGGATCGCGCCGCGAGCCGAACGACACGGGCGCGCGCGCCGGCGAAAGCTCCGGTCGCGCCACGTCGCGCCCCTCGCCCTCGAGGTGGTGTCGCTTGAGCCGCGGGTTGAGCGCGTCCTCGAGCGCCGTGCCGAGCAGCGTGGTGGCCAGCACGACCCACACGATCGCCAGCCCGGGCGGGATGAGCGCCCACCACGCACCGGCGGACACGGCGCCTCGCGTGAAGGCGAAGTTCAGCATCTGGCCCCAGCTGATGACCGTCGGATCGCCGAGGCCGATGAATGCCAGCGTCGACTCCGACAGGATCGCCAGGCTGATGACCAGGACCATGTTGGCCAGCATCAGCGGCAGGACCGCTGGAAAGACGTGGCGACGCATGATGTGCCCGTCCGATGCCCCGATCGAGCGGGCGCGCAGGACGTACTTGCGCTCCCGCACGCTAAGCGTCTGCGATCGGACGAGCCGCGCGGTCGTGGTCCAGCCCAGCGCCCCGATCACGAAGATGATGGTCCCCAGCGATGGACCGATGATCGCGACCAGCACGATCTGCAGCGCCAGGTCCGGGATGACGAGGAAGAAGTCGGTGATCCGCATCAGCAGCGATCCGATGCGTCTGCCATAGAAACCGGCCACCAGGCCGATGAAGCCGCCGATGCCGAGCGCGATGGCGGCAGCCGCGAAGCCGACCAGCAGCGACACGCGGGCGCCGTGGATGAGGGAGGAGAGGACGTCCTTGCCGCCGTCATCGGTCCCCAGTGGGTGCGCGCCCGAAGGCGCCTGGTAGATGTCGAGGATGCTGACCCGCACGGATGCGTAAGGGTCGTAGGGCGCAAGGAACGGAGCGAAGACGGCGACGACGAGCGCCAGCAGCAGCATCGCGGCGCCGATCACCCCCATCCGGTGATGAAGCAGCGTCCGCCAGCGGGGCAGGATCGCCGGCGCTTCGCGCGGCGCGGTGACCTCGGCGAGGACGCTCACGCCTCGATCACCCGCGGATCGAGCCAGCCGTAGACGAGCTCCGCGATCAGGTTGGCGACCACCACCGACACCGCGATGAGCAGGAAGGCGCCCTGCAGCACCGGGTAGTCACGCTGGCCGACCGCCTGCACCGTCAGGTTGCCGAGCCCCGGCCACGAGTAGACGGTCTCGACCTGGATCGCGCCCGACACGGTGAACCCCAGGTTGAGCGCGATCAGCGTGACGATCGGCAGCATCGCGTTGCGCAGCGCGTGGTCGCGGATGATGCGGATCGTCGACAGGCCCTTTGCCTTGGCGGTGAGGATGTAGTCCTCGCTGAAGACCTCGAGCACGCTGCTGCGCATGATGAGCATGTACTCGCCCAGCAGCACGAGCGTGAAGGTGAGGGTCGGCAGCAGCAGGTGGGCGCCGATGTCACCGATCTCCTCCCAGGCGCTGTCGAACGAGGCTCCCACCGTGACGCGGCCGCCTGTGGGCAGCTGGAACCAGGTCGCTCCGGCCACGAGCAGGATGATCCCCAGGAAGAAGGTCGGCAGCGACCACATGAAGAGGCTGAAGCTGAGCGCGCCGACGTCGAGCGCCGTGCCCCGCCGCCAGGCGGCGACGAGTCCGAGCGCCGCCCCGAACAGGATGGCCAGCGCCTGCGCGGGCAGGATCAGCCACAGGGTGTTGACCAGCGCGCCGCCGATGAGATCGCTCACCTGCTCGTCGCGGAACGCGTAGCTCGTCCCCAGGTCGCCGCGGCTCAGCGACCCCAGGTAGGCGAAGTACTGCGAGTCGAGCGGGTTGCCGTCCTCCAGGTTGAGGAAGACCGGCTTGTCAAGGCCGAAGCGCTCGGTGAGCGCCGCCTGGGTCGCGGGGTTCAGCCTCGGATCGCGCATGCCGGACTTGGCCGGATCGCCCGGCAGCACGCGGAACAGCAGGAAGTTGAAGGTCACGACCACGAAGATCGTGACCAGCGCCCAGCCGATCTTCGACAGCAGGTAGCCCGCTCGGCCGCTCAGGATGGCCTCCGCCCGAGATTACGCCCCAGGACCCACCCTACTCCGCGGGCCGGATGACCGTGAGCGCCTCCCTGTCCTCCAGGCCGAGTGATGGATCATCGGTGGGCCAGCCGGTGAACGTATCGGTTCGATAGGCCTGAACGTACAGCTGGTAATAGGGAATGATGTAGACCACGTCCTCCACCAGGATCTGCTGCATCTGGTGGATGAGGTCGATCCGCGCTTCCACATCGGTCTCGATGCCCTGCTGCTCGTAGAGCGCGTCAAACTCCGGGTTGCAGTACCCGGTCTCGCTGAAGCCGGAGTCGATCTCCGTGCACAGCGCCACGCCGAGCAGGAACGATGCATCCGGATCGGAACCCCAGCCCCAGAGCATGATGTCATAGTCAAAGCTCGGGCAGCAGACGCTGGTCAACGTGTCGGGATCGAGGCCCTGGATCTCGATCGCAACGCCGATCTGCTCCCACATGCCCTGCAGCAGCTCCGCCTCGCGCGGCGCCGTGTCGATGTCGTCGGCGTAGTTGAACCGGAAGGTGAGGTCGCCCGTCGGGCAGTCCTGGTCCGGCAGGCACTCGCGGATGCCGTTGCCATCGGCATCGGTGTAGCCGGCGTCCTCGAGCACCTGGGCCGCCGCCTCCGGATCGTACGGCCAGTCCTCGACCTCGCTGGCGTAGAAGTCGCCGAGGCCGACCGGCACCATCGACAGGCCGGGGCTGCCGAGACCGAGGGTCGCGACGTCGATGATCTGCTGCTTGTCGACCGCCATCGCCAGCGCCTGGCGGACCTCGAGATCGAGGAGCGCCGGGTGGCCGGAGCAGACACCGACATCGGCCGGGCAGTTCTCCTCCTCCACGATGTTGAAGAAGACGTCCCGCAGGCTGCCGCCGGCCGCGATGTCGGTGATGGCGACCTCGACGTTCTCCGCGTTCTGGAGTGTGCTGACGGCGGTCGCCGGGAACTCGGTGATCATGTCCACGTCGCCCTGGGTGAGCGCGGTGATCCGCGCGTCGGCGTTGGAGTAGGTCTGGAAGATGACCTCGTCAACGTTCGGCGGGCCGTTCCAGTACTCGGTGTTGGCCGCGAGCTGGACGAACTCATCCTGCGCGTGCTCGGTCAACATGAACGGCCCGGAGCCGATCATCTCCTCGTTCTCAAACGCAACCGGATCAGCTTCCGCCTCCCAGATGTGCTGGGGCAGGACGTACATGAATGCCATGCGCGACTCGAAGTTGCCGACCGGGTCGCTGGTCGTGATGACGAGCTCCGTCTCGCTGGTGGCCTCGACGCTCTCGAAGACATCGGTGTACGAGGGGAGGAACGGGAAGTCGTCGGTCGCCTGGTACAGCAGGATGCTGAACGCGACGTCCTCCGCGGTCAGCGGCTCCCCGTCATGGAAGGTCGCGCTGTCCACGATGGTCAGCGTCCAGGTCACGCCGTCGTCCGCCACCGACCACTCGCTCGCAAGCTCGGGGATGTACTCGCCTGCGCTGTTGACGCCGATGGGCGTGTCGTAGACGAGCCCGTACATCGTGTAGGACTCGGACAGCACGCCGTTTCCGGGGTTCAGGCTGTCCGGCGAGCCTCCGTAGCCGATGCGAACGGTCCCTCCGGTGGCAGTCCCGTCATCGGTCGGCGGCACGGATGCGTCATCGGTCTCCTCCGCGTCCGGAGCCGGAGTCGGCTGGGTGGCGGTGCAGGCGGCCAACACCAGGCCGATGACCGCGAGGTAAGCGAGCGCTGGACGCAGGTGTCGCACGAGCCGAGAACCTCCTGTCCCTCCACTGCACAGGCTCGGCCCGCCCGGGACCGATCCTCCGATCGGGTGAGGATCGCACACGCCACGGAATCGGGTCAACGCATTCCCGTTCGGCGCCGGATTCCGTCCCGTTCCGTGGTTCCTACCGCCACTTTCAATAGACGCCCTGTCGCCAAGGGGTTCATCTTCCCCCTCCTCGACGCTCACAGTGGTCATCTGTCGGTGCATACCACGTCTGAATCTGGCGACTCAGTGGCATCCCCGCGGCTGGAGGGCAGCCACGGACCTCTCAGCCGTGCATACTCCAGCGCCATGGCCAAGCCCACTCCCCGCGCGCTCGTCCGCGCGCAGGTTGCCCTCGAGGCATTCCGTCTCACCCCTGACGGTGAGTCGGTGATCTCCGTGCTTCGCCGGGTCGAGGGCGACGAATACCGCTCGCACCTGTGGATGCGCCCCTGGCGCGGCGGCCGCACGCAACAGCTCACGCGTGGCGCAGTCCGCGACAGCGCGCCGGCGATCTCACCCGACGGTCGCATGCTGGCGTTCGTGCGCTCCCCCGCCGGGGTCGACGACGCGGTCGGCCAGGCCTGGATCCTGCCGCTCGACGGTGGCGAGCCGTGGCGCCTCACGAACCTGAGGCACGGCGTCGCCTCGGTCTCGTGGAGCCCTGACGGCAGACGCCTGGCGCTCGTGGCCCAGGCCGGCGACCATCGATTCGTGATCGGTCCCGAGCGGAAGGGACGCACGCCCACCGCGCGACGCATCACCCGGCTGGACTTCCGCGATGACGAGTCCGGGCACGTCGTGCGGCGCGCGCACCTGTGGGTCATCGACGCTCGCCCCGGAGCGCGGCCACGTCAGCTCACGAGCGGCGACTTCGACGTCACGCATCCTGCGTGGTCGCCCGACGGCAGGCGCATCGCCTTCGCAGCGGACCGTGGCACCGACTCGACAATCCACCCGCGACTCCAGCTCTGGTGGGTGACCGTTCGCGGAGCCCGCCTGACCAAGCTCGCCAGCCTCGCCGGGGACGCGGATTGGCCTGCCTTCTCGCCGGACGGACGCCGGCTGGCCTTCGTCGGCGCCGATGTCGACGATCCCCCCGACCACGTTCCGCCGGCGCTCTGGGTGATGGACCTGGCCGGCGGGGCGCCACGCTGCCTCACCGCCGACCTCGACCGACCCATCGGCGAGTGGGCCTGGTGTGACCTCCTCGTGGCGGAGGAGGTGCCAGGGCCAGCCTGGCTCGACGACCGGTCGCTTGCGGTGCTTGTCGGCGACCGCGGCCGCAATCTGCCCTATCGCGTCAGCCTGGACGGCGAGGCCACGCCCCTCGTGGACCGCGCGCTGCGGCTGGCCGGCGGGGGTCTTGCCTGGTCCCCCAGCGCGGGGCGGCTCGCCATCAGCGCCGCCATCGACGGCTCGGCCGGCGACGTGTACGCCGTGGAGCACGGGTCGCTGCGCCGGATCACTCGCGACGGCGCGTCCTGGCAGCGCCGCTTTCCGCGGATCGAGCTGACCGAGCTCGAGCTTGCCGGGCCGGCGGGACCGATCCACGCCTGGCTCGCATCACCTCCCGACGTGGGGCGCCGCCGGCTGCCGCTGGTGCTGCACATACACGGCGGGCCCACCGGGGCATGGGGTCCGGGCGGCACGCTGGACGCGATGCTGCTGTGCGGGGCCGGATACCGGGTGCTGATGCCGAACATCCGCGGCTCCACGACGTTCGGCGCCGACTGGGTGCGGCCGCTGTCCGGACGCTGGGGCCAGGTGGACGCCGAGGACGCGCTGGCAGCGGTCGACGCCGTCGTCAGGCAGGGCCTCGCCGATACGAAGCGAGTCGCGGTCATGGGCCTCTCCTACGGCGGCTTCCTCTCGCAATGGCTGGTGGGGATCACGAATCGGTTCGCTGCTGCGGCCGCCGAGAACGGCGTGACGAACCAGGTGAGCACGTGGGCGAACTCCTACTTCGGCGTGCACTACAACCGGCGCGCCGGCCTCGGCGATCCCCTGTCGGATGCCGGCATGCGCTCCCTGTGGCGATCGTCACCGCTGAGGAACGTGGCGCAGATCCGCGCCCCCCTGCTCATGCTCCAGGCGGAGGACGACCGCATCTGCCCCGCCTCTGACAACGAGCAGCTCTTCACGGCCCTCAAGGTGCTCGGTCGCGAGGTCGAGCTCATCCTCTATCCGGATGAGCATCATGAGATGAAGAGCAGCGGGCGACCGGACCGCCGCATCGACCGCATGGAACGGCTGCTCGACTGGTTCGCCCGCTACCTACGCCGGTGACTTTCGGCTGAGCCGATCGGCCAGGCCGCCAACTGTCAGGGCCAGCCCCAGACCGATGATGCCGATCGCCGCGATGAGCCGGAACGCTTCGCCGCCGAAGGCGGTCGCGAACACCAGGTAGGCCCCCACGCCCCCGAGTGCGATGCTGGCGCCGACCCACTTGAAGGCCGGTGCATCGGCGATCCAGCCCGCCGCGTACATGCCCAGCCCGAAGCTGAACGGGAAGACGCTCCACAGGTAGGACCACGCGGCCCATCGGTCCGTCAGGCTGGTGTACAGCAGCGAACACCCGACCCCGGCCAGGATGGCGCCAGGGATCACCATGCCCGCACGCAGCCGCCGATGCTGGCGCCCGAAGACGGCCGGCAGCAAGAAGAAGAGCGACAGGGCAACCAGGAGGACCGGCCACCAGGCCCAGACTCCGTCGTCGATCCGCAGGCCACGGACGAACGCAGCGATCGGCTCACTGGCAAGCACGAGCGCGCCGGTGAGCAGCAGCAGCAGCCCGGCGATCAGCTCGATGGTCCGGCTCATGCGGGCGAGTATACGGTGGCATCATGCCGCGGATGCCACGGCCTTCCTGGCCTCGTCACGTCCTGCGCCTGACCGGTCGGCGACTGCCGCGGACCAGTGGTCGCCTGCGCGTCACGGGCATCTCGGCGCCGATCACGATCATCCGGGACAGCTGGGGCATCCCGCACGTCGAGGCCACGACCGAGGCCGATGCCTGGTTCGGCCTCGGCTTCTGCCACGGGCAGGACCGCGCCTTCCAGCTCGAGCTGCTGCTGCGCGCCGGTCGTGGATCCGTCTCGGCACTCGTCGGAGCGGCCGGCCTCCCGATCGATAGGCTCTCACGCCGCCTTGGTTTCGCTCACCTTGCCCGCCGGCAGCGCGACACGATCGATGACGACGTGCGTCAGACGCTTGGCGCCTACGTCCGCGGCGTGAACGCAGCGCTCGGCATCGGTCCCCGACCGCACGAGCTCCTGCTGCTCCGCGCCGGCCGGCTCACCCCATGGACGGTCGAAGACGTCCTTGCCTTCCTGGGGCTGCAGGCGATGGCGCTCGCCGGGAACTGGGACATCGAGCTGGCGCGGCTGCGCATCCTCGTCGGGGATGGTCCCGACGCACTCATCAGCGTCGATCCCCTGTCCGGTCCAGAGGTGGCAGTCGGCTCTCCGCTCGGGAAGGGCGCCGGGCCGTCGCTCGAGCTCCTGGCGGAGGATCTGACGCTCCTGCGCGATCTCGTCGCGGGAGCGGGTGGCTCAAACGCGTGGGCAATCGCCGGTTCCCGAACGGCGTCGGGCATGCCGCTGCTCGCGAATGACCCACACCTCGCCCCATCGCTGCCGGCGCCGTGGTACCTGGCGCACCTGCGGACGCCGTCGTGGGAGATCGCGGGCGCCTCGTTCGTGGGCGGCCCCGCCTTCCCCACCGCGCACAACGGACATGTGGCCTGGGGCATCACCGCGGCCAACACCGACGGCAGCGACCTCTTCATCGAGCAGGTCGGGTCGGACGGTCGCAGCGTGCGCCACGGCGAGGGCTGGGAGCCATGTGAGGTCCGGCGCGAGGAGATCGACGTCCGCGGCGCCGGCCCCGCGGTGGAGGAGGTGATCGTCACGCCGCGCGGTCCGATCATCAGCCCGCTGCTCGACGGCGTTGATCACGTCCTGTCGCTGCGCGCCGCGTGGCTCGATCCGCATCCCGTCCGCGGCTTCCTCGACGCGCCGCGCACCCGCTCGTTCGAGGAGCTGCGCCGGTCCTTCGCCGCCTGGCCGGGCCCCGGACTGAACGTGGTGGGCGCCGATGCGGCTGGCCACACCGGCTGGCAGCTCGTCGGTCAGCTGCCGCGGCGACGGCGCGGCCACGGCCTGCTGCCGCTCCCCGGCTGGGACGCGGCCAATGGCTGGCAGAATGAGCTGCTGCCGTTCGACGCCATGCCCTTCGAGCTGGACGCACCAGCCGGCTTCGTCGTCAGCGCCAACGACGCGCCGCGGGCAGCGGCCGCCAACGGCGAGTTCCTGGGCGCGGACTGGATCGACGGCTATCGGGCGGCCCGCATCACCGAGCGGCTTGCAGAGCGCCACGACTGGTCCGTCGCGACGTGCCTGGAGCTGCAGACGGACGTGGCCTCGATGCCGTGGCGGGAGCTGCGCGAGACGATCCTGGCGCTTCCAGCCGAGCGGGCACGGGCTGCCCGCGCGCTGCACCAGCTTCGGGCCTGGGACGGCCGGGTCACGGCCGACTCCCCTGCCGCGGCCGTCTTCGAGCTCTTCCTGTCGGAGATGGCCTGCCGCGTCGCGCGCGTCGCGGCACCCCGCGGATGGTCTTTCGCGCTGGGCGCCGGGTTCGGTGCCGTTCTGCCACGGACGCTGCTCGTGGCGCAGTGGACGAGCAGGCTCGTGGATCGCCTCAGGGAGCAGCCGGGCGGCCCCTTCCGTCACGGATGGCCCGCGGAGATGACCGATGCCCTCGCCGCCGGAGTCGAGCGCCTCGAGCGTGAGCACGGGACCGATCCCGATCGCTGGGCGTGGGGCGCGCTGCGCCGATTGACGCTGGTCCACCCGCTCGGGGCGCGGGCGCCGCTGGATCGAGTCCTCAACATCGGTCCCGTTCCGGTTGGCGGCGACGCCAACACGGTGGCCCAGGCCGGGGTCAACCCGCTCTCGCCGCTGGCCAACCCGGACGCCATCGCCAACCACCGAACGGTGATCGACCTCGGTGATCCCGAGCGCAGCCGATACGTCCTCGCCGGGGGGCAGTCCGGCCAACCGCTGTCGCCCCATTACGCAGACCTGTTCGAGCTGTGGCGTCGCGGCGAGGCGGTACCGATTCCCTGGTCGCGCGAAGCCGTGGCCGCCGCTACAGTCGCGACCCTGCGCCTGGTGCCCTATGAGGAGGGTCCGCACGTCCGTCCGCGGCCGACGCCCTTGCCCACGACCGGTAACAAACCCGTAAGTCGCCGATAAGCGGCGATCCGCATCATCGGTCGCATGGACGACCGGCGACTCGGCCTCGCGGTGCGCGCACGACGTCATCGCCGCGCGTGGCGTCTCGTCGACCTCGCCGCGACGGCCGGTGTCGGCCCCACCGTATGCTCCCTGATGGAACGCGGTCAGGTCGAACGCCTGAGCGTCAGGACGGCACGAGCGATCGCCGGAGCGGTGGATCTCGACCTTGGCTGGGACATCGGCTGGCAGCGGCAGGACATCGACCGGCTACTGGATGCCGATCATTCGGCGCTCGCCGCGCATTGGACTCGCCGGCTCGAGACGGATGGCTGGCTCGCGCGCAGCGAGATCAGCTTCAATCGCTACGGCGATCGTGGCCGCATCGATCTGCTGGGATACCACCCCGTCCACCGCGTCCTCGTCGTGATCGAGATCAAGACCGCGCTCGTCGACGCCCAGGCGCTCCTCGTCGGCATTGATGTCAAGACACGTGTCGCTCCGTTCCTGGCGCGCGAGCTCGGATGGCGGGCTCGGCTGACGGTGCCCGCCATCGTCATCTCCGATGGCACAACCGCACGGCGCCACGTGGCGAACCTGGCTCCGCTGTTCGGGCGCTACACGCTGCGCGGTCACGCCGCCGTGTCGTGGCTTCGCAACCCGGTTGGCTCGCCCAGCGGTCTCCTGACCTTCACGAAGTTGCCATCTGGCGATGGTGTCGATGCTAGGCGGGCTGGACGCCGCCGCGTCCGCATTCCGTCAGCTCGCTCACGCTCAAGACCGGCACCGACGGCGGCTCCGACCGAGCGCGGAGGCGCCTAGCGCCGATGTGGTCGCAGGATGGCAACCTCCCGCGCTCCAACGTCTCGTAACAGCGACACCAACGCAAGATGGCAACTTCGCCGCCATCCCGCCGACCCGCCGACCTCGCCGCCGTCCCGCCGACCTCGCGGGCCGCGCTGCGCGTCGCGCGTGGGAACGACGACCTACATCTCTCCCTCGTACGGGAGCTGTGGCATGCGCAGCGGCTTGTCGGCGCGGTAGCCGAGCAGGTAGTCGGCCTGCATGAGCGTGTGGATCTGCGATGTGCCTTCGTATATGACCGAGCCCTTGGCGTTGCGCAGGTAGCGCTCGACGGGGTACTCGTTCGAGTAGCCATAGGCGCCGTGGACCTGGATCGCGTCGAGCGCCGCGGCCACGGCGTGATCGGTGCAGAACCACTTGGCGAGCCCGGTTTCGCGCGTGTTGCGCTCGCCGCGGTTCTTCTTCCACGCGGCACGCCAGACCAGCAGCCTGCCGGCCTCGATCCCAGCATGCATCTTGGCCAGCATCTCCTTCACCAGCTGGTGCTGGCCGATCTCCGAGCCGAACGCCTTGCGCTCGTGCGCGTACTTGACCGATGCGTCGAGGCAGGCGACCGCCAACCCCACCGAGCCCGCCGCCACGGTGTAGCGGCCCTGGTCGATGGCGCTCATGGCGATGGTGAAGCCCTCGCCCTCCTCTCCGACCCGGTTCGCCGCCGGAACCTCACAGTCGCTGAACGTCAGGATCCCGGTGTTTCCGGCCCGAACGCCGAGCTTGCCGTGCAATGACTCGGAGCTGAAGCCGGGAAAGGAGCGCTCGACGATGAAGGCGGTGATGCCCTTGTGCCCGGCGCTGCGGTCGACGTTGGCGAAGACGAGAACGTGGTCCGCAGTGTCGCCCAGGCTGATCCAGATCTTGGAGCCGTTGAGGATGTAGCGATCGCCGTCGCGCCGCGCCGTGGTGGCCAGCGCCCCGGCGTCCGAGCCGACGCCGGGCTCGGTGAGCCCGAACGTGGCCAGCTTCTCGCCCCGCGCCTGCGGCACAAGGTAACGCTGCTTCTGCTCCTCCGATCCCCACTGCAGCAGCGTCAGCGAGTTGAGTCCAGTATGGACCGAGAGGATCACGCGGAAGGCTGTGTCCGCCCGCTCCATCTCCTCGCACAGCAGGGCGAAGGCGATGTAGTCCATCCCTGCCCCGCCGTACTGCTCCGGGATCGGTAGCCCCAGCAGCCCTTCGGCGCCCATCTTCTCGTACAGCGAGCGGTCGTACTCTGCGTTCGCATCCATCTGCTGGATGCGGGGCAGGATCTCGCGCTCGGCGAAGGCGCGCGCGGTGCGCTGCACCTCGCGCTGCGCATCGGTCAGCGAGAAGTCGATCATGGGTACTCCGTGGAGGACAGGGCGGGGAATCCTGATTCTAGACCGATGCGCCCTCCGCGCGGCAGACTGCACACCGATGACGCCCGAGACCCGCTACGCCCGCACGATCGACGGCACCCACGTGGCGTACCTGGTGACCGGCGACGGCCCGATCGACATGCTCGTCCAGCGCGGATGGTTCACCAACTTGGACCGCCGCCGACGATGCTGTGGCGCTCTACCGTCCGGCCCTCGAGACCAACGTCGGAGACGTGCTGCCCGCCATCCACGTCCCCACGCTCGTCGCGTGGCGCTCGGGCGCCACGCTCGGGGACGCGCCGCGCGACATCGTGGGCGGCTCTACCGGATCGCATCGGTCTGAGGCCCGTTGACCACGGTGGCATGATGAGCGGACAACCGAAGAATCCGTCGTGGGGGTTTCCGAGTTCCCGCAGGAGGCGCGCGATGGTGAAGTTCAGTTACTGCCACCTCCCGGCTTATCCGCTGGAGGAGTCGATCGAGATCATCAAGACCGCGGACGAATGCGGCTTCTACGCCGCCTACTCGGTCGACGAGACGTGGTGGAAGGACATGTGGCTGCTGTTCGCTGCCGCCGCGGACAAGACCACCCGGATCCGAATGGGCCCGAACGTCACCCACGTGATCCTGCGTGACCCCGCCCACGTCGCCCAGATGGCCGCCACGCTCGACCAGCTGACGAATGGCCGTGCCGAGATCGTGGTCAGCTTCGGCAATATCTCGATGCTGCCTCAGCACGGTATCGACACCACCGGCATGAAGCCGCTCTCCCGCGTGCTCGAGGCGCGCGAGGTGATGCGCACCCTGCTCGATACCGGCGCCGTCACCCACGAGGGCGAGTTCTTCAAGCACACCGGCCTCTGGACGCTCGCACGACCGGTCCAGGAAAAGCTGCCGATCAAGCTCGGCGCCATGGGCGGCCCACGCTCGTTCGAGGTCGGAGGCGAGCTGTTCGACGGCGTGCACCAGGCGATCGGGACCTCCGCCGAGACGTTCCAGTACATGGTCGACAACATCCGCAAAGGGGCCGACAAGGCCGGGCGCAACTGGGAGGATCTCGATATCGGTGCCTGGCTGGTCATGGCCGTCATGGACGACTCGGCAGCCGCCAAGGAGACGGCCCGCATCATGGCCGCCTTCTACCTGTCGGCGATGCCGGAGCAGCAGCTCAACCGGCACGGCATCAGCGGTGCGGACGTGAAGCCGATCCTCGACGCGTTCGGAGCCGGGGACGTGGCCAAGGCGCTCGAGCTGACGACGCCTGAGCTGGGCGAGAAGTTCTCCGTGGCCGGTACGCCCGGCGAGGTGGTGCAGCGGCTGCAGCGCGACATCCTCTCGACCGGCGTCAACCACGTCATCGGCGCCGTCGTGGATCCCTATCTTGTCAAGGCATTCACCGGCATCGACATCCCCAATGCGATCGATACCCACGCCCAACTGCGGCTGATCCGTGACCGCGTGATGCCGGCACTGGAGGGCGCAACCGCCGCCGCCGTCTGATCGCTGTACCGACCACGCGGAACCGGAGGGCTCGATGACCGCACCCCCGTACGAACCGATGTCCGACGGCAAGCTGCAGGCCGAGTTCGTCGAGCAATGGCGCGACGCGGCATACGGCTGCTTCAGCTCGGGTCACAAGTTCTGCCGCGAGGTCTGCCCGGTGATGCAGGTCACGCGCAACGAGAACCACACGCCGACGGCATTCCACGCCAACATCGTGGCGATGGAGCAGGGCCACCTGTCGGTCGCTGACGTCGCGGACGACTACGTCCACTGCACGCAGTGCGGGGCCTGCGAGCTGCGCTGCCCGAACACCCTCTTCACCGGCGACTTCTACCGCAACCGGACGCGGACAGTGAAGGTCGTGAAGGCGATGCGCGCGCTGGCGGTCCAGTCCGGAGTCGAGCAGCCGAACTGGAAGCGATGGGTCGAGGCCACGCTGGACGCGAAGAGCGAGCCGGTGCTCGACGTTCCGGTCTCGCAGGAGAACGTCGCGAACTGGGCAGAGGGACTCGGCCTGCCGATCGGCGGCGAGACCGTCCTGTTCGTCGACTGCGAGGCGGCCTTCTATCGGACATCGGTGGCGCGCTCCACGGCGCAGCTGCTGCAGATGGCAGGCGTCGAGTTCGGCCTGATGCGCGAGCAGTGGTGCTGCGGCGGCCCTGCGGCCGAGATGGGCTACACCGATGCCGCCCGCCGGCTGGCGGAGCACAATGTGGCCGATTGGCGCTCCTATGGGGCGAAGCGGATCATCACCCTCGACCCGCACGACTACATCAGCTTCACCGAGGACTACGTCGAGTACTTCGGCGAGGAGCACGACTTCGAGATCGTGCATATCACCGAGCTGCTCGCCGAGCTCATCCGCGAGGGCCGGCTGGCGCTGACGAACCCGATCGAGCGCGTGGCCACCTATCACGACCCCTGCCGTCTCAACAAGCGGAAGGGGATCCACGCGTCCCCACGCGAGATCCTGCGCGCGATCCCCGGCCTGACCTTCAAGGACGTGGATCACGTGACGCAATGGTCGTACTGCTCCGGCGCCGGCGCAGGGCTGGCGATCGAGAAGCCGGAGATCACCGCCGAGATCAGCCGGAGGCGCGTGGCCCGTGCCAAGGAGCTGGAGGTCGACACCCTGGTGAGCGCCTGCGTCTGGTCGGAGCGGCCGCTGTCCGAGCAGGGCGAGCAGCAGGGCATCGAGGTTCGCGACCTGATGGAGCTGGTGGCCGAGGCGGCGGGCCTCGATGCGCGGGGCGTCGCGCCGGCCGGCGACGGGCAGGCGGTGACGGCATGAGCGCCGTGGCTGCCATCGGCGACCCAATCCTCGACGAGCTGCGCGCCATCCTCGGCGACGAGGGCGTCCTCACCGGCAAGGCCGCCCGCTACAACCGCACCCGCGTCCCGGCGCCGTTCCCGGTGCATCGCTGGGCCGAGCTGATCCCCGACCTGGTCGTCCTGCCACGAAGCGCCGAGCAGGTGAGCGCGGTGGTGAAGCTCGCCAACCGCCACGGCATCCCGGTGGTGCCGCGGGCTGGCGGCACCGGGCTCAACGACGGCGCCGTGCCGATGCGGCGCGGGATCGTGGTCGACGTCAAGCGCATGAACGAGATCAAGCAGATCGATCTCGTGGATCGCACCGTCACCGTCGGCCCGGGCATCAACATGCTCAAGCTCAACGAGGAGCTGCGCAGGCACGGGGTCATGTACCCCGACGATCCTGCCTCGTACCCGTGCTCTCTCGTTGGCGGGCGCATCGGCACGTCCGGCTGGTCGCTGATCGGGGGCCGATACGGGCACACCCGCGACCTCGTCATCAGCTTCCAGATCGTGCTGCCCACCGGCGAGATCATCGAGGTCGGCGACGGAGGCGGCCGCAAGATCCGTAAAAGCAGCACCGGCTTCCAGCTCAAGCACCTGCTCATGGGCCACCAGGGCACGCTGGGCATCGTGACCGAGGCGACGCTCGAGCTCGTGCCGCGCCCCGAGGTCGAGTTCGCGGCGTTCTTCCACTTTCCGAGCTTCGCCGCTGCCTACGAGTCGACTGGGGCGCTCACGAAATCCGGCCTCGCCACGCTCGGTGGCGTCGTGCTCTTCGACGAGTGGAAGCTGCGCTACCTGCGCCGCGACGACGAGGCCTACATCCCGCGTCCCGAGGACGTGAAAGCCGTGGTCGCGACCGCCATGTACGGCGCGCGCGACGAGGTGGAGCCCGCGGCGCGGCGGATCATGCGCATCGGTCGCGAGTCGGGCGGGAAATATCTCGGCGACGAGATCAGCTCCGGCGACTGGGCTTCGCGCCACGACCGCTACGCCACCCCGCTCCACGGACGACTGCGGAGCGGCGAGGTGGTGCCCATGTCATGGCATTGCGAGGACGCCAGCATCAACTACAGCCAGCTGCCGGCGGTGATGGAGAAATGGCACGCCATCGCGGATCGGTACATCACGAAGACCGGCATCCTCGACGACTGGGGCATGTTCTTCTACACCAACGCGGCTCACAAGCCGTGGGGCGACTACCTGGTCGAGATCGACATCGGCATCTGGGAGCAGAAGCTGAACGAGCAGCACTGGGCCGATTGGGTGGCCTGCAAGCGCGAGATCGCGCAGGTCGCGCTCGACCACGGCGGCTCGATCACGGCCTGCCACGGCGCCACGCGCGAGGGCGACGCGGAGCTCGTGCCGGTCGAGATGGGCGGCGGGTTCGACGTGATGCTGAAGATCAAGCGCGCGCTGGATCCGAACAACATCCTGAACCCCGGCAAGTACGAGCTGGATCGAGCCTACGCCGATGGAGCCCCGGACCGATGATCGGCTTCCTGCTCAACCGACAGCGCCCACCAGAGGCCCAGCCCGTGGCCGACGGCGTCGTCATGCGCTTCGACCACGTGTACGAGGTCGACCCGGCGAGGATGACGATCATCGCCCAGCACGAGATGCCGGCATGGGACACGATGCGCATCGTCGACAGCCGCTGGGAGCACCTGGCCTGGATGCACGACCATTGGGCCGACCACGTGCTGACCGCAGAGGAGCTCGGCGAGGGCGGGGCGCACCCCGACTAAGGGCGGAATTCCGATCGTTCCATCGGTACTTCGCCTTGACGAAGCCCTAGCGTAAGGCTAGCCTAACTCTCCATCGGAGCGGACCCGAAGTCGAGTGACCTCTCGGGCGCACCGCATGCCACCCAGCAGCCCCAGATGGAGGAACAGTCCTTGCCTTCCCGCGTTCGTTTGCTCCTCGTGCCTCCCGCCGTCGTGGCGGTGCTGCTCGCCGCCTGCGCTCCCGCCGAGCCGGACGCCGAAAGCTCCCCCGCGGCCGAACCGCAGACCGAAGGAAGCGTCGTCATCTACTCCGGCCGCAGCGAGGAGCTCGTCGGACCGCTCGTAGAGCAGTTCGAGGACTCGACCGGGATCATCGCCGAGATCCGCTACGGCGACAGCGCCGAGATGGCGGCGCAGATCCTGACCGAGGGCGAGAACTCGCCGGCCGACATCTTCTTCTCCCAGGACGCCGGCGCGCTGGGCGCCCTCGCCCAGGAGGGCATGCTTGCCGCGCTGCCATCCGAGACGCTCGACCGCGTGGAGGACCGCTTCCGGTCGCCGGGCGGCGAGTGGGTCGGCGTCAGCGGCCGCGCGCGCGTGGTCGCCTACAACACCGAGACCGTCACCGAGTCTGACCTTCCCGACTCGATCCTCGAGTTCACGGATCCTCAGTGGCAGGGCCGGATCGGCTGGGCGCCCACGAACGGGTCGTTCCAGGCCTTCGTTACCGCCATGCGCATCACACAGGGCGAGGACGTGGCTCGCGACTGGCTCGAGGGCATCCAGGCCAATGATCCGAACGTGTACGAGGGCAACACGCCCGCCCTCGAGGCGGTGGCCAGCGGCGAGGTCGACGTGGCCTTCATCAACCACTACTACCTGTTCCAGGCAGTGGCGGAAGATCCCGACTATCCGGCCGCGAACCACTTTCTCACCGGTGGCGACCCGGGCGCCCTGGTCAACGTGGCCGGAGCAGCGATCCTCAACACGGCTGAGAACGACCAGGCCGCCCGCGCGTTCGTCGACTACCTGCTCTCGGCGGAGGCGCAGCATTACTTCGCCGACGAGACGTACGAGTACCCGCTGGTCGAAGGCGTCGAGCCGAACGAGGCGCTTCCCGCCCTGTCGGAGATCGAGACGCCGGAGATCGACCTGTCCGATCTGGCCGATCTCGAGGGAACGCTCGATCTGCTCCGCGAGGCCGGTGTCCTCTAGGCCCGTGAGCCGCCGATGAGTGCCGCAACCGCCGCACGCGCCATGTTCGGCCGACGTGGCCACCGCCCGCCGGGGCCACCAGCCTGGCTGGTGGCGTCGGGGGCGCTCGTCGCATTGCTGGGGCTGATCCCGATCGCATACCTTGTCGTACTTGCCGCCTCGGCGGACGCCTCAGTCCTCGACCTCGCGCTGCGGGATCGGACGCTCGGCGTGCTGTGGCGCACCGTTGCGCTGGCCGCCACGGTGACGGCCGCGTCGGCGCTCATCGCCGTGCCGTTGGCCTGGCTGACCGTGCGGACCGATCTTCCCGGGAGGCGGGCATGGTCGGTTCTCACCGTCCTGCCGCTCGTGATCCCCAGCTATGTCGGCGGCTACGCCTTCGTGGCCGCGCTGGGCCCGCGCGGCGCGCTCCAATCGCTGCTCGAGCCGCTGGGCGTCGAGCGCCTGCCGGAGCTGTACGGGTTCGGCGGCGCGGCACTCGCGCTCACGCTCTTCAGCTTCCCTTACGTCCTTCTCGGTGCCCGCGGCGCGCTGCAGCGCCTGGATCCCGCCTACGAAGAGGCCGCCCGCAGCCTGGGGCGTGGCGCATGGCGCACGTTCTGGACGGTCACCCTGCCACAGCTGCGGCCGGCCATCGCCGCCGGCTGCCTGCTCGTGGCGCTCTACGCGCTCTCAGACTTCGGCGCCGTGAGCCTCATGCAGTTCGACTCGTTCACGCGCGCCATCTACGTCCAGTACCGCGCCAGCTTCGATCGCACGCTCGCCGCCGTGCTGGCCCTCATGCTCGTGGCCCTGACCGCCGTGATCCTGATCGCCGAGGCGCGCGTCCGCGGCAGGGCCCGATACCACCGCTCCGGAGCGGGCGCGCCACGCCCCCATCGCGTCGTGAGGCTCGGCGCCTGGCGCTGGCCGGCGCTGGGGGTGTGCGCGGCTGTGGTGGGTCTCTCGGTCGCGGTGCCGCTCGGAACAATCGGCTACTGGCTGGCCCGCGGCGTGTCGGCCGGCGAGCCGATCAACCTGGTCCTCGACGCGACGCTCAACTCGATCCTGGCCTCCGGTCTGGCGGCGCTCCTGGCCGTGGCCGCGGCAGTCCCGGTGGCGGTGCTGGCGGTCAGGCATCCGCGAGCACTGGGCGCGACGATCGAGCGCGCCACGTATGCCGGCTTCGCGCTGCCCGGCATCGTCATCGGCCTTGCGTTCGTCTTCGTGGGGGCAACGTGGACGCCGTGGATCTACCAGACCCTGCCGCTGCTCGTGATCGCCTACCTCGTGCGCTTCGTCCCTCAGGCCGTCGGCACGACCCGCGCGTCGCTGCTCCAGGTGAGCCCTCGGCTGGAGGAGGCGGCCCGCATGCTCGGACGGCGTCCGGCGGCAGTGCTGCGCGAGGTGACGATCCCCATCATGCGTCCCGGCCTCGTGGCAGGCGGCGCGCTCGTCTTCCTGACCGCCATGAAGGAGCTGCCGACCACCATCCTGCTGGCACCGACCGGGTTCGACACGCTGGCGGTGCGCATCTGGAGCGCCACGAGCGAGGGCTTCTTCGCGCGCGCAGCCGCACCCGCCCTGCTCATGGTCGGCGTGGCCGCGATCTCGCTGGTCGTCCTGCTGCGCCAGGAGCGGAACGCGTGACCGCAGTTCTGCCTGCGCCGCGCCAGAATGTGCAGGTGACCGAATTCCCCGCCGTCACCCCGGCGCTGCGCACGCTCAGCCTGGCGAAGGCGTTCGGCGAAGTCGTTGCCGTCGACGGCGTCGAGCTGGAGATCCATCGCGGCGAGTTCATGGGGGTGCTTGGCCCGTCCGGCTGCGGCAAGACGACGCTGCTGCGGCTGGTCGCCGGCTTCGAGCGACCGGATGCAGGCGGGATCGAGATCGATGGTACGGTCGTCGCCGGGCCGCGCCGCAACCTGCCGCCGGAGGAGCGCCGGGTCGGCATGGTCTTCCAGGAGTCCGCGCTCTTCCCGCATCTCGACGTCGCGGCCAACATCGGCTTCGGGCTTCCGCGCCGCGGACGGGAGGTGCGCGTCGCGGAGATGGTGGCGCTCGTCGGCCTGGCCGGACTGCAGCGACGGATGCCGCACGAGATCTCGGGCGGCGAACAGCAGCGCGTCGCCCTGGCCCGCGCCCTGGCACCGGATCCGGCGCTCATCCTCCTGGACGAGCCGTTCAGCAGCCTGGATGCCACGCTGCGTGCCGCCCTGCGCGGCGAGGTGCGCGAGATCCTGCGTACGGCCGGCGCAACCGCGCTGTTCGTGACCCATGACCAGGCGGAGGCGCTCGAGATCGCTGACCGCGTGGCGGTCATGCGTGCCGGGCGCATCGAGCAGGTTTCGACGCCCGATGAGCTGTACCTGCGGCCGGCGAACCGCTTCGTGGCCGGCTTCGTGGGCGAGGCGAACCTGCTCCCCGGCGAGGTGCGTCACGGCGAGGTCATGACCCTGGTGGGCCGCTTCCGCGCGGGAGACGACTCGCTGGCGGATGGCACCCGCGCCGAGGTGCTCCTCCGCCCCGAGCAGCTCCACATGCTCGCGGTCGATCGCCTCGAGCAGCCGCCGCGTCCCGAGAGCGTCCTGCGTGTCGTCCGTCGCGTCTTCCACGGCTCGGAGGTGCACCACGTGCTGCGCAGCGCGAGCGGCTTCGAGCTCGAGGCTGCCACGTCGTCGAGCGCCACCGTCGAGGTCGGCACGGATGTCATCGCTCACGCCCGCGCCCGCGAGGTCCCGGTCTACCCGCTCCCCGCCGAGACGGATGGTCCCGCGTAGAAGCGCGCCGAGCGCGCGTGCCGCGGGCGGCATCGGGCCGGACGTGGCCGGACGGCCTCGAAGTTGCCGTTCTTCGCTGTGATGGGTGCTAAGGGCGACTCGAGCCCGATGAGTTGCCATCCATCGCTGGTGTCGTGGTTTGGAGCCTAGGCGGCCGCAAGCATCGGGCGGAGTCGACGTCGCTGAGCGTGGGCGAGCGCACCGAAGCCGCCGCGCGCGTGGCTGGCGATGCCTAACACCGATACGATCGCCAGATGGCAACTTGCGGGAAGAACTGAAGCAGCTCGGAATTCCCGCGAGTCAGGTCGGCCCGACCTCCATGAAGTCGAGCACCTGGCGCCAGGCGTCGGCGCTGGCCTCGGCGAACTCGGTCGCCTTGCGGTCGAAGAAGGAGTGGGGTGCACCGTCGTAGACGATGGACCGATGCTCCACGCTCGCTGCGTCGAGCGCCCTGTCGAAGGTTGCCCGCATCGGCTCCGGGATGCCCTGGTCCGCCCCGCCGTAGATGGCGAGGACCGGGCTGGCGAAGCGCGGCGCCTCGTCGGCCGGGGCCGGCAGCCCGGTGCGATGCTCGCCGGCCGGCCAGCCGTAGAAGCCGATGACGCCATCCAGGCCCAGCCCGGCGGCCGCCTGCAGGAAGCTGATCCGCCCGCCCAGGCAGAAGCCCACGCTGTACGCACGCTCGGGCTCACCGCCCTCCACGGAGCGCAGGTGGGCGACGCCCGCTGCCACGTCGTCGTTCACCGAACCCGCCTTCAGCTGCATGACGTGCGGCTCGTGCTCGAACCCCTCGCCGCGCTTCCCCACTCCCGCGGTGCGCGCCAGCAGGTCGATCGCCACGGCATGGACGCCCGCCTCGGCGAAGCGAAGGGCCAGCTCCTCGTAGTAGGGGTGCAGGCCGCGGACGTCGGGGATGATCACGACGCCGGCGCCCGAGGGTCGTTCCGCGCGGGCGCCGTACGCGGCGAACTCGGTGCCGTCGCGGCTCGTCAGCCTGAGCTCGCGGCCGTCGACGGCGGCACCGCGGATGGGCGGGAGCGGTGGTCTGGCATCAGTCTCGAAGCACATGCGAACCTCGTTGCGACTAGCCGACGAAGCGCTGGACGGCCAGGTAGCTTCCCACCACCAGCAGCGCCAGCACGCCGAAATACACCGCGGCGCGCAGGGCGACGGGCATCTGGCCGGTGAGCCGCTCGCCGCCGGGCGCGCGCCACATGCCCGCCAGCGTGGCGACGCCGGTCGGCGGAAGGAGGAAGCCCAGGATGGCGCCCACCGCCAGGCCACCCAGGTGCCCGGTCCAGCTGATGCCGGGCACGGCGAACGTGAAGACCAGCAGGATGATGAGGTACGTTCCAAGGCCGGCCATGACCGTGCGCGCCTGCCGCCCCAGCACGGCGTGATGCCGCCGGGTGACGACGAACAGCAGGCCCACGAGCCCGAAGATCGCGCCCGAGGCGCCCGCGGCCGCCTGCAGCGGGTCGACCAGGATGGTGAGCACGCTGCCGCCAGCGGCGCACAGCAGGTAGATGGCGAGGTATTCGACGTGGCCGTACATCTGCTCCACGACCGGACCGTACAGGTAGAGCACGTACATGTTCATGCCCAGGTGCAGGAGGCCCAGGTGGAAAAAGGCGCTGGTGATGACGCGCCACCATTCGCCGTCGGCCACGGCCACCCCCACGATCAGGCCACGCTCGAGCAGCGGGCCACCACCGCCGAACAGCCCGAGGTTGAACGACCCCGCCAGCGCCAGGTCGATGAGGAAGATGGCAACCGTGACGCCGACGATCCCATAGGTGACGAGGCCGGTGTAGCTGGCGTACGCGCCGCGGGCGCGGTTGAACTGGCGGCGCGCCGCGAAGTCGTGCCCGGTCTCCTTGAGCAGCCACGCGATGCGGTTGGCGATGGCACCGCGCTCGGCCGGCGGGGCGCGGCGATCCGCCTCGCGGTAGGCCTCGATCGCTTCCTCGAGCGCGCCATCGCGCACCTTCTGCTCGGCCACGCTGCGCCAGCCGAGCCAGGCGTCGCGGCCGTTGCCGCGAGCGGCACGTTCCCAGGCCTCGAGAGCGCCGGGCTCGTCGTCCTCGCGATAGCGCGCGGTGCCGATCAGCAGCCACGCCTCGCCGGAGAGATCCGGATTCGGGTGCCCGGTCAGGGGGCCGAGGATGGTCGTCGCCGCGCCGGGGTCGCCGCTGTCGAGCAGGCGCCTGCCCTCGGCCAGGCGCAGGGTCGGTTCATCTGTCATGGATGCTCGATTATGCACAGACAGCAGACGACCGCCGAGAAAGCGGCACCTCGACGGTCGTCGCGCGCCCCCTGACAGGGCTGCCAGCCCCGGCGTGGGCAGCCGGGACAAGCATGGAATACGGGCGGCTGGTTACTTGGCTCGGCGCAGGAAGTCGAGCACGTCGTCGTAGCGGAAGCGCCGATCGCCACGCTTGCAGACCCGGAAGAACGGGAGCTCGCCGCGGTCGCCAAGGCGCTTCACGGTGTTGACGTGCAGATGCAGCATGTCCGCGACCTCGGCCGCGGTGAGGAGCTTCCCGACCTCGTTGGTCATCATGTCTGGTACTGGTCCTCCTGAGGGCACTTGGGACGGAGCGCACTCCCAGGGCAGTGCGGTGAGCGCGGCTCGTGGTCGGATAGTAAGGTTGAGGTGCCCTCCGCCGACCCGGTACTTTCGGGCAGGGGCGGCAGTACGATCAGGAGCCGACCACCCGTGAGCGAGCCGCTCCCCGACGAGGTTCGCCGTCTGCTCGACATCCGCGCCGATGCCCGCACCGCTGGCGACTTCGATCGCGCAGACCAGCTCCGCGACCAGCTGGCGGATCTCGGCTGGCAGGTGCAGGACGGGCCCGCGGGCTCCACCGCGCGTCCCGCGCTTCCGGCGTCCCCTGTCCGCACCGGCTATGCGCGCGCGGAAGATCTCGCCAGCCTGCTCGATGAGCCGCCGATCGTTGACGCCTCGCTCCAGCTCGTCGCCGAGGACCATCCAGACGACCTCGCCCGATGCCTGCGCGGGCTTTCGGACCACGCGCAGTCGGGCAGCTGGGAGCTGGTGCTGGTGGCGAACGGGCCGACGTTCGACCTGGACGCCGTCCTGGTAGGAGCGCCGCTGCCCACGCCAGCGATCGTCCTGCCCACCAGCGCTCGGCTCGGCTGGGCCGATGCACACAACCTGGGGCTGCGCCGCTCGCGCGGCGCGGTCACGGTGCTGCTCGACACGTCGCTCGAGCCGACCGGCGACGTCATCGGTCCCCTGCTGCGCGCGTTCGAAGACCCGAGCGTGGGCATCGCCGGTGGATGGGGCGTGACCAGCGGCACGGGGCGCCAGTTCGTGGACGCCCCGCCGGGGGAGGTCGATGCCGTCGAGGGCTATTGCCTCGCCATCCGACGCGAGGCGCTGCGCGCGGTCGAGGCCTTCGACCACCGCTATCGGTTCTATCGCAACGCGGACCTCGACTTCAGCTTCGCCGTGCGCGCGGCAGCCTGGCGAGCGATTCGCACCGAGCCCCTGCCACTGCTTCGACACGAGCATCGCGCCTTTGCGTCGCTTCCCCCCGAGGAGCGCGATCGGCTCAGCAAGCGCAACTTCTACCGTTTCCTCAAGCGCTGGGGCGACCGCCGCGATCTCCTGCTGCGGCCCGATGCCTGAGCATCGGCTGCACGTCTTGCCATGGCTGCGCGGCCTGGGCCGGCTGATGCTCAGCAACTGGCTGGCGATCACGCTTGGGCGGCACATTCTCGCCTGGCGAGACCTGACCGATGCGGAGCTCGCGCACGAGCTCGCGCACGTGCGGCAGTGGGAGCGGCATGGCCTGCCTTTCGCGCTGCGCTACCTGCTCGCCGGCTGGCGGGCGCAGCGTGCCGGAGGGCACTGGTACCGGGACAACGAGTACGAGGTCGAGGCGCGCTCAGCGGTTCGATCCGCCTCGGTCCGCGCCGAGCCCAGCGATCTCCAGCGCGGCTAGGGCCGATGGCCCTCCAGGCAGGTGCATCCCTCCGGGCCGACATCGGCGGCGTGCTCGATCCCGGCCGGCAGGACGAAGCCATCTCCCGCGGTGAGCTGGATCGGGATCCGCTCTGGACCGATGAGGAAGGTGATGGAGCCGGCGGCGCACATCAGCAGCTTGGTGTAGCCGTGGGCGTGGCCGCCATACCGATCGCCGGGCGCGTTGCTCCAGGCGTACGGCTCCACGCCCTCCTCGCGCAGGCGCGCGGCCACGCCGTCCGGCGTCGGCGTGGCGTCGCGATCCCACGCCAGCCGCGCCAGGGACGGAGGCAACTCGCCGCTCAACGAACGACCAGCGCCCCGTCCTGCACGAACGCTTCGCCGTCGAGCATCGATACGCCCACGAGGTAGTCGAGCGGCAGCAGCCACGGCTGCACGTCGGTTTCGTAGCCCGCCATCATCCCGGGCGGAAGCATAAGGCCGACCGCCGTCTCGATCGTCTCGCGCGTACCGGCAAGGTTCAGCCAGGCGGTGCCGGCGTTCGTGAAGCCGCCGACGCTCTCCACGGCGCCGCGGAACCGCTCGTCGTCCGCCAGCGAGGTGCCCGCCTCGAGCAGGAGCGAGCGCTCCACGAACTCGCCGAGGCCGATGAGGACACGGTCGTCGCCCAGGGTGTACTGCAGCGCGATCCCCGTCTCCGGCGCCATCGGCATCCCGAAGCCGCCGAATGGATCGGGGACGGCGAGCTCGATCGTCGTGACCGTTGCCCCGGCCACCGTTTCCTCCGTGACCGTCACGTCGGTGCTGCCGTCGAATGCCGCCAGGCCAGCGAGCGTGCTCAGCTGGTCGAGCCGGCGTTGGGCAGCGTCCGCATCGGTCGGGGTGATGACCAGGCCGGCATAGGGCTCGCTGCCGTCGGAGCCGATGACCAGGGCCGCATCGCCGATCCACTCGACCAGCTCCTCGAGCTCGGCGCCGAGCGCCGCCTCGATCTGCGCCAGCTGCTCCGCCGCTTCGGGCACCTCGTTGGCCGCCGACTTCGCCGCTTCGACGAGCTTGGACAGCCTGGTGCCCACGTTGCCGCCGTCCACGTAGACGAGCGCATCGCCCGGAACGGCAGATGCCAGCCCGCGGTCGTGATTCTCCGCCGCGAAGGCACCGGTCGGAGCGTCACCCACGCCCGAGAACGTCATGCGGTCCGCCGTCATGGTGACGGCCATGAGCCCCATCTTCGGCTGCCCTGCCAGCAGGGCCTCGTACAGGCCGGCCATCTCCGGCGCCAGCGCGGCGAGGTCCTCCTCCGCCGTCTCGATGATGGCCTCGACGCTCGTGAAGCCGAAGGCGATGTAATCGTCCGGCAGGCGAAAGGCGAGGCGCTGCACCTCCTCGCTGGCCGCAAGCGCGTCGCCCTCCCCGCTTCGCACGTCCAGCGCCTCCTGGACGTCGACAAGGCTGGCGCCCAGGATGAGCTGATCCGCGGCGAGCGCGTAGGCAAACGGCTGGGCTGCATCCGAGAAGGACCAGACGGTGGTGCCCCGGTGCTCGGTCGAGCTGAACGCGGCCCCCTCCGACTCGGCCTCAGCACGTAGGCGATCCGCCGTGGCCCCGGCAGCGGCCGCATCGGTCACGCCAAAGAGGACGGTGAAGCCGGGCATGGCGCCGGACATCGACTCGGTCATCGACGGATAGTCGGTGACGGCCATGGCCACGCGTCCGTCCCACCACGGAGCCACGTCCTCCTCGTAGCTGAACGGCAGGTCGCCGTCCGACAGCGCTTCGTCGAGCCTGTCCGCCACCTGGTCGATGAGCGGTCGATCGGCGTCGAGACCAGTGACCGGGAAGTGCGCCAGGAACTCGCGGAGCGCGGCGTCCTGGTCGGCGGAGGGGATGGCGCGCAGCTCGAAGTACATGGCGACGTCGGCCGGGACATAGCTCGCTCCGGCTCCCATCCCCGTCGCGCGGCCGGTCATCAGGAAGGATCCGGCGACCGCCCCGATGGCGACGGCCAGCAGCGCCACCAGCGCCACGACGAGCCCGCGCGATGTGGGCAGAGATCGGCGCGTCGTGGCGCTGCCCGCGGTCGGTTCAATCATCAGGTTTCGTCCTCCCCATGCCGGCGGCTCGGGTTACGCCGGTCCTCGAGCGAAGCATAGGACGCGCCGGGTGGCGTGGCCAATGGCCCGATGGGACCGGGCCCTCGACGAGGACCGTAGGTTACAGTCGGGCCTCGGACCGCCGCCCGGCTCTGGCCTCGGGCACGCGGCCATCAGCAGCGAGGTCGCGATGCCACCGTCCGGCGTCCTGTTCGGCGCCCTCTCGGCAATCTCGTTCGGCGCGGGCGACTTCGGTGGCGCGCTCGCGGCTCGGCGAGCCGGCGCCCTGGTGGTGGTCGCCGGCGCGCACCTGGTGGGCCTCCTCGCCCTCCTTGCGATCGTTGCCGTCGTCCAACCCGAGTTTCCGGATCCGGCGACCGCCGGCATCGGCCTGGCAGCGGGTCTGGCGGGAGCGGTGTCGCAGCGCTCTATCGCGGCATGGCGCTCGGCAGCATGGGCCTCGTCACCGCGCTCAGCGGCGCCGGGTCATTGGCGCTGCCGCTGGTCGCCGGGGCGCTGCTCGGCGCGAGCATCACGCCGCTTCAGCTGCTGGGCGTGGCA